>JAFXDY010000105.1 GCA_017521105.1 Treponema sp.
CAAGCCCGAGGAAAAAAGCGGCAAGGATTGGAGCCCCGCCGAAGGCGTCCATCCTGCAAGTTTTGAGTGAAACGAAAAAACTTGTTAGCAAGCGTTCAGCTTGCGACAGGAGGATGACCGTTAGGGAAGGGCGGAAAGCCTGTTTTTTGGATACAAAGGAACTTTGTGTCCAAAAAGCTGCCCTAATTAAAAAGTGAAGAATAATCTGTATTATTAAAAGTTGCGTGAATGAATGGGCGAGCCATAATCACTTGGGAAGCGCCGTAAAAAATTGCTGTTTGAATGTCTAGTTTTGAACGAATTCCGCCGTCAATCCAGATTTCTTTGCAATAGTTTTTTAGCAATTGTGCATTTTTTACAAGAAAATCGGCAGAACTTCCAATTTCTGTTTCTACGCGGCCACCGTGATTTGAAATGTAAACTACATCGGGCTGCACTTTTTGAACAAGTTCTAAATCTTTTTGGGTAAAAACCCCTTTTATTACAAATGGCACATTTATTTTGTTTTTGATTTGTAAAAGCTGTTCGGCAGTTTTTTGTTCCAAGTTCACCAAGTTTCGCATTGTAACAATGTTGTAAGAATCAATGTCAATTCCAATGTATTCGGCGTGGGGCAAAACAAGGTCAATTCTTTGAAAAAGTTTTTCTTGTGGATATGGTTTTAGAAAAAATGCAGCTTTTTTTTGTGGAAATTGTGTGGCAATTTTTTTCATGGCATTTACGCCATAGTGTAATTTGTGGTCTGGGTACCCGTCCCCAACACAAATTCCAATGTTGTTTTTTGCGGCATTGTTTAAATATGGAAAATAAAAATCTTCTTCGTTGTTGTAGCCAATGTTTTCTTGGGCACCTGTTACGGGCCCGCACCTTACCATGGAAGGCAAAACTTGAATATTTTTTATTTGAGAAATTGTATTGTTTTGATTTGCAAGGTTTTGGAGGTCTTTCCAAGCTTGGCAGTTTAATTGAAAATTTTTATTTTGAAAAACACCGCCAAGGCCTGGAAGTTCACCAATGCAGCCAAAACCTAAACATTCTGGGCAATGGTTGCATTTTAGAGAACCTTGTGATTGAGTTGTGCTGTTAGTCTCCAAAGCAAATTCCTAGGTCGCGAGCTGCTTGAACCATTGGTTCGTCTTTAGAAATTGGTTTAATTTGGCCGGCAACAGCGGAAAGTGGTGTTGTGGCAATTTTTCCGTCTTTTATGGCAATTAAATTACCGAATTTCTTTTGAGCAAGATAATCTGCGGCTGCGTTTCCAATTTTTGTTGCTAAAAGGATGTCGTAAGGATTTGGGTTTCCGCCACGTTGTGTGTAGCCCAAAACAGATGTGCGAGTTTCATAACCAGTTTCGGCTTCTATTTCTTTTGCAACCCTGTAAGCAACTGATTGTGTCATTGCTTCCCGAGCTTTTTTGAATTCTTTTTTAGAAAGTTTTGCTTCATCTTCGTTTAATGCACCTTCTGAACAAGCTACAATTAAGTAATTTTGGCCGTTAGAAAGTTTTTTCTTGATTGAAGCAGAAAGTTTTTTGATATTGTATGGAATTTCTGGAAGAAGGATAACATCTGCGTTTGCGGCAATTCCAGAATAAAGACCAAGCCACCCAACTTTGTGTCCCATAATTTCTACAACCATAATGCGACTGTGGCTACGAGCAGTTGTTCTAATTGATTCAAGGCCTGCTGTGGCAACTTCAATTGCAGACTGAAAACCAAAAGTTTCGTCTGTGCCAAGAATGTCGTTGTCTATTGTTTTTGGAAGTCCAATTACGTTAAAACCAGCGTCGAATAAAAGGGAAGCGGTGGTGTTTGTTCCGTTTCCTCCAAGACAAACCAAAGCATCAAGTTTATTTTTTTTGAAAGTTTCTTTGATTGCTTCTACTGGCAAAAGTCCTGTTTTTGGGTTTGGCACAGGATTTTTAAAAGGTTTTACGCGAGATGTTCCTAAAAAAGTTCCACCTTGATTATAAAGGTTTTGAACAGTTTCTGAATCTAGTTTGATTGTGTCGTTATCAATTAAACCTTGATACCCGTTATGAAATCCAATGAATTTCATATTATATTTGTTTTTTCCAGTTAAACATAATGCTCTAATTGCGGCGTTTAAGCCAGGAGCATCTCCACCAGAAGTTAAAATTCCAATTGTTTTTACAGATGTATCTTTCATATTCTTTATTATATCAGTTAATTTGAATAATCTGCAATAATTTTAATCTTTTTATGCTGCTTTTTTCATTTATTATTCTGGGGTTGTGGCTTAATTCTTAAATTTTTTTGGAGCGATTTTTAATTGATTTTTTTATGTATTAATAAAAAAAAAGTGTCAAAAATTAAAAGATGTAGTAGAATAAAAGGGTTATAAATAAAGTTTTTGATTAAGGTTTTAGACCTTTTAGGTGAGAGTAAATTTTTGTTTCGGAAGGTTTTTATGGCTAATAAAGAAAAAATTTTAATTGAAAACGAAAAACAGGCAAATTATGTTGTTGCTAAAGTAATGAGAATTACTTTTGTCTTTTTTACTGTATTATTTTTATTAAATGTAATTGGTGTTTTTGTTGTTGATCAAACTGTAATGCTGATTTCTTATATTGCAGGTTCAATTTTGTTATTTTTGCCTACAATTTTATTGAAATTTTGTCGCGAAAAGTATGTTTTTATAAAATTTGTTAATATTTTTGTTGCAGTAGCAATTATGTCTTTACTTAGTGCAACATTGACCTATCATGTAGTTGTTTTTTATGTGTTTCCAATAGCAGTTTGTAGTTTGTATTTTTCAAAAAGATTAAGTCTTTTTACGACAATTCTAACTGTATTTGGAGTTACTGTTGGGCAATTGGCAGCTTTTTATTTTGATACTGTTCAAGATAAAAACTTTGTGCAGTTATACAATGTAATAGTTTTTTCAATTATACCAAGAGGGATTTTAGTGATGGCAATGGGTTCAATTTCTGCAATGCTTTCTAAAAGAACAGCAGCCCTTTTGATGAAATTATTTAGTGCCGAAAAAATTCTAAAAAGAAATCATAAAGAAATGGTTATTGGATTTGCCACTTTGGTTGAAAATAAAGATGGTAGTACTGGTGGACATATTAAAAGAACATCAACTTATGTAAAATTATTAGCGGAAGAATTAAAAAAACGTGGATATTTTTCAGAAATTCTAACAGATGAATATTTGGACAATTTGTATCAAGCAGCACCAATGCATGACATTGGAAAAATTGCTGTTCCAGATGTGATTTTGCAAAAACCAGGAAAATTAACTCCCGAAGAATTTGACATTATAAAACAACATACTGTTGATGGTGGAAAAATTATTAAAGAAACTTTTGTGCGTATGAATAATCATTCATATTTAAGAGTGGCTTATGAAGTTGCAAAATATCATCATGAAAAATGGAATGGAAAAGGATACCCAAAAGGATTAAAAGAAGACAAAATTCCGTTGTGTGCAAGAATTATGGCAATTGCAGATGTTTTTGATGCGGTTTCTGAAAAGCGTTGTTATAGAGATGCTATGCCTTTAAATCAATGTTTTGAAATTATAGAAAACGGAAGAGGACAAGACTTTGATCCTCTTCTTGTAGATATTTTCTTGAGTATGAAAGATAAAATTGTAGACAATTATAATGCGTTGTAAAAAGGTGTTTTTATTTTCCTAAATCAATTGATTTTTGGTTTGCAGCGCAGATTGCTTTTATAACTGCGTTGCGGAATCCGTTTTCTTCCAAAACAGAAACGCCTTCAATTGTTGTGCCTGCTGGTGAACAAACCATATCTTTTAATTCGGCTGGATGTTTTTTTGTTTGTAAAACAAGTTCAGCTGAACCTTTTACTGTTTGGGCTGCATAAGTGTAAGCTTGTTGTCTTGGCATTCCACAACGAACTGCCGCATCTGCAATTGCTTCTATGAACATAAACACAAAAGCTGGTCCCGAACCACTAACGGCTGTTACACAATCCATTAGTTTTTCTGGAACTTCTTCTACAATGCCACATTCACTTAAAAGTTCTTTAGCTTCGTTTAATTCTTCCGCTTTGATATTTGAATTGCAACAAACAGAAATCATTGATTCTTGAATTGAAGCACAAACATTTGGCATTATGCGAATGAATCTGGCTTTTGGAGCAAAAGTGTTTAATTTTTCAATTTTTACGCCGGCTGCCATAGAAATTACAACTTGATTTTCTGTAATTTTTGAAGCAATTTCTGCAAAAACTTCATCTAAAAACTGAGGTTTTACTGCAATAAAAATGTATTTTGAATCTTTAATTACATCTGCATTCTTTTCTATAAAAGTACAATTGTTTTTTTCTGCAAAAGATTTTCCAAAGGCAGTGTTTTTGTCTGTAACAGAAATATTTTTATATTTTTTTGCCAGTGCACCAATAATTGCACCGCCCATTGCGCCAGTTCCAATGCAGGAAATTTTTGTATTAATATCCATATAAATGCCTCCGTGTTATAGACTATTCACCCAAAAATAATGTGCCTTTTGCAGAATCTTTTGTTAAATCTTCAAGGGAATTTTCAACTCTTCCGTTTGCCAAAATCATTGGGATTCCGTAAACAGTTGTTTTTTCGGCTGCTTGAATTTTTGTTTCAATTCCGCCAGTTCCAAAAGCATTTGTTTCGCCAATTTTAATTGATTTTCTAAGTTCAGGAATAGATTCAACAACTTCAATTAATTTTGCGTCTTTATTTGTTTTTGGATTATCTGTGTAAATTCCGTTTTCGTCGGTGAACAAAATCAATAAATCTGCACTCCAAAGAATTGCGGTTAATGCCGAAAGATTGTCGTTATCTCCAATTTTAATTTCGTCAAAACTAACGCTGTCATTTTCGTTTATAATTGGAACAACGCCTTCATCAACAAGTGTAAAAAGCGTATTTCTAATGTTTAGTGAGCGATGTTCGTTTTCAAAATCGTCTTTTGTAAGTAAAAGTTGCCCAATGTGAAGATTTTCCATAGCAAAAGCTTTTCGCCACTGATGCATTAATTCAACTTGTCCAATTGAACAAAGTGCCTGACGATAATGAACATCTTTTTTGCGCGCCCATTCTTTTGTTGTAGAAACTCCCGCAACTTGTGCTCCAGAAGAAACCAAAACAATCTGTTTGCCTTGTTTAATTAAGTTGCTACATTGACGAGCAAAATTTTGCATAAATTCTGTGTTTTGAGTTCCATCTTCTTTAGCAAGAGTATTTGAACCAATTTTAATTACGATTTTTCTAGATTTTTGAATCACTTCTGAAATTTTCATGATGATAGAATATCACTTTGTAGGATTTTATTCTATTGTATGAAATAAAAAATATAGACAGATCCTAAACATAAAAAACTCAAACTTGAAAGAATCAAAAAAAAATATTAATTTATGATTATGCACTTGAACGAATTTGAACAAATAAAAGATAAAATCAACACAAAATATTTAACAGGTTGTGACAGTTCTTTAGCAAATTTATATTTACTAAAAGAAAGCTTGAACACATCATTCTTCCAAAAAGAAGAAATTTTGTTTAGAAAATACGATTTTGCAGAAAGCATAAAAGGTTATGGGTTTCCAATTTTACTTTCAAAAAATCACAAAATTGAAGATAAATTCGAAGTTTTTTTTAAAGAAATCAAGAAAAAAGAACAAAATTCCATTGATTTTTGTTATTTTACCGAAGAACAAAAAAATCTTTTTGATGAATTTTTAGCAAAAAAAGGACTTTCTGTGGAATGGAAAACAAACAGAGACGACAGTGATTATCTTTATTTGCAATCAGATTTGGCAGATTTACCTGGTTCAGAATATCAAAAAAAAAGAAATCATGTTTCAAAATTTATAAAGAAAAACAAAAATTACAATTTTGTATATTTTGATTATTCAACTTTGACACCACAAATTAAAGAAGATTTTTTAAAAGTTGCAAAAAAATGGTTGTGTGAATTATCTGGAAATGTTGATAATTCTGTGTGCCACGAAAGTAAATCAATAGAATTTGCCATAAATCATCTATCTTCTTTTGATTTTTTTGGAGGAATTTTATACATAAATGAAAAACCTCGTGCAATAACATTGGCAAGCAAAATTTCTGAAGAAGTAATAGATATTCACTTTGAAAAATGTTTGGCAGATGCAGCAAAAGATGGTGGCTATGCAATGATAAATAATCTTTTTGCAAAGGAATGTAAAAATTTTAAGTATATAAATCGTGAAGAAGACTTGGGAATTGAAGGGCTTAGAAAAGCAAAACTTTCTTATAAACCAGAAATCATTTTAGATAAGTATTACGGAACATTGATTCTATAAGTCAAATTAAAATCATCAAAACAAATTCCTCAAACAAATTGAATTTATTAATAGAATAAACTATAATTATTTATCTAAATTTTTATTCTGCCAGTGGTGGAATTTGAGGATAAAAAAATGCCAAAAATCGAATGTAATGAAAAATTATTTTTTAATGCTATTGGAAAAAAATATACTTATGATGCTTTAGAAGATTTGCTTCCTTGTGCAAAAGCTGAACTTGATGAAAAACCAGATATGAGCATGAGCGAAGATGAACGTGTTGTAAAAATTGAATTAAACGATACAAACCGTCCAGATTTGTGGTCTACAAATGGTGTTGCTCGCCAAATTAAAATTCACGAAGGCGGAAAAACTGTAGATTATGCAAAAATTATGGCAAATAACGGAAACAACAATTACGAAAATCGTATTGTAGAAGTTGATCCAGAAGTAAAAGACGTTCGTCCTTACATGGTTGCTTTTATGATTTGTGGAAAACCAATTGACGATCCAATGCTTAAAGATATTATTCAAACACAAGAAAAATTGGCTTGGAACTTTGGTCGCAAAAGAAAATCAATTTCTATGGGGCTTTACCGCGTAGATCAAATTGAATTCCCAGTAAAATATCACGCAGTTGATCCAGATAAAACTTCTTTTGTGCCACTTGCATGTGACGCACCAATGACATGTCGTCAAATTTTAACAGACCATCCAAAAGGAAAAGACTTTGGTTGGATTTTGGCAGATTGCAAAAAATTCCCACTTTTGTCTGATGCAAAAGGCGAAGTTATGTCTATGGCACCAATTATCAACTCGGCAACTTTAGGTGCTGTTCAAGTTGGCGACAAAGATTTAATGGTTGAACTTACTGGCGATAACATTGAAAACCTTATTCTTTCTGCAAACATTGTAGCTTGTGATTTTGCTGACCAAGGATACGAAATTAAACCAATTTTGGTAAAACATCCTTACGATACAGGACTTGGAAAGGACATTATGGTTCCTTACTACTTCCAAAAATCAACAAAAACAACTTTGCAAGCAGTAAATAAACTTTTAGGTTCAGACTTTGACATGAAAACTGTTGAAGACGCTTTAGTTCGCATGGGTTCTACAGTAAAAATCAACGGTGACCAAATTGAACTTAGTCCTGCACCTTACAGAAACGACTTCCTCCACGAAGTTGATATTATTGAAGATGTTATGATTGGTTGCAATGTTAGTGCATTTGCTCCAAGAACACCACAAGATTTTACAGTTGGTCGTTTGCTTCCAATTACAGAATTTAGCCGTAAAGCAAAAACTTTAATGGTTGGACTTGGATACCAAGAAATGATTTTTAACTACGTTGGTAGCAAAAAAGATTACATCGACAACATGTTAATTGACGGTTCAAAAGTAATTGAAATTGCAAACCCAATGAGCGAAAACTATCAATTTATTCGTTCAGATATTCTTTCTTCACTTTGTAGAGCCGAAGCAGGAAGTGCAAATGCAATGTATCCACACAAAATTTTTGAAATTGGTAAAGTTGCATATCTTAAAGATGACGAAAACACAGGAACAATTACACGCCAACACATTGGCTTTATGACAGCAAGTGCAAACGCAAACTATAACAGCCTTGCTTCTGAAGTTTCTAGTTTGCTTTACTTCCTTGACCACGAATACAAAGTTGTGGAAACACAAGACCCAAGATTTATTGTTGGTCGTCAGGCTGGAATTTTGGTAAACGGCGAAATTGTTGGTACATTCGGCGAAATCCATCCACAAGTTTTGGAAAACTGGAATATTTCTACACCTTGTGTTGCCGCTGAAATCGATTTGGAAAGTTTGCTTTAGTTTAATATTTTGGGCGCATAAAAAAAGGTTGTCTACAATACTTGTTTGACAACCTTTTTTTACCGAGGTGTTCCGCTATTCCCTTACGGTCAGCCCCTTGCCGCCCGCTGAACGCGGGCTTTCGTTTGCAAGCAAACTCACAAGGTGGCCGCCTTCACAAGCAAAGCTTGTTCGGCGTAGCTCCATACCTCTTGCGCATTTTAATTCATTAATTCGTAAAAAATTACACTGGCAGCTTGTGCAACATTCAAACTGTCCACAAGACTTTCTTTTACACCAGCATTCATTCCGCCCCAAGGAATAATTACCAATTCATCACAATTTTTTTGAACAACATCGCTAATTCCGTGTTCTTCGTTTCCTAAAATTATAAGATATGGTTTTTTCTGATTTTTCTGAGCCAGTGCAAATTCTTTTACAGTTTGTTTTGCTTCAAGGCTTGTTCCCACACGAATCATTTTGCCTTTTAAGGCTTCCAAAAGTCTAGCTGTAGAACGAACACTAAAAATATTTACATATTCCATTCCGCCTTCTGCCACACGATACGAAGAAGTTGTAATTGTACTTTGAGCTTCGTCCAAAGGAATAATTATGTTTTTAATTCCAAAAAATGCGGCACTACGCACAATGGCACCAAAATTATTTGCATTCCCAATTCTGTCAAAAAGCACAGCATTTTCGCCATTTTTTGCCCAAGAATCTGTAATATCAGAATCCAATTCCTGAATTCTTGGAGATTGAATCATTGCAACAACACCTTGGTGATGAACAGTTCCACTTAATTTTTCCAAATCTTTTGCTTCAACTTTATTGTAAATCCCGTGATTTTTGGCAAGCTTTTTACACAATCCACCAAAAAGAGGAGCTTTTTCCTCTGTAAAATAAAGCCGCGAAATCTTTTCCGGATGATTTTTTTCCAATTTTTTTACAGTTGCAAACCCACAAACCGCAAGTTCGTTTCGTTCTTTGTTCTTCATAATTTGTATGATATAGGAAATAGAAGGAAAAAACAATGTAGAAAATTTACTATCAACTGCGGTGGCATGCAAAAAAACATGCCATTTATCCGCAATTAAGAGTTTTTGTTATTTAATAAATCCAACTACAAACGATAAAATAAAAAGTATAAAATAAACAGGTAAAGCAATTTTGAATGGGATTTGAAATTTTGGAACATAATTTTCGTTTTCAGATTTCTTTTTGTAGTTTTGAATTGAAGTAAAAATGAAAAGTCCAAAAAACAAGAAAGAAAAAGAAAATCCAAGAAAAGCAGGTTCTTTTGAAGACAAAGCAGCATAATTTATTCCAAAAAGAAAGCAAACAATGCACAAAAGGCGACCAAGATTTTGCCATCTTTTTTCCATTTCGTTGTATGATTCTTTATCTGTATAAATGCGTTTAGATTCTACAACTTCGCCAGTTTCAAGTTGATCACCTTCTTCGTAAGGTTTTCTAAAATAATGCCATCCATTAAAAGTTGAACTTATGTATTCCCAACCCATTTCTGCAAAAGTTTCTTTGTAGCGAGAATCTTCTTTTGCTTTTGGATAAAAATCAATTTGATATGTGTATCTTACAGATTTATCTTCTTCCAAAATCCATGAAAAAGCTTTTCCTTTTACAAGTTGAAGTCCATTTTTTGAAGCAATGTTTAAATCTCTTACTTCGTTTTGTGATTCCCAAAGAGGGTAGCATGTTGATTTTTTAATTAATTTTCCCATTTTTTTCTCCTGATTATTTTGTAGGTCCATTTTTTAACCGACGTAGGTTGTGGCTGTCCATTTTTACATAATTGATTTTGCTGTAGAAACAAGATTTTCTAGTCTTTGAAGTTCTTGTTTTAAAGCAGTTTTTCCAGTTTCTGTTAGTCTGTAAAGGCGTTTTCCTCTTTCGTCTTTTTCTTCATTTTCAATTTCTTGAATCCAGTTTTTTTTCATCATATTGCTAGTTGCACCGTACATTGTTCCAGCTCCAATTGAAATTTTACCGTTAGACAGATTTTTTGCTTTTTGCATAATGCCATAACCGTGTAAATCTTCGTTGTATAAGCAAAGCAAAATGAAAAAATAACTTTCTGTAAGTGGTTCTTGTTTTTCCATTTATGTTATCCATCTCCTTTTTTATTATATCGATTTGTAATATATCGTTATACGATATGTTATACTTAAGTTATATCACCACTCGATATATTGGTCAATAGAAAAATAAATAAAAAGTCTGATAAAATGGTTTTGATTTAGGAGTTAATACAACTCCTAAAAACGGCCGAGTCAAGGCCTTGAGCAAAGCGTGCCTTGACCGGACGTATTTGTCATTGCGAGTTTTTTTTGAACGTAGCAATACAGTAAATGTAGCTCGTTTTTCTTCCATTTTTAATTGGTTATTGTTGGGTTTTTTGGGTATTTTGGCAAGTGCTGTTTACCTTTTCCCATTCTTTGTTGCTGCAAAGAGTGGGCTTTTTCATTTAACAAAGGATTTTAATCAATAATTATTCAAAATATCTTTAAGAAATAATAACCCTTCTTGAAGTCTTTTTGCAGATTCTGGTAATAATGAATTTTTATTTTGTAATAAACGATTAAAAGTTTTTATACTTTCTTCATCTTTCCAATAATAACCTTTTGTTCTCTCTAGTCCTTTGTTTTTATCAAGTAATTGTCCATTTTTGTAAAATAATAAGTCACTTAGTGCATCGTAGTCTGCATTTTGTTCAATATTTTCGGTTACATCTTCTAGTAAAATTGTCAATACGCTGTCATCGAAAAAAACGCGTATTACATAAGTTCCTGCACCATCTATAGGGCGTCCAGTTTGTATTTGAGTATATTGTACCGAATATGAAAGATTCTTCCCTTCTACCCAAGAATACTCTCCAACAGTTGAATAGGAACGTCCAAACATCAAACTATTACAAGATTTGAAAACTGTTTTTAGGTCGTCATAAGACATCTTTTTTTTGTTGGGATACAAATCTGAATTTAAATTGTTTCGAGTCTCATTTCTAAAGTCAGTTGCTGTTTGATAAGTAAGTTTTATATAAGTTTTTCCTTCTTTAATTGCTTGCTCTTTATCAAAACACCACAAATCTGAATTTTCAATTATTCTTATTAAATTTTCAGTTTTCCCATTCGCAAATAAATTTGTTGTAAATA
This sequence comes from Treponema sp., assembly GCA_017521105.1. Classification (GTDB taxonomy): domain Bacteria; phylum Spirochaetota; class Spirochaetia; order Treponematales; family Treponemataceae; genus Treponema_D. The sequence continues at coordinate 11,285 of JAFXDY010000105.1, forward strand.
AAATAAATAGATACAAAATTAAACATTTTTTCATCATGTTCTCCTTTATTAAGATTTATTCCTATATTTTCAACGAAGAATATAGCTCAATTATTTTCTAACATAAACACAAGTTGATAAGATGTATCTGTGTCTAAAGAGAATTTTAATAATTAAAACCCCATAATTTTAAAGACATAAGATTAGGAAGGTTTTCCGTACCTTTTATTGCTTTAAATTTTGAAAAACCATCTGAAGTTACTTCAAGTTCCTTTATATCTTTTTTTACAAAAATAACATACTTTTTTTTGTTAGTGATTATTTCAATTTTTACTTTTTCATTATTAGTAATGATTTCTTTACTTGGTTCCCAGGCATAGAAAATTTGTTTTTCTTCTGGTTTTCCAAGATATACTCTACATTTTGTACCACATTCTTTTTGAGTATTCAAAAATAAAAGAGTTTCATCAGCTAGGTTTGTATTAGCACTAATTCCAAGGCATATATTATCTTCGCCTATTCTATAATAGCATTCCAGAAAAGCAATTCCATTTTCCAATCTTGAAAGGCCTAACGTTGTTATTCCTTCATATTTTCCAAAAACTTCCTTTTCAATTATGAAATTTTGACTTTCTTTTTTGTTTATGGTTAGTGTTTTATAATTTGTAGAATAATTGTCCTCTGCATAAACTAAAATAAAACTACATAAGAAATAAAACAAAAATATCTTCTTTTTATCTAACATAATCAATTTTACCATCCCTGTTTATATCAAGAGCTTCCATTGTTTTACCTCTCTTTTTATTCAATTTTCTTTGTTGTTGCAAAAGAGTGGGCTTTTTCCTTTAACAAAGGATTTCAATATTTTCTAAACTTTTTTCCTACTTGTAAACCCTAAAAACGAAAAAGTAACCGAAGTTACGCAAAATAACCTTGGTTATTTTTTTAAGAAAGGGTAAACTATGGGTTAGAATAACCATAATCTATTCGTATTGCTTTATGATTTTTGTCATAAAGAATACGAAGCTCTCTTAGGTTTGTTAAACCATAATAATAAAATGTATTTCCTTGAGTATCATGACCATCAATTGTACCGTTATTAAATAACTTATCTATTTCAGTTTTTGAAAGACCACAAGTTATTATTTTATTATCAATTTGAATTTGGTATTTATTTGATTTCAATCTTATTAAATATAATCCTTTGGAAATTCTATATCTGTATATATTTAATGAATCATAAAAGTAACAAATTGAATCATAATCATGTTTGGGATACTCTTCAATTTTCATTTCTCTTGGTTCACCCAACAATTCTATTACTTCCGAAATTTGAGTATCCAGAGAAAATATAATCTTATTTTCATTAGAAAATGATAAATAACTCATAAAAATGGCAAGTAGAATTGTAATTAGACATTTTTTTTTCATTAATTTCCTCTCCATAAAAGGTGTTCTTTTATAAAATATGTATTGAATTGTTAAGAAGTGCAAAATCTTTCTGCAAATTCTTTTTTGTTTGTTGTTTCTAGATTATTGATTTCTCTAATAAGATAAGTGTTAATACCAGTTTCGTCATATAAGTCTAATTTTATTGAATTAAAAACGTTTTCATCAATATTGTATAACATTATGTTTGAAATTATGTAACAGACATATTCTCTTTCATTTTTCTGTAAGAATTGTTTGTTATTTTTATAATATTCAATAATTTGAGAATAAAGGATATTTGCATTATTTATATCATTAAGACAATAAAGTGTGTTTGCATATCCAAGTTTTTGCAAAGTATTTAATTCGTTTTTATTATTAATCCATTTTTCGTATACGGATTTTAATCCTTCAAAATTATTAGAAAAATCCTTACTTTTGTGATTCCAAGTAGAATAAACAGCAATTTCTAAAGAATATGCATCCCAAACTTTTGGACTATTCTTAATAGCTTTTTCTGTAAGTTTTAAAGTTTTTTGAGCTTCAGTCATATTATTATGCCACTGATAGTTTTTTGCTTTTTGCATAATCTTATTATAGTTACTACTTTTGCAACTAATAAAAAGAAACATAAAAATTTGTGTAAAATATATAATTTTTTTCATAAATGATTCCTATAAAAGATGCCTTTCAATTTATAAAGGGCATCTTTTTCATATTTAGGGTTTAATAAAAACCCTAAAAACGGACGAGTCAAGGCCTCGAGCAAAGCGTGCCTTGACCAGACGTATTATCTAAACTTTTTCCCTACTTGTAAACCTCTTTTTTGCAAAAGTAACCGAAGTTACGCAAAATAACCTTGGTTATTTTTTTAAGAAAACATCATTTTCTATTGACAAACAAAAATTGTTTTTAGAGAATATTTAAATGGAAAAAGTTAGCATTTTTAAACGTTTTTTACCCATACAATTTTTGGCTTTTGGCGGGTTTCTTTTATCGTTTTTATCTTTTTTTTGTAATATTTTTGTTTTAAGCCCATTAATGTCAATTAGTTTTATTCCACAACCACAAATTACTATTCCTGTTGTAAATGTTATTTCGTGTATTATTTGTGTACTTGTACTGATTTTTCCAAAAACAATTTTTTTTCAATATGCGGTATTAATTATTCAATCTGTAATGACTTCTTTTATGGGATACGTTGGTCTTAGTGTTTTTCTGTTTTCTTTATTTTTAATTATTTTTTCTATTAATTCTTCTTTGGCAACAAAAAATCAAAAAATACATTTCTTGATTTTTTATATTGTTTATATTTTTGTTTTATGTGGAAGCATCCCTTTTGGAATTGATCATTTTTTAGTTGCTCTTGGAATAACTATTTTTAGTGGGGCTGCATTTATTTTTTTATACAAGCTTTTTATGGAAAAAGTAAAAAGCGAAATTCCTTTAATAAATTACAAAGCATTTATCTCTCCAACAATAAAACTTCCCGAACCAGGCCAAACAGTTCATCTAAAAGATTTTGATTTGTCAGAACGTCGAATAAACATTTTGTATGAAATCATTGTAAAAAATAAATCTTATGGTCAAATATCGCAAAAAGAAAATCTTTCAACCTCTCTTGTAAAAAAAGAAACAAGTTTTATTTTAGAATATTTTGGTTGCAAAAACATAAACACACTCAAACTTGTATTTGCACATTTTGTTGTTGCAAAAGAGTAAATGCTTTTGAATTGTATTATTTCGTTTTTTTCCCAATTTTTCTTGCCAAATACAAAAATGGTGTGTCCAAAATTGATGTAAAAACGTAGATTAAATAGCCCCCAAAAATTGCAGAAATTAAAGTTTTTGTTGGGAAAACGCCGTAAAAGGCTACAACATTAAACAAAACTGTGTTTATAAATTGTGCAACTAAGGTTGAAACATTGTTGCGAATCCAAAGAAAACGTGTTTTTGAGTTTGATTTTTTTTCTGTTATGTTCCACAAAAAGTGATATGACCAAACGTCGTAAAGTTGGCTAATGGCGTATGCAGAAAGGCTTGCTAGCATAACACGGGGTGTGTTAGAAAAAATTGTTTTGATTGCTGGAGCAAAGGTGTCGTTTTGCGAAGGATTATACAAAAACCAAGATTGGGAAATTAAAATAAAGACAACGTTTGTAAGAAGTCCTAGTTTTACGCATTTTGAAGCTTCTTTTTTTCCGTATAGTTCGCTGCAAATATCGGTGGCAAGAAAGGTTGAAGCAAAAATTACGTTTCCCAATGTCATTTCCATGCCAAAAGCGTCTACTAAAATTAACACTTCAATGTTTGCTGCGATTGTACAAATGACATTCCAACAGTAGATTCCATCTTTTCCAAAAAAGCGAAAAGTGGCCACAAGTCCGCCAAATAAAACAACAACGGACAAAAGTAAAATAATTTCATTCTGAAAAATCATGAATGTTCTCCTAGTTTTTTTTATAGACAGGATGGGTTTCGAACTGTCTTTGACGCAGATTACACGTCACTGCGAGACTTCGCTAGAAGGCGTGGCAGTCCAGTGTTTGCAGCTTCAATTACTAGATTGCTTCGCTACGCTCGCAATGAGTCGCACGCATCCGCGTGATTACAATGTTTTGGTTCTAATAAATTTTTGCAAAGTTCAATCTTAACGAATTTGTTACTACGCAAAAACTGCTTAGGCTCATTGCGGCGGCGCCAATCATTGGGTTCAATATTATTCCAAATGGTAAAAATAAGCAACCGGCTGCCAAGGGAATGCAAATTATGTTGTAAATAAATGCCCAGAATAAATTTTGTTTTATGTTTCTTAAAGTTTTTTTGCTCAAAGTGATTGCCGCAGGAACATCTAAAAGTGTGTTTTTCATTAAAACAATGTCGGCGGCATCAATTGCAACATCTGTTCCAGCACCAACAGCAATTCCACAATAAGCAGTGGCAAGTGCTGGAGCGTCATTAATTCCGTCTCCAACCATAGCAACTTTTGAATTTTCAGAAAGTTTTGAAACTTGATTTGCTTTTTCCTCTGGCAAAATATTTGCAACTACGTTTTCAATTCCAACTTGGCTGGCAATTTCCTTTGCAGTAATTGGATTATCCCCAGTGAGCATAACAACGTTTATATTCATTTGTTTAAGAACTGAAATTGCTTTTTTGCTATCATTTTTGATTGTGTCTGCCACAAGAATTGCCCCAAGCAAATCGCCATCTTTTACAAAATAAAGGGGAGTTTTTCCTTTTGCTGCAAGTTTTTCGCATTTATTGTGAATTTCCGAAACTTCCGGGTTAATTTTTTTTACAATTTTAGTAGAAACAAAATCCCATTTTCCAGCAACATATTCAGAATTTTCAAAAGAGCCAGAAATTCCTTTTCCACCAAAAGATTTAAAATTTTCTATGTTTTGTGCCACAAGATTTTTTTCTTCGGCATTTTTTACAATTGCTTTTGCCAAAGGATGTTCACTTTTAATTTCTAAGTTTAATGCAATTTGCAAAAGTTGATTTTCTGTAAGACTTGAAGAAGGAACAAAATCTGTTACAACAGGAGTTCCGTTTGTAATTGTTCCAGTTTTATCAAAAACAACAGTATTAATTTTTCCCGCAGTTTCCAAACTTTGAGCTGTTTTGAATAAAATTCCGTTTTTTGCACCTTTTCCGTTTCCAACCATAATTGCCACAGGAGTTGCTAATCCCAACGCACAAGGACAACTAATTACCAAAACGCTAATTCCACGAGCCAAAGCAAAATCTACAGTTTGTCCAACTAAAATCCAAATTACAAAAGTAATAATTGCAATTACAATTACCGATGGAACAAAAATACCACTAACTTTATCTGCAATTTTTGCAATTGGTGCTTTTGAAGAAGACGCATCGCTTACAAGTTGAATAATTTTGTTGATTGTTGTGTCTTTTCCAACTTTTGTGGCTTTACATTTTAAAAATCCACTTTGATTTAAAGTTCCGCTGCTTACATTACAGCCAATTTCTTTTTCTACAGGAAGACTTTCTCCAGTTAAAGCCGATTCATCAATTGTAGAAGAACCTTCTATCACAATTCCGTCCACTGGAATTAATTCTCCAGGTTTTACAACAAAAATATCATCAATTTTTACATTTTCTACAGCCACAGAAACTTCTTTTTGATTTTGAATGATTGTTGCAGTTTGTGGCGAAAGTTTTATTAATGATTTTAATGCGTCTGTTGTTTTTCCCTTTGAAATTGATTCCAAAAGTTTTCCCACAGAAATCAACACCAAAATCATAGCTGCAGATTCAAAATACAAGTCGTGAGTTGTAATTTTGTGTCCGCCAAAAGATTTGCCAAAAATCATCAAAATTAGCAAAAAAAGGCTCCAAAAAAAGGAAATTCCCGAGCCAAGACACACCAAAGTGTCCATATTTGGGGAAAAATGAACAAATCCTTTAAATCCTGTAATAAAAAACTTTTTGTTGATTATTAAAATTATTAATGAAAAAACTAATTGAACAAAACCAATTGCAACTGGCGAACTTAAAATCTTAGGAAGCGGAAGCCCAAACATTTGCCCCATGCTAAAGTACATTAAAACTAGCAAAAATCCCGCCGAATAAATTAGGCGTTTTAAAATGGCCTTTGTTTCGGAATTTGATGAAAAATCTTCAAAAGATTGGTCGTTTTTTGCTAAAGTGGCACC
>JAFXDY010000106.1 GCA_017521105.1 Treponema sp.
AACCATCTTCGATGCTTGCAATTTGTTCAACACTAAGATTAGTTCTTTCGCTTACATCTTCAATTGAAAGTTTTCTGTTTTCACGAACCATTTTTACTTTTGCACCAATTTTGTTTTTAACACTCATTTTACACCTCTTTTTTTGTATATTTATAAATAGATCCTCGTGTCAAGCACGAGGATGACAATACTCCATGTCATTCCCGCACGACATAAACTGTCATTCCCGCACTTGATGCGGGAATCTATTTATTTTATCTCATAATCCTTATTAAATGCAGCTTCAATTGTTGCGATGTTAATTGGATTAAATTTTTTGTTTCTAGCAGAAATTGCTTCGTCCAAAGCAAATTCAAATGGTTTTACGCCACTAATCATTCCAGGAATAACTTTTGCAAGACATCCCAAAACAACCATATTTGCACCGCGAGCATTTTTACATTCAGCAGCCATTTCGTTTGCTGGCAATGCCAATGTTTTAATATCATCACGAGTTGGTTTTATGTCAATTAATGATGAATTGTAAATTAAAAGCCCGCCTTTTTTAAGTTGTTTTTCAAATTTTACCATTGAAGGTTTGTTCAAAGCAACAACTACATCTGGCTTTTCAATTACTGGTGAAGCAACTTCTTCATCACTAACAATAACCGAACAGTTTGCAGTTCCACCACGCATTTCAGCACCATAAGAAGGAATGTGCGAAACATATTTATCTTCATTCATTCCAGCAAGAGTAAGAATTTTTCCTGCAAGAATTACACCTTGTCCACCAAATCCAGCAAAAATAATTTCTGTTGTCATTTTCTACCCCTTGTGCAATTACGCTTTGTTTACAACACCAGCTGTTGGAGCTGCAGCTTCAGGAATGTTTCCAGCAGGAACATCTCTAAATACACCCAATGGATAATAAGGTTCCATTGCTTCTTTTACCCAATCTGCAGCAGTAACTGCATCAACACCCCAGTTTGTAGGACACATAGAAAGAATTTCTACAAAAGAATAACCTTTTCCTTCTTTTTGATATGTCAATGCTTTTTTAATTGCAGCTTTTGCTTGATTAATATGTTTAACATCGTAAACTGCACAGCGTTCAATGTATTTTGGTTCAACAAGTGTGTTAATTAATTCACAAGCACGAATAGGATACCCAACTTCTTCTGCATTACGACCATTTGGTGTTGTTTTTGTTACTTGACCAACTAAAGATGTTGGAGCCATTTGACCACCAGTCATACCATAAATTGCATTATTAATAAAAATTACAGTGATATTTTCACCACGGTTTGCAGCGTGAACAGTTTCTGCTGTTCCAATTGCAAGTAAGTCCCCATCACCTTGGTAAGAAATTACAACTTTATCTGGGTGAACACGTTTCATACCTGTTGCAACTGCTGGAGCACGACCATGAGCTGCTTCACATGAATCTACATTAAGATAATTGTAAGCGTAAACAGCACATCCTACAGGAGCTACAAGCAAAACATCACTTTGAATATTCATTTCATCAATTACTTGAGCAATTAATTTGTGAACAATTCCATGACCACAACCACCACAATAGTGAGTTGGCACATTATTCATTGATTTTGGAAATTCGTATTTTTTAGACATAGCTTTTTACCTTCTCTACAATAACATCAACAGAAGGAATAATTCCTCCTGGTTCTCCGTAGAAATCAACATCACTAACTTTGTGGCCAGAATACAATTTAATATCTTGAACCATTTGACCCATTGACATTTCTACAGTAAGGATTTTTTTTGCATTTTCACAAGCTTTTTCCAATTCTTTTTGAGGGAATGGCCAAAGTGTGATTGGTCTAAATAAACCTGCTTTAATTCCTTGTTCACGCAAAACTTTTACAGCTTTTTTACAAACACGTGCACAAGTTCCATAAGCAGCAAGAACAAAATCAGCGTCTTCGCACATGTAAGATTCGCTCATTGTTTCGTTATCTTGAATTTTTGCATAATTTTCAAACAATTTTTTTGTGTGTGCGTTTAATTCACCATCAACACCACTTAATTTAAGTGACATCAAAATGTTTTGCTTTCTGTCTTCTGTTTTACCAGTTAATGCCCAAGGTTTTGCAGGAAGATTTTCTACAGGTTCAGGTAAAACACAAGGTTCACTCATTTGACCAAGATAACCATCACCTAAAATCATACACATAACACGATATTTATCTGCAATTTCAAAAGCTTTCATTGTACAGTCAGCCATTTCTTGAACAGTTCCTGGAGCAATTACAACAACATGATAATCACCGTTTCCACCACCACGAGTTGCTTGGAAATAATCTCCTTGAGCACCAGCAATGTTTCCAAGTCCAGGCCCTCCACGCATCATATTTACAACTACAGCAGGAAGTTCAGCACCAGAAATATAAGAAATTCCTTCTTGTTTTAATGAAATTCCAGGAGAAGATGATGATGTCATACATCTTGCACCTGCTGCACTTGCACCCATTACCATATTAATAGCTGCAATTTCACTTTCTGCTTGTAAAAAAGTTCCACCAACTTCAGGAAGTCTTTTTGCCATATACGCTGGAATTTCATTTTGTGGAGTAATTGGATATGCAAAATAGTAGCGACAACCAGCTCTAATTGCAGCTTCACCAATTGCTTCATTTCCTTTCATTAAAATTTTATTTGCCATATTATTCAGCCTCTATTTCTATAACACAATCTGGACACATAGTTGCACAAAAACTACATGCAATACATAAACTTTCATCAGAACAAACAGGATAGTTTACACCCTGACCATTTGTTTCTTTTGACATTTCTAAGATGTTTTTTGGACAAACGCGAATACATAGTCCGCAGCCTTTACATCTTTCAACATTAATTAAAGGTCTACCTTTTGCCATATAACCTCACAAAAAAATCTATTTTTTTTACATTTTTACATTATAATATTATATAAATTCCATAAAAAAAATCAATACAGTTTTACTTAAAAACTTTAATATATTTAAAGTTTTTAAGTGTAGTTGTAATTTTATGGGGGCATTTTTGCTAACGCAAAAACCGGGCTGCTACGGGTTTCGCTTTCGCTTCATCGTCCTCGCTCGCCAAAAAGGCTCGCTGCGGTCGACAGCTTCGCTGCCCTTCGTATCCCTTGCCCTACGGTAGAAAAGTGCTGTTAGTATAACATAGTAGACATAGAAAATGCTACATAATATTCTAAGAGAAAGGATGTAGCATTTTTGTGTCTACTTAATTGACCTATGTTCAACTTTATTGACTTATGTTCACTTATTAGATATATAATAATTGTATAATATCTGTTAAAAATCCAATTTATGATATATAATATACAATTAGAGGGGAATAAAAATGTTGGCAAAACCGTTTATTAAATGGGTTGGTGGGAAAAGCCAATTACTAGAAGAAATAAGTGAAAAGTATCCTCAGAAAATTGAAAAATATTGTGAACCATTTGTTGGAGGCGGTGCTGTTTTATTTGACATTTTAAGCACAAAGCATCCAGAAACTGTTCTTATTAATGACATCAATAAAGAATTGATTAACACATATTCACAGATTAAAAACAACTGTTCTGGAATGATTTCTCATTTATCAGAAATCCAGTCAATTTATAAAGCTCGTACATTGGAAGAAAATAAAGCTTTCTTCTATGAAAAACGACAGCGTTACAATGACCTGAAAGTTAATGGAAATGATGCTGAAAATCTTGAGAAAGCTGCTTTGTTTATATTCCTAAATAAAACCTGCTTTAATGGTCTTTATCTAGTAAATTCCAAAGGCCTTTTCAATGTTCCTTTTAATAACGCAAAAAATCCACTTTTATGTGATGAAGAAAATCTAAGAGCCTGTTCACAGCTTCTGCAGAATGTAGAAATGCGAGTTGGTGACTATAAAGAATGTAAAGATTTCATAGACTCTAACACATTCGTATATATTGATCCACCATACCGCCCTTTGACTCAGACAGCTGCCTTTACTTCATATTCAGAAAACGGCTTCACTGATAAAGAACAAATTGAACTCGGCAATTTTATAACTGAAATATCAAATAAAGGTGCTATGGTAGTTGCCAGCAATTCAGATCCAAAAAACTCTGATATTAATGATGACTTCTTTGATGATATGGGCGTTCCGGCTAAAGCCGTCGGCTGTTCCGCACTTCGCTACCGCTCATTTCTTCACTTCGTTTCGGAACGCCAACGGCGGTGCTCCATAGCCTAACGCTAAAAAATGACTTTTGATTTTAATTTACAATTAGCAGAAAATTATAATAGTAATTCTCAAAAAAGCAGAATTCTCACAGAAGATTGGGTCGAAAGAAACTTATATTGTCCTATTTGCGGAAAGCCATATATAAATCGATATGAAAACAATCATCCAACAGGTGATTTTTATTGCAAAGATTGTTCGGCTGATTTTGAATTGAAAAGTAAAGAGAGTAATTCTGGAAAACTATCTAAAACAATTACAGATGGTGAATATTCTACAATGATTTCTAGAATTACATCTTTTAGAAATCCAAATTTCTTTTTTATGACTTACAAGAATTATGCTGTTGACAATTTTATCTTAATTCCAAATCACTTTTTCACGCCTCAGATAATTATAAAACGAAAACCTCTTGGACCTAATGCACAAAGAGCTGGTTGGACAGGCTGTAATATTGATATTTCATCTATACCTGATTCTGGTAAAATTTTTATTGTAAAAAATCAAATTGAAATACAACACGAAACTGTAATTTCAAATTATGCGAAGACAAAATCGTTAAAAACTTCAAATCTTGAATCTCGCGGTTGGCTACTTGATACTTTAATGTGTATTGAGAAAATTCCTACAAAAAACTTTACACTTAATCAAATGTACGCTTTCGAAAATGAGTTAAAAGTAAAACATCCTGAAAATAATTTTATCAAAGATAAGATTCGGCAACAGCTTCAATATTTACGAGATAAAGGTTTCATAGAATTTGTAACGCCAGGACATTACAGAAAAATCTAAAAAAAGTACTTGATTTATTTTAAAATTTGATCAAGGATCAAAAAATGAAATCATTCATCTTTTATACAAGTGAAGGTATAACTTTATCTCCAAATAATTCATTATGTGAAAATTTTCAAATTTTGGGTTTTGCGGACGCTCATTCAAAAGACATGGCATTAGAAATCTTTCTAAAAAATAATTCGTGGATATATGAACTTGGCTTTTCTCAAAACGAAATAATATGCAAGGAGATTTTATAGAAATGGCAAATTTAGCAGAGCGCATTTTTTCATGTTTTAAATCTGATGATTCTTTTTCTTTAAGCGATGCTTATTCTCATTTTAATGAGAGCGCAAATGAAACAATTCGAGCAAGAATATATGAAAACCTAGGAATAAAGTTTCAAAGAATTGCGAAAGGTGTTTATAAAACAATATATGGAAAACAGACCTGTGTATTAATAGAAGGTGATGGTCGTGATCTTTCGTTTCTAAAAGATAAATCAATTGATTGTATAATTACAGATCACCCCTGGAACGATTCAAAATCTAATAAGGGAGGTAATCGTTCATTTTCAGATTATGATTGCTTTCAATACGAATTAAATGATTTTATAGAAAAATCAAGGGTTCTTAAGGATGGCTGTTTTCTTGTTGAAATTCTTCCAGCTGAGAATGAAAATAATTATAAATATCTATACCAAATAAAAACGTATGCAGAGAAAAGTGGGTTTATTTATTATTCGAAAGTTACTTGGAAAAAAGGGAATTTTGTAAGCAATACCGGACGAAAAGCGAAAAATACTCAAGATGTAATGATATTTTCTAAAGGAAAAGCTAGAAATATGCGTTTCGATTCAAAGAAGAGTGCATTATTAAAAGGTAATTACTATATGAGTGGAACTTCAAAAATGCTGCCTACAATGTTTGATATAGAACCTGTTTCAGTTAGAAAAAAAATACATCAAAGCGAATTACCTGTCTCATTGTGTGAAGAAATCATTGAATACGTTACTTATGAAAATGAAATTATTTTAGATTCATTTGCTGGAAGTGGAGCTGTAGGAATAGCAGCCTTAAACAAAAATCGTAATTGTATATTAATTGAGAAAGATAAAAATGCGACAAAAATGATTTGTGAACGGTTTTCTGATAATTTATTTTTTGAAAAGATTGGTTAGGATATCATTTCCAAATGGCGGCATTTCTGTTCAAAGCGGTAAACAAGTTTCTGTAAATAAAGGAGATTGGGACAAATCTCAAGGTTTTGAAAAAGATAACGAATTCAATCGTCAGTGGTTAAGTCTTTGCCGAGAAAAGCTTACAGAAGATGGTACTATCTGGATAAGCGGAACTTATCACAATATTTTTAGTGTTGCACAAATGCTAAATGAATTAAATTTTCGCATTCTGAATTGTATTACCTGGGCTAAAACTAATCCTCCTCCAAATCTTTCATGTAAATTTTTTACTCATTCAACAGAGTTTATTCTCTGGGCACGAAAAAATAAAAAAGTTACCCACTATTACAATTACGAATTAATGAAAGAAATTAACGGTGGAACTCAGATGCGTGATTTATGGTCTCTTCCGGCAATTGCAAAATGGGAAAAATCTTGTGGAAAACATCCAACTCAAAAGCCGCTCCCACTTCTTGCTCGTATAATTCTTGCATCAACAAAAGAAAATGATTGGATATTAGATCCCTTTACAGGTAGTTCAACAACGGGAATAGCAGCTAGTTTATTAAATCGTCGCTTTCTTGGATTAGACCAAGAAGAACCATTCCTTGAACTTTCTAAAAAACGCAGAGAAGAAATTATTAATCCTGCAACCAGATTTGAATATCGTGAAAAAATCATGAAGTATTCAGATAAGCCATTAACTGGCATCTTTGAAGTTCATGAAGATGTTCCTTATTATGGGCCGGATTTACCGATTTAGAAATAGTTAAAAATTGGGGGAATATGGAAAATAAAGTTTTTTCGGATCAATTTGGTACTCACAACATGTCTGGATGGTTAAGTGAAAAAACAGAATATGTAATAGAAGCATTACATAGTAGACATAAAAAATGCTACATAATATTCTAAGAGAAAGGAAGTAGCATGAAAGAAGAAACAAAAAAAATATCCAGAAGAGTTCAAAAAGCAAATAGTTGAATTTGATGAAAATATTCGTGAAATTTATTACAAAAGTAAACGACGATATGGAGCTTCAAAGATTTACAAAAAGCTCAAAAAAAAATGGAGTGCAGATATAACATACATTCATACAGAAAATGATGGTTGGACATATCTTGATACTCGCATTTTTTGTGCCTACTTTATTGACACTTAGGGCTACAAGTAGTCCCTTGCCTTAAATTTTACGCATTAAACCATTGTGCTGCTGTTTGGTCTGCTAATTGCAACAGTATTACTAAAGGATTTTGCAAAAATAATGAATAATTGTACCCTTCACTTTCAGACAAATCGCTAAATCCCATGTGGCGGCTAATTGCTTCAATAACAGGACGATTATTTATATATGAAGGCAAAATCTTTAATAAAATTAATACAGATTCATTTCCGTGGCCAAGATTTCTGTTGTCGCTTTTTGTTTTGTAAAAAGGTTGTTTTATCCAATTGCCAGAAATATCTTTTGTGTTTCTGTATTCAACACCATAAAAATTTGTTTTACAAAAATCGTGAGCCAAGGCTGCAATAAAAATATCTGCAACAGAAATGTTATATTCTTTTGCCAATGGGGATTTATAAAAATTTTCTAAAATTGGTTTTGCAAAAATCAAACATTGTTCAATCACTTTGAATGTGTGAAAAGCAAGTCCGCCTTTTACATTTCCATGGAATCTTGTAGAAGCAGGTGCCGCCCAAAAATCTGTTTGATCAAGCCAGTCAATTAACGCAGCACTTTCTGAATTATCTTTTACAACATAATTAATCATTTCTAAAATTGCAGGCTTTGCTGAATCTACAATAAAACTTCCATTTTTTTGAATTGGAGCAAATTCGCTGCAAATATCAAGTAATTCATTTAAATCAGTTTCAAAATCATCACCAAAAACAAATTCTTCCATAAAACTAAACCACCTTTTTTTTATTATCTTTTCCTGCGAGACCTTAATCACCCAATGACAAATTGTATGTTAATTATCTGTCACTGCGAGACCTTTAGGTCGTGGCAGTCCATTTTTTTTCATTCATAATTTTGATTTAGGGTTTAATACAAACCCTAAAAACGGCCGAGTCAAGGGCTTGAACGAAGTGTCCCTTGACCGGACGTATTAAAATATCACTTCAAAATTGTAATTTCTACACGTCTATTCATTTTTTTACCTTCTGCAGTTGAATTATCTGCAATAGGTTTTGAACTTCCGCTTCCCTTGCAAATCAATCTACCTTCATTTATTCCTCGTTTTACAAGTTCTTGTGCAATTGATTTTGCACGTTCAACAGAAAGATTCATTTCTCCTTTATCATTTCCAGTTTTTGCTGTATGACCTTCAATCAAAATCTGAGCCTGAGGAACCATTTTTAAAATTTCATAAATATCATCAATTCTAGAATATTCACCTTTTACAAGCATTGCGCTATCTGGTTCAAATTGCAAATTTGGAATTGTCAATTTTATTCCTGCAGCAGTATTTTCAACTTCAATATTTGATTCAGAATTAACTTTATCACCCTTTTCAGATTTTAATTTTTCTTTTTTTTCAATATTTTTCTTAATTTTAGTTACAGTGTCATCTTCATTGAATGATTTATTGTCACTTTGATTAGAAGCAACTTTCTGATTTTCTAAATTTTTAGCAATTTCATCGTTAAAATTATCTTCTAATGATTCTTCTTTTAATTTGTTTGCTTCATCATCAGAAAGTTTTGCAACTCTTTGAATAACTGGTAGCAATTTTTCAATTTCATAAGTTGGAGGATATTCTGTAAACATAGAAATTGTTCCTTTAAACGCAACTTCATTTCCATCTGCATAAACAAATTTTTCATCTACAGAGTCATTAATTACAAGCGTAATTCCTGTATGTTTATCAATTAATATATTTGCTTTGTGACTTCCACTTGCTTTTACAAGTTCCCGGTCTCCATCAAAATCATAATACGTCCGGTCAAGGCACGCTTCGCTCAAGGCCTTGACTCGGCCGTTTTTAGAGTTTGTATTAAACCCTAAATAAGAAGTTCCCATTGCATACCTTGTAGCCCACATTGCAGAAACGCAATAAACTTCATGACCTTTATAATTTTGTTCACCTTTAAAAGTATATTGAACATAAATTGGAATTGTAGTTAAGATTCCCTTTTCCAATGGATCAATACTTCTATAAGCTTTTGCAGTCCAAGATTGACCAACAGACACTTTTTCTTTTGGATAAGTTGGAAAACTTCTAAAAGTTGGATATCCATGATCTTCTAACATTTTAAAAGTTCCATCATCATGAATAATAAATTTTGAAGGAACAAAATCATTAATTCCAAATCCAACTGTCTGCATAGATTTTACAGTTTCTTGATTCACAAAAAAATGGCCTTCATAAATATAATTTTCACCATCAAAAACAGGCATAATAAAAGCACTAACTTCTTTGCTTACAAGTCCAACATAACGTCCATTTTCATACTTCCGCAAATCTGAACGTTCAACAAAATTATAATTTCTGTTTCCGTAATATCGCAAAACAGATTCTTGAGAAAAAACATAAAAATTTATAAAAAAAACTAAAATAAATAAGAAATTTTTCTTCATATATGCTATTATAGATTAATTGTATTTTTAATAAATGTATACAATAATTTAAAAAGTATTAACAAAAAACAAAATATTAATTATTATATTTGAGTAAAGTTTTCAATAAACTTCATTAATTTTTAGGAGACAAAAATATGTCAAGCAAGATTACTATTATTGGTGCAGGACAAGTTGGTTCAACAATTGCATTTGCATTAACATTAAAACAATTAGCAAGTGAAATTGTATTAATTGACATTGCAAAAGATAGAGCAATGGGTGAAGCAATGGATATTAGACAGGGAACTCCTTTTATTGGTCCTGTTTATATTCACGACGGAGATTACGAAGATGCTAAAGATTCTGATATCGTAGTTTTGACTTCTGGAGTTGCTCGCAAACCTGGTCAATCTCGTCTTGATTTGGCACAAACAAACGTAAATATTACAAAATCAATTATTCCACAAATTACAAAAGTTGCTCCAAACGCACTTTACGTAATTGTTGCAAACCCAGTAGATATTTTAACATATCAATTTGTAAAAACATCTGGAATTCCAGAAGATCATATCTTTGGTACAGGAACAATGCTTGATACAGCTCGTTTCCGCGCTCGCATTGCAGAAACATACAAAGTTGGACAAGAAAATGTTCACGGTTATGTTTTCGGAGAACACGGTGATTCATCATTTGTACCTTGGTCTTTGGCTAACATTGGTTCAGTTCCAGTTGAAAAATATGCAGACGCTGTAAAAGGATTAAATCTTCCTTCATTCAACAAAGACGACGTAGAAGATTACATCCGCAAATCTGGTGGAATTATTATTGCTGCAAAAAATTGTACAAACTATGCAATTGGTGTTACAACAGCAACATTGTGCGAAGCTTTAATGTACAAAACAGATACAGTTTTAACAATTTCTACAATGATGCACGGTGAATACGGCATTGATGATGTTTGTCTTTCAATTCCAGCAGTTGTAAGCCGCAACGGAATTGCAAGCCGCATTATTGCACCACTTACAGATGACGAAATTGCAAAACTTCGCCACAGTGCAGATTGCTTAAAAGATGTTATTAAACAATTAACATTCTAAAAATATAAGAGGGAAAAGCCTTTCCCTGCGCCCAAGCCAATTAAAAATTGTCTTGGGCTACCCTTTCTAGCGGGCCTCAAGCGCCGGCCCGCAACGCCCGCTAGTCTAAAATAATTATGTCATTAGCGGACGCGTAAAATGTCATTATCGGGCTTGACCCGATAATCCAATCAATAAAATCAAGTTGAAAATAAGGATTTCCGTGTCTAACACGAAAATGACACTTAGGAGAAACAATATGGAATATAAAATTGAACATGACTCAATGGGTGAAGTAAAAGTTCCTGCAGACAGATACTGGGGAGCTCAAACTCAACGCAGCCACGAAAACTTTGAAATTGGTGTTAATATTGAAACAATGCCACGTGAAATTACAAAAGCATTTGGATACTTAAAAAAAGCTGCTGCAATTTCAAACAATGCTCTTAAACCAGAAAAAATGACTGATGCAAAATTAGCTGCAATTTCTAAAGCTTGTGATGAAGTTATTAGCGGACAATTAAACGACCACTTCCCACTTGTTGTTTGGCAAACAGGTTCTGGAACTCAGTCAAACATGAACGCAAACGAAGTTATTGCAAACCGTGCAAACGAAATTGCTGGAGATAAACTTTGCCATCCAAACGATGACATCAATATGAGCCAATCTTCAAACGATACTTTCCCAACTGCTCTTCACATTTCTGCAGTTTGTGTTGTAGAAGATAAACTTATTCCTGCAATTGACACACTTGTAGAAACATTTAAACGCCTTGAAAAAGAAAACGAAGGAATTGTAAAATCTGGACGTACTCACCTTCAAGACGCTGTCCCAATTTCTTTTGACCAAGAAATTTCTGGTTGGAGAACATCTTTGGAACGCGACAGACAAATGCTTGTTTCTAGCCTTCCATACTTAAAAGAACTTGCTCTTGGTGGAACTGCTGTAGGAACAGGATTAAATGCTCCAAAAGGATTTGATGAAAAAGTTGCAAAAGCTGTTTCTGAATTAACAGGAAAAGATTTTGTTACTGCTTCTAACAAATATCACGCTTTAACTTCAAAAGACGAACTTGTATTTGCTCACGGTGCAATTAAAGCTTTAGCTGCAGATATGATGAAAATTGCTAACGACGTTCGTTGGCTTGCTTCTGGACCTCGTGATGGTCTTGGAGAAATCTTTATTCCTGAAAACGAACCAGGTTCTTCAATTATGCCAGGAAAAGTAAACCCAACTCAATGTGAAGCAGTTACAATGGTTGCTGTTCAAGTTATGGGTAACGATGCCGCAATTGGTTTTGCTGCAAGCCAAGGTAACTTTGAATTAAACGTATTCATGCCAGTTATTGCTTACAACTTCATTCAGTCTGCACGTCTTTTGGCAGAAGCAATGGAATCATTCAACAAAAACTGTGCAGTTGGAATTAAAGCAAACAAAGAAAAAATGCATCACAACTTGTACAATTCTTTAATGCTTGTTACAGCTTTGAACCCATACATTGGTTACGAAAACGCTGCAAAAACAGCTAAAAAAGCATACAAAGAAAACATTTCATTAAAAGAAGCTTGTGTAGGACTTGGATTCTTAACAGCAGAAAAATTTGATGAAGTATTCAAGCCTGAAGATATGGCTTATCCACATAAATAAAAAACAAATTTTTATTAATACAAAGACTGTTTTTAAAGTTATATTCAAAATGAATTAGACTTTGAGAACAGTCTTTTTTTATACCAAATTATAGTAAATAATATATAAAAATTATATTAACAAAAAATCAAATATACCTTATAATATGTTGATTTATTTTAAATAGTTTTTTATAGGAGCAAGTATGACATATTCGTATTTCCCAGGATGTACGCTCAAGAACAAAGCAATTGATCTTGATAAATATGCGCGCGTTTCTGCGGAAGCATTAGGTTTCACACTTGAAGAAATTCCAGATTGGCAATGCTGTGGTGGAGAATATCCAATGGGCAAAGATGAAATTGCATCTAAACTTTCATCTGTTCGCGCTTTGGCTTCTGCTAAAGATGCTGGTCAAGAATTAGTAACACTTTGTTCTGCATGTTACAACGTTCTTAAACAAGTTAACAACGATGTACAAACAGACGAAATTGTTGATTTCAAGGTGAATAATTATCTTAAAGAAGATAATATTGAGTATCATGGAGAAACAAAAGTTGTTCATTACTTAGAAATTCTTCGTGATGTTGTTGGTTGGGACAATGTAAAAAAAGCTGTTAAAAATCCATTTACTGGTAAAAAAATTGGAGCTTATTACGGTTGTCTTCTTCTCCGTCCTGGAAACGTTCTCCAGTTTGATGATCCAGAAAATCCTCAATTGATTGAAGATTTTATTAAAGCTATTGGCGGAACTCCAGTAATTTATTCTCAAAGAAATGAATGTTGTGGTGCTTACACAATGTTTGAGGATAGTTCAATTCCAGAAAATCGTTCTAAAAAGATTCTTGATAACGCAAAAGACATGGGTGCAGATTTCTTAGTTACTTCTTGTCCACTTTGTCGTTACAACCTCTTAAAAAACAATGGCGACAGCAATCTTGATGTAATTTACTTTACAGAATTATTAGCAGAAGCTCTTGGATTAAAGGAGGCTAAATAATCATGGAAAATAAATACTTAAAAGAAATCATTTTACAAAAAAGCGGTGTAAATCCAAAGAAATGTATGGTTTGTGGAAAATGTTCAGGAACATGTCCAAACTATGATTCAATGGAATATCACCCACATCAATTTGTTCAAATGGTAGAAAATGGGGACATTGAACCATTATTAAACTCAAAATCAATTTACGCTTGTTTAAGTTGTTTTGCTTGTTTAGAAAGATGTCCACGTCAAGTTGAACCAACAAAACTTATTGATGCTGTTAGACAAGTTGTAGAAGGAACAAGAGGTCCACATCACTTAGATCCAAACCAAGTTCCATCTCATCTTGATGATGATATGCCACAGCAAGCAATTGTTAGTGCATTCAGAAAATATAAAAAATAGGAGTGATGTAGAAAAATGGAAAGAATTGGTGTTTTTGTATGTCACTGCGGTACTAATATTGCTGGCGTAGTTGACGTTGAAAAAGTAGCTGAAGAACTTGGAAAAGTTGATGGTGTTGTTTATTCAACTCATTATACATATATGTGTTCATCAGCTGGACAAAAGATGATTGAAGATCACATCAAAGACGACAAATTAACTGGTGTTGTTCTTTGTTCTTGTTCTCCTCGTATGCACGAAAAAACATTCCGTGCTTGTGCAGAAAGAGCTGGTCTTAACCCTTATAAAGTTGAAGTTGCAAACATTCGTGAACAAACATCTTGGGTTTTAAAAGATGTAAACGAAGCAACAGAAAAAGCAATTGCACTAGGTAAAGCTGCTATTGCAAAATCAATTTTGGATACACCTCTTACAGAAGGTGAAACTCCTGTAACAAAAAGAGCTCTTGTTATTGGTGGTGGTATTGCCGGAATTACTGCTGCATTGGATATTGCAGACGCAGGTTTCCCTGTTGACATTGTAGAAAAGAAACCAACTGTTGGTGGAAAAATGGCAATGTTAGACAAAACATTTCCTACTTTGGACTGTGCTTCTTGTATTGTTACACCAAAAATGACAGAAGTTAGCCAAAATCCTAACATTCGCATTTTGTCTTACAGCGAAGTTGTAGGTGTTTCTGGTTATATTGGAAACTTCTCTATTGATATCAAACGCCACGCTCGTTTTGTTGATGAAACAAAATGTACTGGTTGTGGTGAATGTATTGAAAAATGTCCAAACAAAAAAGTTCCAAATGACTTTAACTTAAACTTGGACACAAAAAAAGCAATCTATATTCCTTTTGCTCAAGCAGTTCCAAAAGTTGCAACAATTGATGAAAACTACTGTTTGCACATGAAAGGACTTAAAAACGGTAAAGATAACGTTTGTGGATTCTGTCAAAAAGCTTGTGGCGTTGGCGCAATCAACTTTGACATGAAAGACGAAGTTATTACAGAAAAATATGGTGCAATCATCGTAGCAACTGGTTACAATCCAATTGACTTAAACAAATTTGATGAATTTGCATACAACACAAGTCCAGATGTTGTTTCATCTTTGGAATTTGAAAGACTTTGTAATGCTTCAGGACCAACAAATGGTCACCTTCGTCGTCCATCAGACGGAAAAGAACCTAAAAATATTGTATTTGTTCAGTGTGTTGGTAGCCGTTGTGCTGCAGGTGCTGAAAAAGGACACGAATATTGTTCAAAAGTTTGTTGTATGTATACAGCAAAACACGCAATTTTAACTCGTGACCACTATCCAGATACAAATTGTTACGTATTTACAATTGATGTTCGTACTCCTGGTAAAAACTTTGATGAATTCTATCGTCGTGCAGTTGAACAATATGGTGTTCACTACATTAAAGGTATGGTAGGAAAAGTTACTCCACAAGCAGACGGAACTTTAGATGTTCAAGGTTCAGACTTAATTTTGAACAAACAAGTTCATATTAAGGCAGATATGGTTGTTCTTGCTGCTTCAATTGAAGCTGACAAATCTGCTCGTCCACTTGCAACAATGCTTACAACATCAATGGATAACAACGACTTCTTCTTAGAAGCTCACGCAAAACTCCGTCCAGTTGAATCACCAACAGCAGGTATTTTCTTAGCTGGTTGTTGTCAAGGACCAAAAGATATTCCAGAAACTGTTGCTCAATCATCTGGTGCTGCTGCAAAGGCAATTTGTTTATTAGTTAAAGATAAACTTAAAAATAACCCTTGTACTTCAAGTCCAAATGAAAATATGTGTAATGGTTGTGGAGCTTGTGCTAATGTTTGTCCTTACGGTGCAATTTCTTACATTGAAAAAGATTTCCGTGGTCCAAACAGAACTACAATTACAAGACGCGTATCTCAAGTAAATACAGCAATGTGTCAAGGATGTGGTGCTTGTACAGTTGCTTGTCCTAGTGGTGCTATGGATTTACTTGGATTTAGTAATAAACAAATTATGGCGGAGGTTGATTCAGTTCTTTAATCACTTTTGATTAAAAATTGAAGAAAATGATTATGAGTGAAAATAAAAACTGGACACCTAAAATCGTAGCTTTCTGCTGTAACTGGTGTTCTTATGCAGGTGCAGATTTGGCTGGAAATAACCGCCTTGAATATCCTGCAAATGTAAAAATTATCCGCATTCCATGTTCATGCCGTTTGAATCCTTTGTTCATTCTTCGTGCATTCCAACGTGGTGCTGATGGTGTAATTCTTTGTGGATGTCACCCAGGAGACTGTCACTACTCTACTGGAAACTATTTTGCACGCCGTCGCATGACACTTTTATTCAGCATGCTCAACTATTTGGGTATTGAAAAAGAAAGAACTCGTGTTGAATGGTGTTCTGCAGCAGAAGGTGTACGTTTTGCTGGAATTATGAATGACTTTGTTTCAAAAATCACTGAACTTGGTGAAAATAAAAAGCTGGAGGACTTAAGATGCAAGAAAAATTAATTGCTCGTGCTAAAGAATTACTTGCTGAAGGAAAAGTTCAAAAGGTAGTTGGTTGGAGAAAAGGTCTTTTTGATTATGACGTAACTCCAAGCGTGTTTACTTCAGCTGAAGATTTAGAACAAAACTTTGTATTTAATGAATTTTGTGGTGCAAACCTTTCAAAATACCTTGTAAAAATTACAAGAGAAATTGAAATCAAAAAAAGCACAACAAGAATGAATAACACAATGGCAAAACAGCGTGATCCAAACGCACAAGATGCCCCAATTCCTAGTGAAGTTGCGTTAGTATTCTTAAAACCAAATGACACATATTCGTTTACACAATTGTTAAAAGAAAATCGCATTACTCGCGACGACGTTTACGCAATTGGTGTTCCTTGCCAAGATACATTAAAAGGTGCAGAACCATGTGGTAACTGTGCTGGTAAAAAGCCTGTTTCTTGTGATGAATACATTGGCGTAGATGCAAATGCAGAAGTTGCACAAAACACAGCTCGCATGGCAGAAGTTGAAAAACTTGAAGCAATGTCAGAAGCAGAACGCTATGCATTCTGGCAAAATGAATTTAGTCGTTGTATTAGATGTAATGCTTGTCGCGATATTTGTCCTGCTTGTACATGTGAAAAATGTGTATTCGATAACAATGCACTCTACACTTCTCAAAAAGTTGCAGAAACTTCATTTGAAGAAAGCCTTTATCACATTATTAGAGCTTGGCACGTTGCAGGAAGATGTACAGACTGTGGTGAATGTTCACGAGTTTGTCCAGAAAACATTCCATTACATTTACTTAATCGTAAATACATTAAAGATATCAATGAAATTTACGGTGAATATCAAGCAGGTAGCGATTTGGAAACAAAAGCTCCAATGCAATCATTTAAAGAAGATGATGCAGAACCAAGCATTGTTTATGAACGCTCAAAAGATGGAGGTGAACAATAATGCTTTCTATTTCAGCTGATAAAATAGATTCTTTATTTGAATCAATTGCTTCATCTTATAATTTATACATTCCAGTAGATAATGAATCTGGAAAAGCAGAATTTGAACAATGGGAAAAAGGCAAAAAACTTTCTTCTGCATTAAAAACAGTTCGCTCTGCAAAAGATTTCTTCTTTCCAAAGGTAGAAAATCTTGTAAATTATAAAAGAGAAGGAAAATCAATTACTGTAGTTGATCCAAGAAAAGACTTAAGCGACTTTGTTGTTTTTGGTGTTCGTGGATGTGATGCTGCAAGTTTTGCAATTATTGATGATGTTTACTTAAAAATGGATCCTGTAGATTCATATTATAAAAATCGTCGTGACCACGGAACTGTTGTAACTTTGGCTTGTACAGATCCTGCTCAAACTTGTTTCTGTTCAACTTACAACATTGATGCAACAAATCCAAAAGGTGATGTTACTTCTTGGTGTGCAGACGGAAAATATTTCTTCCAAGCTAATACAGACAAAGGAAATGCTTTAATTGAAAAAATTAAAGGTTTACTTTCTGAAAGTGATGACAAAGCTGTAGAAGCTCAAAAGAAAGAAGTTTCTGAAAAAATTGAAAAACTTCCTTTTGCTCACTTAGATCTTTCTAAATTCCAGGGCAAAGATATGCTTAAAATCTTTAATTCAAAGATTTGGTCTAGAGTATCTGAAACTTGTCTTGGATGTGGAACTTGTACTTATGTTTGTCCTACATGTATGTGTTTTGATGTTCGTGACTTTGACACAGGTGACGGAATTAGACAAGTGCGTTGTTGGGACTCTTGTATGTTCAATGACTTTACACAAATGGCAGCAGAAAATCCTCGTCATACACAAAAAGAAAGAAGCCGTCAACGTTTTATGCACAAATTAATGTACTATCCAATGGCTCATAATGATGTTTTCTCTTGTGTTGGTTGTGGTCGCTGTTTAGAAAGCTGTCCAGTTAATATGAACATTGTTAAAGTTATTAAAGCTGTTAATGAAACAGATGATATTTAAGGAATAAGGAGATAAAAGTGGAAAATAACGAATCATTTATTCCTTATGTAGGAAAAATTATTGATATTAAGCAAGAAACTCCTGATGTAAAAACATTCAGCGTAGTTGGTCTTGATGGAAAAAAATTATTTGAACACATTCCAGGTCAATGTGCAATGCTTATTGTTCCTGGCGTTGGTGAATCAATGATTTCTATTACATCATCACCTACTTTAGAAACACACATGGAATTTTCTATTAAAAAATGTGGTTGTGTAACTGAATGGCTTCACAATGCAGAAGTTGGACAAGAAATTTGTCTTCGTGGACCAGTAGGAAACGGATTCCCTGTAGACACAAAATTAAAAGGCAAAGATATTCTTGTTATTGCTGGTGGTATTGGTATTGCACCAGTTCACTCAGTTGTAAACTATATGATGGATCACCGTGAAGATTATGGAAAAATCCAAGTAATTTACGGTAGCCGTTCTATGGCAGATTTAGTTCGTTTGGAAGAAATGAAAAATGTTTGGATGAAACAACCAAACTGTTCAATTGATTTAACAATTGACCGTGCAGAAGATGGTTGGGACGGACACGTTGGATTTGTACCTCCATTTGTAACAGAATTAAATCCAGATCCAAGTATGACTGTAATTATGTGTGGACCTCCAATTTTAATTCACCTTTCATTAGACGCATTGAAAAAACTTGGTTTTAAAGATGAACAAGTATTTACAACAATGGAAATGCGCATGAAATGTGGTATTGGAAAATGTGGTCGTTGTAATATTGGAGATAAATTCGTTTGTAAAGACGGTCCAGTATTCAGTTTTGACCAATTAGGTGAATTACCACCAGAATATTAATTTTTATAGGAGAATATTTTATGTCAGAAAAAGAAATGGCTACAATATATCTGTTTGGAAAAAAATATGATGTTCCTGCAGAATTAACAATTATGAATGCAATGGAATATGCTGGATACCAACTTAAACGCGGTTGTGGATGTCGTAACGGTTTCTGTGGTGCTTGTGCAACAATTTACAGAATGAAAGGACAAAATCAACTTCAAACATGTTTGGCATGTTCTAAAAAAGTAGAAGACGGAATGTTCATTGCTACACTTCCATTCTTCCCACTTGTAAAACAAGTTTATGACATCAACGCTGTAAAACCAGAACAAGCAGTTATGATGCAACTTTACCCAGAAATTTATGCTTGTGTAGGTTGTAATGCTTGTACTCGTGCTTGTACACAAGATTTAAGCGTTATGCAATACATTGCTTATGCTCAAAGAGGTGAATTTGACAAATGTGCAGATTTATCATTTGACTGTGTAATGTGTGGATGTTGTTCTTCACGCTGTCCAGCTGGAATTAGCCATCCTCAAGTTGCAGAATTGGCTCGCCGCTTAAACGGAAAATATTTGCAACCACAAAGCCAACATCTTCTTGACCGCGTAAACGAAATTGATTCAGGTGCTTGTGAAGAAGCAATCAAAAAATTTGTTGAAATGTCAACTGGCGATAAAGAACAAATCAAAAATCTTTATAATACAAGAGACATAGAGAAATAGAAAACCTAAGCCCGCCTTTCTGCTACACGGGTTCTTAGGGCAGAGCCCTAAGTCGTGCTGGGAAAGAGAGAGGGTTTGGGAGAGAGAAAACCCCGCTTCGAAGTAGAGGGTTTTCTTGCTCCCAAAAACGGGGGTCTTAGGGGACCTCCCTTAAACAGGAGTATATATGTACGGAAATTATCTTGATGATGCTGCAAAAATTGTTGCAGAAAAACGTGAAGAAAACTTAAAATTTGAACATGCTCGTCTTACTGCTGAAGAAAAAGACGACATTTTAAAAGAATATCACCCAGACCGCATTTCAGAACAATTTGTTGAATTGAAAATTGGTCCAAATAAAGGTGAAAAAGCTCCAATTGAATTGGCTGCTATGCTTGAAGCAAAACCACGCTTGGCTCCAGAAAAAATTGACTTAAATCACATTGATTACGAAGCTGATGTTTTGGTAATTGGTGGTGGTGGAGCTGGTACTGCTGCTGCTATTATGGCAAGTGAAGCTGGTGCTAAAGTATTGCTCGCTACAAAACTTCGTGTTGGTGACGCAAACACAATGATGGCTGAAGGTGGAATTCAGGCTGCTGATAAACCAAACGACTCACCTGCTCAACACTATCTTGACGCTTTTGGTGGTGGTCACTTTGACGGAAAACCAGAATTAGTTTACACATTGGTAAACAAAGCTCCTTCTGTAATCAAATGGTTAAACGACCTTGGTGTTGAATTTGATAAAGAAGCTGACGGTACAATGGTAACAACTCACGGTGGTGGAACAAGCCGCAAACGTATGCACGCTTGTAAAGACTATTCTGGTGCAGAAATTATGCGTACATTACGCGACGAAACTTTTAACCGCCCAGATAGAATTACAGTTGTTGATTTTACAGCAGCAATCGAAATTATCAAAAATGATAAAGGCGAAGCTTGTGGTGCAGTTTTAGAAAACGTAGAAACTGGAGAAATCCGCATTGCAAAAGCAAAAGTTGTAATTATTGCAACAGGTGGTGCTGGACGTATGCACTATCAAGGATTCCCAACTTCTAACCACTACGGTGCAACAGCTGATGGTCTTGTAATGGCTTACCGTGCAGGAGCAAAACTCTTGTATCAAGATTCATTACAATATCACCCAACAGGTGCTGCTTACCCAACACAGATTCTTGGTAAACTTGTAACAGAAAAAGTTCGCTCACTTGGAGCAAAACTTATTAATAAAGACGGTGAAGTTTACATTCACCCACTTGAAACACGTGACGTAAACGCTTCTGGTATTATTAAAGAAGTTAGAAACGGACGCGGTGTAAAAAACGATGTTCAAGACGCTGTTTGGCTTGATACTCCAATGATTGAAATGATTCACGGTGAAGGAACAATCTTAAAATCAATTCCTGCTATGTACAATATGTTCATCAAATACGGAATTGATATTAGAAAGGAACCAATCCTTGTTTATCCAACCCTTCACTATCAAAACGGTGGTGTTGAAATTAACGCAACATGTCACACAAATGTTCCAAACTTACTCGTAGCTGGTGAAGCTTCTGGTGGTGTTCACGGAACAAACCGTTTGATGGGTAACTCATTGCTCGACGTTGTAGTATTTGGTCGTGAAGCTGGTATTGAAGCTGGAAAAATCTTCAAAGACATCAAACTTTCAGACAAAATGAACCTTGACCACGTTGTAGCTTTCGAAAAAGAAAGAGCTGCTGCAAAAATTGAAGGCGATGTAACATCTCCAAAAGTTTTACCACGCTACACACACGGTAACAAGGAATTCGAAAAAACTATACCAGGTGCTACAAAATAGATTGTAACATAAGGTCCCCGTGTCAAGCACGAGGACGACATGTTATAGTTTGTCATCCTCTGGCTTGACCAGAGGATCTTTAAAATCCACACGGATTTGCTCAGAACTAACGTTCTTCGCTTTTGTAAGAAAGAAGTTAGTTTTGGGCGAGTTCGTGTGGTATTTTTTTTATAATATTATTTTACAATTGGTTATTATTGAGTGTGTATTTCATTTTTTAAAATGGTTTCATAATCCATTCTTGAATGCAAAAATCTGACAATTTGAATAATTTCTTTGCCTTCTGTTCGCGTCAGGAGAAAATAACCACCACGCGTCAATCAGAAAACACCAATAATCGTCAAACAAAAATGACCAATAATGCACAAATTTTCCTCCTTGTTTAGTT
>JAFXDY010000107.1 GCA_017521105.1 Treponema sp.
CAACTTTTCCGTCAATTTTTTCTGCATCAAAAATACTAATTGGGCGTCCAAGTAAACAATCAGATTTTTTTGCGTGAATCATATAAAATTGCCCCGCAGCAGGTTCAATTTTGCTTTCTTTAATTCAATTGTTAACACGTAAACACTATTTTTTGGAACAGCATTTTCTACACTTTTACATTCTTTTACAAAACCAGCTTCATACACTGGATAAGGAATTCCTTCACAATTTTTAATCATATTCTAACTCCTATTTTCATCTATTGTCCTTGCGAGACTTCGCTAGAAGTCGTGGCAATCCAATTTACCAACTTTCATTCACTGGATTGCTTCGTCTTCGACTCGCAATGACGGTTTATTTTTTGTCATTGCGAGGAGTCCGTTTAGGACGACGTGGCAATCTATTTATCCTACCAAATTAGTATACAAATCATCCCAATTTGGGTTAATTTGCTCAATTAGCATAATTTTCTTTTTACGTGAACCAGCTTTAATCTGTTTTTCACGTTCAATGGCTTGTTTTATATCATTATATTCTTCATAATAGCCTAATTTATCAACACCATATTTTGAAGAAAATCCTTCAAATATTTTATTTTTGTGTTCATAAATCCTTTTCAGAAGATCACTAGTTACTCCTGTATACAACGTTCCATTTCTCTTGTTGAATAGAATATAAATATAAGCTTTCGTTTTATTCTCCTCTTCGTCATTGCGAGACTTCGCTAGAAGTCGTGGCAATCCAGTTTACCAACTTTTGTTTTCTAGATTGCTTCGTCTTCGACTCGCAATGACTGTTTTTTTTTGTCATTGCGAGGAGTCCGTCTAGGACGACGTGGCAATCTAGTTTACTAACTTTTGTTTTCTGGATTGCTTCGTCTCCGACTCGCAATGACTGTTGCTCCTTTTTACTGAATTCTGAATTCCGAATTCTGAATTTGAATTTAACTATATATAAAAAAAACGCCAATCAAAAAATGAATGACGTTTCAAAAAAGCAATTTTTACAAACTTGCTTTTGCTTTTAACAAATCTTCTTTTGCAAACAAACTTGCTCTTGCCGCCGCGTCCGCAATATCGTCCATGGTCAAAGTGCCAGCCGCCGCCTTGTCCGCAATTTTTTCATCTTTTTTCCAAGCACACAAAATACCACGACTAGAATTAACAGTTCCACCAGCGTGGTCAAGTAAAGTTGCAGCAATTCTTGCTTCACCACCTTGAGCTCCATAACCTGGAATCAAGAAGAACATATCTTTATATTTATCACGCAAATATCTTGCGTCTTTTTCTTGAGTTGCACCAACAACTGCACCAATTACGCCACAAGTTTGGTCAGGATAAAACTGTTTATATTCTTCACCAATTCTTGCAAGTTCGTTTCCAATTTTTTCTAACAAAACCGAACCATCAGCCAATTTTTGGTGTTCAATATCAACCATTCCAGGGTTAGAAGTGCACAACAAAACAAAGGCACCTTTTCCACCCAAATCTGGAGCAGCCCATTTAGAAAAAGGAACCAAAGTATCAAAACCCATGTAAGGATTCACTGTAATAATGTCTGTTTCAAAATCGCCCTTAAAGTGAGCTTTTGCGTAAGCATCAGAAGTTGCCCCAATATCACCGCGTTTAATATCAGAAATTGCAACAAGTCCAGTTTTACGAACTGCTTTTAAAGTTTCTGCAAAAACCTTTATTCCTTCAAGGCCCATTGCCTCGTAATAAGCAATTTGAACCTTAAAACAACATGCCGATTCATCTTTTGCCACGCGGTCAATAATTGCTTTGTTGTAAGCCAAAACTGCCTGAGCAGGTGAATCAAATTGAGCTAAAATGTTTTCTGGAATATAACTTGGATCAGTATCAAGTCCCACACACAACGGACCATTTTTTAAAGAAAGCTCTTGCAAGAGCTGCATATTATGTTTTGCCATATCTTTAGTATAATAGAATAAAATAATACATTCAATAATAAAAATCTGAACGCTACTAAGCCCCTTGAACAATACGTTGTCCTCTGAACTCCGCCTTGTTATCCTGAACTTTTTTCAGGATCTTATTATTAATTATTTATAGAAAAAAGTTGTATTTTACTTTATATTTTCAATGTGAAAAAAAGAGACCTCTTGTACATTGCACCAGTTATAATTCTTTTTTTGTTTGTTATTCTTTTGATTTTTAACGAAGTTCATTCTAAAAAAGAAACACATTTAATCAGCCAAAATCAAAATCAATATGCATCCTTAGTTGATGTTGGAAATTGCAAATTAAATTTTTATGTTCAAGGAAATCCAAACAGCGAATTTCTTCTTGTGTTTATGGCTGGTGGCGGAACGTGTTCCCCAGTTTTAGATTTTAAGTCTCTTTATTCATTATTTTTGGAAGAATACCAAATTGTTGTTGTAGAAAAATCTGGTTATGGTTTTAGCGATGTTGGAAATTCTTCTCGCAACATTGAAACAATTTTGGAAGAAACACGAACAGGTCTTTTAAAACTTGGACTCTTAAACAAGAATCAAAAATTAGTTTTAGTTCCGCATTCAATGTCGCAACTAGAAGCTCAATATTGGTGCCATAAATTCCCAAATGAAGTTTCGGCAATTATTAGTTTGGACGGAGCAATTCCACAAACTTACAAAAATATGCAAATTAATACTTCTGTTTTAAAACTTTCTAGTTTTGCACTAAAAACTGGTCTTCCAAGACTTTTACCCGGAATATTTAATTCTTCAAGTGCATTAAAAAACCTTTCTGAACAAGAAAAAGATTTGTACAAAGCATTTTTCTACAAAAAAAGTTTGTCTTTGCCAATGATTCAAGAAGCGGCCTGTGCAAAAGAAAATGCATTAAAAGTAGCAACTTTAGGACCAACAGAAATTCCTATGCTCTTTTTTGTTTCTAACGCAGAAGGCGGAACGGGTTATTCAAAAAAAGAATGGCATAGTTTTTTTGAAAATTTTGCAAAAGAAAATAAAAATGCAAAAATCATCAAATTAGATTGCCCACATTATGTTCATAATTTTGAACAACAAACAATTTTTCAAAAATCATGCGATTTTTTAGACACTTTGCTAGATGAACCAAAGTTACTTAAACTTTTTAGAAAATCCTATCCACAAATTAAGTTTTCTAGTTGTTATGATTTTGAAGTTGAAGATTGGAAAATAGAAGTTTCTTCTGCAAAAAGAAAAATAACTTTGTATTGGGCAGACGGAAAATTTTTGCCAAAAGAAAATCTTTTTGAACAAGAATTATATTCTTCTCTTTTGTACACATATTCAAAACTACAAGACCCTTCAACTTTTACAAAAGAAGACATAGAAAGAATTAGAAATTTTACTTCGCCAAAAAACAGACAATCGGGAAAAGGAACGCCTCCTTTTTTATACAATTTTATTTATGATTCCAAAACAAGAATTTCTACAGAATCTCATATAAAAACTTTAAAATTCTTAAAAAAAAGAACTAACGCCCATGAATTTATTCATCCAATTTTAGAAAAAGTTCAGCAAGAAATTTTTGAGGCAGCAAAATCAGATTCGCAGGTAAATGATTTTTTAAATCAAATTTCTAGTGCCGACTCATATTCTTGGCGAGTTATTAGCGACTCTGGAAACAGATCTTTTCATAGTTTGGGATTAGCAATTGACATTTTGCCAAAGGGATGGGGGCAAAAAAATTTGTATTGGGCTTGGCGTCGGGATATAGACAAAGACAACTGGATGCTATTACCATTAGAAAGACGTTGGATGCCTCCTAAAAAAGTAATTGATATTTTTGAATCTTACGGATTTTTATGGGGCGGAAAATGGATAATCTGGGATAATATGCATTTTGAATATCGTCCAGAAGTAATTTTATACAACAAAATGAAGGGAAACTTATGAGTTTTGAAATTGAATTAAAAGCCCACGTTTACAATAGAAAAGAAGTTATTGAAAAATTAAACTCTGTGGCACAATATTTAGGTCACACTTACAAAAAAGACACTTATTATCATCTTCCCCAAAACATAACAGTTAGATTACGAAATCAAATAGAAGACACTTTTATGCAAAACCAAACTGTAAGTAAAACAAACAATTATTTTACTTACAAAAAGAAAGAAACCAAAGTTTGCGAAAATGGAACAGAAATTGAAGTAAACATTGAAAACGAAACATTTGTAGAAAATCCAGCAGCTTTGGAACAACTTTTTTTTGACCTTGGGGGAAAAATTGCCTACACAAAAGAAAAAGACGTTGAACATTGGAACTATACAACACAAAACGAAACTTTGCATGCCGAACTTTGCACAGTTCCACCTTTAGGTGATTTTTTAGAAATTGAAGTTGTAAAAGAAGTTCAAGATGAGCAAACCGTTCAAAAAATTACTAAACTTCAAGAACAATTGCTTTCTGACTGTAATATTCCGCTTTCGCAAATTGAACCAAAATATTACAGCCAAATGTTAAAAGAAATAAATTAAGTTTATTTGCTTTTTCCCAAAAGTGTAAAATCGTTGGCATTATTACAGAAGATAATTCCGCTACCAGCTTCCGAAAGACATGGCAATTCAGAAATTGCTTTGATAATATCATCCTTTTTTTCTGTTGGAACTAAAATCATAAGCATATCTTTTTCTGGAACAATGTTCATACCAAAGAATTGTGCATCTCCTTCCTTTGCAGTTCCGCGAGCACCAATAATTGTTCCACCGCTGGCCCCAGCTTTTCGCGCCGCAGCCATAGCGTCTTCTGCATAACCTTTGTTTACAATTACATTTATCATTTGATGTGTAGAATTACTCATTTTATTTTCTCCTTCAAGATTCCCTTTTTGATTATTCATAGTTTGTGAAATGTTTCCAGATTTATAAAAATCACAAACATCCAAAGCGAACAAAATACCAAAATGTTCTTTTTTATTAGAAGTTGCTTCAACAATAGAAGCAATTGTTTTTTCTTTAATTTCTTTAGGAATTACAACATAAGCAATATCTTTTGAACTATCACCAATTCCCAAAAGTTGAAGAATACTGTTTTCTGCAGTTCCTTTTCCCATGATGATTGAGCCACCAGCTGCTCCCGCCTGATTTGCAGCAGTTGTGATTACTTCTCCACAGTTGTGAGGAACAATACTAATAATTAATTTATGACTCATTTTTCACCTCCAGATTGCTTTTTTTGTTTTACTTTGAAAATAATTCCCATAATTTGAATTGCAATTAAAGGCATCATTGCTACCAATGCAATTACACCAAAGGAATCTGATTGTCCATTTGCTGCCCCTAAAGTAAAAGACAAAATAAATGTTGAAGTTAATGGACCAGATGCAACACCTCCAGAGTCAAATGCAATTGCCGAAAATAATTTTGGACAGAATACCAACAAAATCATTGCGATTGCATAACCTGGAACTAAAATAAATTTTAAATTGAAGCCGGCAACAGCACGCCAAAGTGCAAGACCAATTGCAATGGCTGTTCCCACCGAAAGGAAAATTAACAATGCTTTTCTTTTGATTGTACCACCAGAAACTTGTTCAACTTGTTCGCTTAAAACCCAAACTGCAGGTTCTGCACAAACGATGATTGCACCCAAAGCCAAACCTGTCCCAATCAATAAAACGTAGAAAAATCCGCCTTTTGTAATTGCAAGATTTCCTAAAGTTTGACCAAGTTCGGCACCGGCTTGCATAAATCCCCCGTTTACACCAATCAAGAAAATTGAAAGTCCAATAAAAGCGTAAATAAAACCAATAATCAATCTTAAAACTTGTCGCATTGTCATTTTGAGCAAAGTGATTTGGAAAACAACAAAAAGCCCAAACAATGGAGCAATTGATTTTAAAGCTTCCATAATTGTATGAGAAAAGATTTCTTTTATTGGAACAAAAATTTGAGCAATAAAACTTAAAGAAGCGGAATCAATTTGGCTGGCAGAATCTGCAATTTGTTTTGCAGCGTCCGAATCAAAAGTGCCACTAGATTTTAAATAAATTCCGTAAAGTAAAACAGCCAAAATTGGTCCAATAGAACAAATTCCAGTTAATCCAAAAGAGTTGTCGTTGTCTGAACGAACTGCCGAAACACCAAGTCCCAACGCCATAATAAATGGAACTGTCATTGGGCCTGTTGTTGCTCCACCAGAGTCAAAAGCAATTCCAATAAAGCTGTTTGGTGCAATAAAAGCAAATACAAACAAAATTGTGTAGGCAATAAATAAAATCCACTTAATAGAAAGATTTAAAACTGTACGTGCAAGGCCAATTACAATAAAAACACCAACGCCACCTGCAATAACAAATGTTACAACAGATTTATTAACAAATTGAAAAATGTTTTTTACTTGATTTGCAAAAACTTGAATATCTGGTTCGGCAGCAGTAACAATAAATCCAATTGCAAATGCACAAACAAGTAACAAAGGAAGATTTCTTTTCTTTGTAAGTTCAGCACCGCAACGTTCTCCCATAGGTTGAATACCTAAGTCTACACCAAGCAGGAAAATTGTTAGTCCAACTGTTAGTAAAATACCACCAATCACAAATCGAATAAGCACTAAGGAAGGCATAGGCACAATTGTTAGTCCTAGCAGTAAGACAATTGCCATTACTGGAAGGACCGAAACAACTGTTTCTTTGAATTTATTTAAAATGTCCATATATTAAATATAACATTTAATATTTTTTTGTGATAGACACAGGCTCTGTTTCTATTCGAATTTCAGGAAGTTTTGGTAATTCGTAATAGTAGTTAAGCAAAGAGTCTTTTGAATCTGTAGAGTTTTTTCCTGTTGCAGGTGGAGCAAAAATTCTAAGCTTAAATTCTTTTGAACAACCTTCTTCCAAAGGATTTTCAAAGAAGTAAGACATTAAATCTATGCATTTTACGCCAGGTGCTTTGTAGAACCAGTATCCACCAAATTCAAACATAAGATTTGCATCAATTAATTCTTCATCAAAATACAATTCTGCAAAATGAGGATTTTTTTCTACTTTTACAGAAACTTCTACACCTTCTGAATCTTCAGAAGAACCCCATCGTAATTTGCAAGGGAAAGAAACTTCGCTTCCACTTTCAATTGGTTGGGAAAAGAATGGTTTGTGAAGTTGTTTTTTGTACATTCCCAAAATTGGCTGTTCAATTCCAACGTCTTTATTGTTTGGATCTGTAATTTCAAGTCCTAAGCGACCGTCATCTCTAAATTGATACAAAGTGAATCCCGAAAGC
>JAFXDY010000108.1 GCA_017521105.1 Treponema sp.
CTATTTCTTTGTGCTAATTCCAAAAAACATCCTTTCATGTCTAAATATGGTGTTTGATATTGTCCCATACCAAAGATTTTTTCGCTATCATTTGATTCAAATCTTACAGAAAGTTTGTAATCTCCGCCAATAATTCCTTGCCACTGTCTGTTGATTACTTTTGTACAACAACTTTCTTTTGTTGCAGATGGATCATAAGAACGGTGATATTCATGAAGAATTTTTTCTCCGTCTTTGTAAAAAGTGATAATTCCGTTGTTATTTACTTTTGCTTCGATTTTTCCATTTATGATGGAAACGCCATTTTCTGTTACAGAAATTTTTGCATTTCCGTGGTTAATTTTTTCTGTTAAAGCCCAATCTCTATCAATAAAGTTTGGTTCCATTGTTGAACGAACACGGAAAGAATTTGCTCCCCATGGTTCAATCATTAACGTTTCGTTGCCTTTTTTGAATACTAATGCGTTTTTTGCTTCTAAAAACATTGTTACTCCTATATTGGTCCTTTGGAATCATAATTTATGTCCTTAACATTTTATCATAGTTTATGAATGAAATAGTAATAAATATTTACAAAAATTGTATAAATAGCAAAATAGTTTTAAAGAACACTACCAATTTTTAGAATTTAAGTGTATAATGTTACTATGAAGAGTAATGAAATTGTTATGGAGAGAGTTGTATCAATTTTAGCTTTTACATACGTTTCTGTTGTACTTTTCGGAAATTTTTATTTATTAAACTCTGGGTATATTTCAAAATCGTTAATTCCCCATTCTGATTATATAATTATTGGGGTTCACTGTATTGTTTCTATTGGAACTTTTATTAATATTTTTAAACCAAATTTAAAAAATCAATTTATTTATTTTCAATTAGAAAGTATTGTATCAATTTTGTCTTGTTATGAAATTTTAGGTATTTTTTTATTTTATTGTTCTGTAGCTTTTCTTTATATTCAATTTTATCCTTCAAAAAAAATAAATATTATTACAGCAATTTGTTTTGTTTTGCATATCATCTCTTTGTCTTTTACAATTGTTAGAGGATTGGAAAATTTTATTATTTATATTTTTTCAACTATTTTTATTTTTTCTATTTTTCTATATTTTTTTGAAGTTTTAAGAAGTAAATATTCTTGTTTTGCACCAAAATTATTGACCATTAATTCTAATATTTCTAATTTAAAGCCTGGAACAGAAATTCAACTTTCTTCTTTAGGTTTAACAGAAAGACAAGTAAATTTTGTTTATGATTTTATTTATGATAATTTAAATTATTCAGAATTAAGTTCAAAATATATTGTAAGTTTATCTACTGTAAAGCATGAATTTACTGAAATTTATAAAATTCTTGGAGTTTCTAAGCTTGATGAATTACGACTTTTATTGATTCAGTATAAAATTACAAAATAATTGTTATTTTTTATAAAATAAATTACCTTTTTTTAGGAATTGATGATATACTATTTATAGAAACAAAAACTTTTATGGGGGAAAATAAAAAAATGAAAACATTTGGCGGTTCGGTTCTTTTTTTGGATCGTTCAGACATTAATACTGACGAAATTATTCCAGCAAAATATCTTGAGGAAGTTCCTAAGCATGAACTAACTCCTTACCTTTTTGAAGATTTAAAAATTGAAGGATTTAATCCAAAAGCTGATGTTGCTGGTAAAAAAGTTATAATTACAAGAGAAAATTTTGGTTGTGGTTCTGAAAGAGAACATGCACCTTGGGCAATTGAAGTAAATGGTATTTATGTTGTTGTTGCACCATCATTTTCTAAAAAATTCCGTCAGGATATGTTTTCTTGTGGAATTTTAGCAATTGAATTAGATAAAAAATCAATGGCTGATATGTTCCATACTTTTGCTGATAAAGATACAGAATGTAAAGTTGTAATTAAAGAAGATGGAATTGCAAAAGTAAAATTAATTGCAGGAAGTCTTTCTAAAAGTTATGAATTCCATTTAGATGATATGGAAAAAAATCTTCTTCAAAAAGAAGGTTTGATGTAGTTTTTATTTGAGATAAGTAAAAAAAAGACTTCAGAAATTATTCTGAAGTCTTTTTTTATGTATTTAGGATTTATTACAAATATCTATTTACAAGCTTCGAAAATTAAGTCTGCAACGAAGATTGCTGCTAAAACCCAAGTAACAACAGGGATTTCTTTAGCTTTTTTACCAGCTACTTTACAAATTACGTAAGAAATAATTCCAAGCATAATTCCTTTTGAAATTGAATATGCAAATGGCATTGTCATAATTGTAATAAATGCTGGAATTCCTTCTGTAGGATCATCGAATTTGATTGCTACTACAGATTTCATCATTAAATATCCAACAAAGATTAATGCTGGAGCCGTTGCTGCAGATGGAATTAATGAGAAAATTGGTGTTAAGAATAATGCTAACAAGAATAAAATTCCAGTTACAACAGAAGCTAAACCTGTTCTTGCTCCGGCAGCAACACCAGAAGAAGATTCAACAAATGAAGTTACTGTAGAAGTTCCTAAACAAGCTCCTGCAACTGTACCAACAGCGTCTGCCATCAAAGCTTCTTTACAATTTAATACTTCACCCTTTTCTGTTTTTAAGTTTCCTTGTTCTGCAACTCCTAAAAGTGTTCCAATTGTATCAAATAAATCTGTAAATAAGAATGTGATGAAAATTACAAAGAATTGACCTAAAACTGCAAAAGAGAATTTTCCTGCAGGTGTCATACAAATTCCTTTAAAATCAAAAGCAAATAAATGTGGTTTATCTGGAATTGAGAATGGTTTCCATCCTTCTGGAATTGATGTTACTCCAAATGGAATTGCAATGATTGTTGTTAAAGCAATACCAATAAGAATTGAACCTGGAACTTTTAATACATATAAAATAATTGTAATAATAAGACCAATGATTGCAACTAAAGCAGCAGGATTTTTCATGTTGAAGTTTACGAATCCAATTAATGTTCCTGTTTCTGTAGAAACGATTCCTGCGTTAGCAAGACCAATAATTGTAATAAATAAACCAATACCAACTGCTACAGCTTTTTTTAGCCCTTCTGGAATTGAATTTACAATTGCTTCACGAACTCCACAAAGTGAAAGTAATACAAATAAAATACCTTCAATAAATACGGCTGTTAATGCCAACTGCCATGAACAACCCATACCAAGTACAACTGAATAAGCAAAAAATGCATTTAATCCAAGACCTGGTGCTAAAGCAACTGGAAGATTTGCTAAAAATGCCATTACAAATGTTGCAAGTGCAGCAGAGATTGCTGTTGCTGTAAATACAGCTCCCCAACTCATTCCAGATGCTGACAAAATACTTGGGTTTACAGCCAAGATGTAAGCCATTGCCAAGAAAGTTGTAATACCACCAATAATTTCTTTTGAAAAAGTAGTACCTCTTTCTTGTAATTTAAAGAATTTTTCCATTTTAACCTCCATCATAATAAAATGAAAATTTACTATTAAATTATATCACGAAAGTTGTAAAAATAATAAAAAAAAAATTAAAAAATTATTTGAAAACCTATTGACCTTTTTTTTATAAAACTATATATTATAAACATCACTTGCGGCAGTCATATAACGGCTCATTATCTCCGCCTTCCAAGCTGATGACGAGGGTTCGACTCCCTTCTGCCGCTCTAAAGCTTCTAGATTTTTTTCTAGGAGCTTTTTTTTTGTACTTTTAATTTTTTTTATTATAAAGATTGATTATTTTGAGTTAGTGATTGCAGCCCGCTAGGGTTCGAATTTTTTTGGAACGTAGTGAACAAAAAAAGCTGAACGGAAAAATTGTATGGAGCATTTGCGACAGACAATTTTATACCGCAAAAGCACGACCCGTTAGGGGAACTTCCTGTTAAAAATCTTTTTGAAAAGTAATGATTTGATTTGTTATTGGATGCAAAAATTGCAACTTTGAAGCGTAAAATGCAATTTGTTCGGGTGGATTTGCATTTTTGTTATAAATTGGGTCATTTTTGATTGGAAGATTTGCCCAAGCAAGATGACAGCGAACTTGGTGTTTGAAGCCTTTTGTGATGTTGCATTCAACTTTTACAGTGTCATTTTGTTCGGAAATTATTTTTACGTTTGTTGTATAAATTGAAGTTCCTTCTACTTTTTTTTGCTGAGTTTTGTTTAAACTTTCAATTGGAACTGGACGAACTTCTTTTCTACCTGGCCCAAAATATCTAAAATATGATTGAATCTTAAATTCATTTTGATAAAAAATGTTTTGTTGGGGGAAATCTGGAAAACCTTCGTTTTTGTTTTGATTTTTTTGACAAATGGCCGTGTAAAATTTTGTAAAATTGTTGTTTTTTTGTTGATTTATAAAATTTTCGTAGGCATTTTGTGTTGTGGCAATTAAAATTAAGCCTTCAGTTACTGTGTCAATTCTGTGAATGAGTCCATTTTCAATTTCTTTTTTGCCGTTTACGCTAAAAATTTCTGGGAATGTTTGGGCGGCCAAATAAAGTGCGTTGTTGGTGTCTTGGGCGGAAAGTGGCGCGGTTGGAAGCCCAGAAGGTTTTGAGATTACTAAAAATGGATTTTCTTTTGATGGTGTGTTTAAAAATTCAATTTTGTTAGTCATTTTAATATTCATTTATGGCAATATCACTTTTGGGTATAATTTTTTTAATTTTTTTTGTACTTCTATAAATCTTTTTGGAGTTTTTGTTCTAAAAGTTTTTATTTGTGATTCTTCTGGAAGCAAAATTTTTAATTTGTAAGAATGAAGCATTAATGTGGCATTTGGAAAAAGTTTGCTCTTGTTTCCGTTGTATAATGAATCTCCTAAAATTGGACAGCCAAGATGTTTCATGTGAACTCTAATTTGATGGGTTCTTCCTGTTTTGATTCTTACTCTTACTAAAGAAAAATTGCCATAACAACTGATGCAGTGATAAATTGTTTTTGCGTACTTCCCTTCACTTGTGTTTACAGCAGCCTTGAATTTTTTTCTGTCTTTTGGATCTCTAATAATTTGAGTTTCTATAACGCCTGCTTTTTGTGGTAAGCGTCCACAGCAAATGCAAATATATTCTTTTTTTATGTTTGATTTTGTTTTAAATTGATTTTGCAAAAATTCTTCTGAATCCCTGTTTTTTGCAGTGATTATTATTCCAGAAGTTTCTTTGTCTAAACGATGAACAATTCCCGGCCTTCTTTTTTGAATAATTTCAGATTCTTTTGCTTCTGTTTCTTTTAATTGATGAATTGATTCTCGGCCCCAATGATATAACAAAGCATTTACTAATGTTCCGCTCCAATTGTTACATGCTGGATGAGTAACCATTCCTTGTTTTTTATTTACAACTGTTACGTTTTTATCTTCGTAAATGATGTCTAAAGGAATGTTTTCTGGTTCAATATCATCAGGAATGTTATCTTCCCAACTGAATTTAATCATATCTTTTGCTTTTACTTTTTGTGACAATTTTGCTTTTTTTTGATTAACAATTATTTCAACAAGTCCGCTTTTTAATTTTGATCTGTTCATTCCGTTTGGAAGTGATGCAATGTATTTGTCTAATCTTATTGAATCGGGAAAATCTGAAGGAACTTCAACAGTAAATTCTGGCATTTTAATTTTCCTCTACTGTGATTGGAGTTTCTTCTGGGGAATGTTCTTTATCTAATGTTATTTTTGTTGCTGTAGGGTCATTTTCTATTGTGGAAATTGTAATATTTTTGTTTTTATTTTTTTGAGCTTTCTTTTTCTTTGAGTTTCGTTTTACAGATCTAATAATAAAATCTGTAAGTCCAATTCCTACGCTAATTCCCAGTGATGTTAGTAGAACACCAATTTGTTCTTCTGTTGAATAGCCTCCGTCTGCTTTTGATGCAAATGGATTTGGAGAATATGCTGGATCAAAGTCGTGTTGAACGTATTTAATTCCTGAATAGACTAAAGTTGAATTTAATGTAACAAAAGGTAGAGAACCAAGTGTTATAATTTCAAAACGGCGTAAGTCTTCTAATGCTTGAGGAAATTCCTCTTCTGTATATTCTTTTGGTTCTGTTGAAGTTGATTCAGCAAAAATGGGAGAACAAATATTAAATAACAATGTAAAAATTAAGATTTTAGCTATTGATTTTTTCATTTTTTAGAATAATCTCTTTCTCCAAATATTGCAGTTCCAACTCTTACTAATGTTGAACCGTGTTCAATTGCAATTTCAAAATCTCCTGACATTCCCATGGAAAGTTCAGATAAATCAAAAGATGGAAATTGTTGTTGTAATTTTTGTGATAAATTATACACTGTTTCAAAAGATTTATGAATAAGAGATTTGTCTTCTGTAAAAGGTGCCATTGTCATAAATCCTTGTGGTGTAATGTGAGGAAATTTATTTTCTGAAAATAGATTTAACGCCATTTGTACATCTTCAAAACATTCAAAACCAGATTTAGTTTCTTCTCCAGTGTGAATTTCAAATAAAATGTTGATGTTTTTTTCTATTTTTGCACATTGTTTTTCAATTTCATTTAGTAAATCAATTCTGTCCACAGATTGAATGCAAGAAGCAATTTTAACAGCATTTTTTACTTTGTTAGATTGCATTACGCCAATCATTTGTAATTCAATATTTTGATTGTTTTGAAAAAGTTCTGGAAACTTTTGATTTGCTTCTTGAACTCTATTTTCACCAAATAAAAGTTGTCCACAATTTATTGCTTGTTGAATTTCTTCAATTGGATGAAATTTACTTACTGCCATTAATTTTACAGAGTTTTCTTTTCTACCCGTCTTTGCTTCTGCATTGCGAATTTTTTCGTTTATTTGTAAAAGATTACTTTTAATATCTATCATTTTGTTGCCTTATATTTTTTATTCCATTTGGTTTAAAACATCACTTAGGTTTAGCATTTGTTCTACAGTTAATACTTCTGCTCTAAGCATTGGATTAATTTCTGCTTTTTCTAATGCTTGTAAACATTTTTCGCCATTTTTTAAGAAATTTGTTAGATTGTTTCTAACAGTTTTTCTTCTTGAAGAAAATAATGCCCTTTGCATTTTTACAAATAATTCTGGATTGCTGCAATTTGGAAATGATTCTTTTTTTGTTAGTAAAACAGTTCTAGAAC
Source organism: Treponema sp. (assembly GCA_017521105.1). GTDB lineage: Bacteria > Spirochaetota > Spirochaetia > Treponematales > Treponemataceae > Treponema_D. The sequence continues at coordinate 7,111 of JAFXDY010000108.1, forward strand.
CTACATTTGGTTTTGGCCAAAAGTTTCCGCCACCAAGATCCATAATATTTTTTACGTCGTAAGCCCATTGGCAAAGCACCGAAAAAGATGAATAATCTGCAGTGCCTGGTTTTGCAATCATTCTTTGAGCAACTTCTGTTTGAATTGTAAAAACACATTTGTCAAAGCGGCAATTGTTTTCTATTGTGTCCGCAATTAAAGTTGCTGCAATGTTGTAAGGAAGATTTCCAAAAAATCTATTTGGAATTGAAACTTCTTTTAATTGTATTTTCCAGTTTTTAAGGGCATCACCTTCTATAATTCTAAATTTATTTTTTTCTTCGTATTGTTTAAAATATTGAGAAATTAAAGAAATGAATCCTTTATCAATTTCAAAAACAGTTAAATCTGCACCACGTTCAAGAATTTCGCTAGTCATAGCTCCAAGTCCTGGACCAATTTCCCAAACTGTAGAATTTTCGTTTATATCTAACGCGTCAATAATTCTTTTTCTTGCATCTTGATTAATTAAAAAGTTTTGTCCGAATTTTTTTTGCATTGAAAATCCGTTTTGTTCAAGAGTTGCTTTTAATTCTGCTGGTGAATTGTAATCTGGATGATTCAAAATTATTCTCCAATATTTATAATTGGTAAATGTGAAAATACAATTACTATATTTTTTATAATAGTATACAAAAAATTTATAAAAATTCCACTAATATTGGCAAAAATTGGGCATATTAAATTTATAACAATCAAAAATAATCCAATGTAAATAAAAATTGTAATTAAAGGAGAAACTACAGTTGAAGCAATTATTCCAAATGGACAAAATGTTCCAAAAAGTTTTAGTGAAATTGGAGCGGTAAAAAATTGTGCCGAAGTTGAAGCCGCCACAGAAGAACTAATGGAATGGGGCATAAATTTAATAAATAATTTTGTAAATAATTCAGAAAATAACAAAATGCCCGCTAAGGCTCCGTAAGAAAGTAAAAATCCGGCGTTTGTAATGTCTGAAGGTGAAATTATTGATTGTAACAAAAATGAAAAACATAAAACTGTTATCATATTGCTTTTTTTTACATTTGCAATTGATTCCAAAATTAAAAAACTGCTGCAAATAAAGGCTCGTAACAATGATGGAGAAAAACCTGCGAACCAAACAAACAGAAAAATTGAAAAAGGTTTTGCAAAAAAGACAAAACTATATTTTTTCATTTTTTTTCCTATTATGACGGCAATTCCAGAAAATAAAGATAAATGCATTCCAGATAATGCTAAAATGTGGGAAAGTCCTGCGTTTTTGAATGCTTCTGTTGTAACTTTTGAAGTATATTCTTTTGCTCCAGATAAAAGTGCAAGGAAAAGCCCTCCTGCTTCGCCCCATTTATACATTAATCTTTTAAAATGAAGTCTGCACAAGGCTCGAATGTAATTTAATTTTCCTAAAAATGAATTTTCAAATCCTGAAGAAGTTCCACTTTTGCAATAAAAAATTAAATCGTTGTTTTTTTGATTTATATTACCCTTTAATTTTACAATTGCTCCAGTTTCGCATAAAAAAGCACCTGTTTTTTTAGAAGATGAATATAATTTTCCCGGATATAAGGCTTCTACCATTTCTGTGGGCAAAAATGCAGTAATAATTCCTTTTGCAGAAGAATTGTAATTTTGAACCGATTTTACATCAAAAACTTCTAACTGAACAGAATAATATTTTCCAGAAGAGATTTTTATTGGTGAAGATTTGATTTTTCCATTAAGTTCAGAAACTTGTTCAGGTTTGATTAAAGAAACAAAGGGATTTCTTTCTTTAATTTTTACCAAACCTGAATAAAATAAAAAAATGCAAATTAAACAAGCATAAATAATTGGATTTTGTTTTACCATTTAAGTCCTGCCAGCGCCTCTCGGGCAGCCGACAAAACTGATTCTGGATAATTTAGATAAGTTACACCAAGCAATGAATCAAATGCTGACTTGTTTCCAATAGCGCCTAAAGTTTTAATTACAGCTTCCACAACAGGAATAGAAACTGATTTTCCCATTTCTGTTAAGCTGTTTAATTCTACTAGGTATGAAACCAAAGGCGAAATTGATTCAATTGGTGAAATATTAATCAAAGATTCAATTATGAAAATCATTTGTTGTTCTGTAATTGTGTTTTTATCGAATTCTTTTTTTGAAGAATTGAAGAACGCAATTGCAGAAGCGGACGAGCGGGTCCAGTTGTTTTTGCTTAATATTTCAAGAGCTTCAATTTGTATTTTTATAATTTCGTCTTTATTACTAGAAGAATTCTCTACTAATACAATAGACGAATTTAGCAAATTTTCTGCAATCTCACAGAGAAAATTTTTAGAAATTTGTGATTTTTTTACAATATTTTGAAATAAAGGTTGAATTTGTTCAAAAGAAGCTTCGTTAATTACATATAAAATTTCTTCTATGTTTGAAGGTGCTAATGAAATTAACGTATTTTCAATTTCGGATTTAAAGTTGGTATAGTTTTTATCATTATAAAAAGAAAATAAAAGATTAAATGAAATGTTGTTTCCAATTTCAGAAAGTGTATTTGTACAAGCTTTAAAAAGCCCTGAATCAATTTTTGATGGATCTGAATTATATAAAAAGTTGTGTAATTCATCTGTAAATGTATTTGTAGGAATTTTATCTTTTAAAAGACTTATTTTTGATAAAATAGAAATTTGAACTGTGTTACTTGAATCAAAAAGTTTAAATAAATTCGTTAAGTTAAATAAGATATCGTTTTTTGTTAAAGTATCTGCTGAATTTATAAAATCTGGAGTGATTGTTAAAATTGCAGAAACAACAAGGGCATCTAATTCTCTGTCGTTTCCTAATAGTTCTTTGTTTTCAATGGCAAATTGAATTGCTTTATTTGCAAGCCAAATTGAATCTTCTGCAGAAGATTCTTTAATTGCGTTAGTTTTATCTACAATGTTTCCTTTTAAAAATTTAACTTTTGCACTTTCTGAAAAACAAGGAATAAAAAGTGTAAATAATGCACATATAAAAATAATCTTTTTCATTGTTTCACCCCTTAATCAAAAATATTTATTTCGTCATCAGTAATAATTTCATCATATTCATCATCAGATTCATTACCTGGAATTGATGCTTTAATTTCTTTATCTAAAATGTCACCTTCTATATCATTTTCATAATAATTTTTTGATAATTCAGAAACTGTTTCTGGCGACTTTTTAGCCTCATTTTTAGAAGCTTCAGATTCTAATTCTATTGGTGTTACTTCTTGTTTTTCACTTTGTTGTATTTCAGAATTATTTAACTGTGAATTATCATTATTAATTTTTTCATCCTCTTCTGTTTCGTTTAATGCTTGAATAATTTCTTTTTGACTTTGAGGAAGAATATCATAAACATAACGTAGAATTTCGTTTTTCATTGTGGTTTCTATATGAGTGCATTCAAAATGAAGCAAAGTTTGATTATCACTTTCATTAAATTCTACTGTTCTTACAATTCCGTACATTACAATTAATCTACTGTGGATTGTAAATTGTAATTTTATTTTTACATTTTGAACACCTTTACCACCAATTCTAATTAATGCTCCAGATTCAGAAATATCTTCAATCAAACATTTGTAGCCATTTCTTGTTTCTACAGTGTAATAATCAACATCATTCGATTTAACAATAAACAGATTTCCGTATATTTGACATTTTGCCCGTACAGATTTTCTTTTTTGTGTTCTAACTAAATTATATGAATGTTTTACAGTTATGGAAGATTTGCCAATGTATAAACCTTGTGAAGTTACAACGGAATCAAAAACGTATCTAGCGTCTGCTTTTCGCCAAAGATAAATGTTAATGACTTTATTTACCCAATCTTCACCAGGAATTGTAACAAGATTATTTTGTTTTGGCACCGAAAGAATTAATTCTTTTCCGTTTGCAAGAATTTCTGAAGTAAAAACACCTTTACCTGGTAAAATTATTCTTAATTTTTGCCCAACCTCTAAAGATTTAGTAGATTCTATTGTTTTTTTCTTATCTGATTCGTTTTGAAGTTTTGTTCTGTAGTTAAACAACTTTGAAAGCAACAACTGCATCCGTGCATCCGTTTCATCCGAATTTGCAATGGCAGAAATGTGTTCCATACATTTTTTTAAAGATTCTAAGGAGTAAAATAATGTCATTGGATTTTTTATTTCACAAATTTCAGAAACTTGCCAAAGCAAAGACAAATCAGAAAAAGTAAAACCAGAGTCTAAGCCTGTAACATAAAAATTTATCTGTCTTTTAAAAATTGCAACAAAAATGAAAATAATAACTAATATGCTTATTAAAAAAATTAATGCTGGTAAACTATACACTTTATTACCCTTATATAGTATAATAACATATATTATATGAAAAATCATTCATTTGTGCTAGAAATTTTACTTTTTTCACTAATTTCAATGTTTTTTATTATCCCTCCTTTGTTTGTTGATGGGCAATTTGTTCAAAAAATTGATTTTACATTATTTTCTGTAGATAACCTTAGTCATTTTTTATTGGCAATTTTTTTAGTTTATTTTTACAGAAATTATTTTAAAAGTAACATTATTAATTTGAGTTTTATATTAAAAAATTTTTTATTTTTAGTTTTTTCTTTATTTTTTGTTGTGATTACTTCTAACATTGTGAATTTAATTGCAGAAAGTTTTTACAATATTGAAAATTTTATTGTTTCAAATTCAGTTTTTGTAAATAAACCCATTAATTTTTTTGATTATTTAATTTCGATTTTTAATTTAATTTTTGCCGCTTTTTTTGAAGAAACAATTTATAGATTTTATGTCCCAGTTTTTTTAACTTCTTGTTTAATTTTGAATAATCCAAAAATACAAGGAATTCCTAAATTGATTTTTAGAATTTTAATTGAATTATTTGTTTTATTGATTTTTGCATTTTCACACAGATATTTAGGAATTTTTAGTGTAATTAATGCAGCAATTGCACATTTGATTTTTAGACTTACATTGATTTTTACAAATAATATTTTTACTTCAACAACAGCTCACTTTATTTATAATTTTTATTCACTACTTTGTTATTAGTTCCCTGTTTTATTAATTTTCAAAACCAAAAATTTTTAAGATTTGATTGTATGTCCATTTTGAAATTTTTGAATAGGTTGTAATTTTTTTTGTGTTTAGATTATAAGTTGTTTCTAAAGTTATATTTTCATCTTGAATAATAAAATTAATATTTAATGATGTTTTGTCTCCGTTTTCTAAATTTATAGTTAAAGTTGGTGTTGTGTTTTGTGTTTTTAATGTTGATGGAATTCCGCCGTGTCTTAGATTTAATAAATCAAAACATTTTTGATAAAAGTTTTCTGTATTAGAATTATAAGTTTTTGAATGGTTTGAAGATGTCAAAGTAATTTTTTGAATTGAATCAGGAGAAATATTAATTATTTGTTTAGAAATTATGTTTGGTTCAGCCCAAAATTGAATTTTTGTGTTTAAAAAAGTGTCTATTGTGTTTTCAACTTGATAAACTGTTGTTGTTTTTCCACTCATTAAATACCTAAATGAATATGAAAAATCTAAGTTTCCAAAGTAGATTTGTTGGAATTCTGAATCTGAAAAATAGTATTTTAAGCAAAAAGTTGAGGAATCTGTTAGGCCAAATGAATTATTTTGAGATATTTTGTCTGATATTTTATACATATTAATAACTTTTGTTAATTTAATAATAAAATTATTAATAAGTTCTTTATCTGCAGGAAGAATTTTTGTGTTATTTTCTGCCAAAATAAACCAAACATCACCACCGCCCGCTTTTTCTTTAGATAATGTGATTTTTTGTTCACCTTGGCTCAGTTCAAATCTATTTATAGAATCTATATATTTATTGTTTACCAAAGCAGTTTTTACAAGTTTTCTTTTATCTGTAGAAGAAAAATTTGTAAATGAAAAAATATATGTAAAAAACAAAACTATTGAAGTTGCAATAAGAATGATGTTAATTTTTTCTTTTTTAAGATCCATAAAACAATTCCTATAATTAAAATAGAACATGGCATAACCACAAATAAAATTAAATTACTAATTTTTAAGTAATGTAAAAATTCTTCTGTAGTTGAAATTTTAAACAAAGATTCGTCTACTTGAAGTTTTGATTTTATTTGTGAAAGTTCGCTTTCGTTATTTAAGTTGTACAAAATATTAGTTGTTAATTCGTAATTTCTGTAATCTCCGTATTCACCACCAATGTAACCGTTCATTAAAGAATTAACAAAATATTGGTCTGGAATTACAATAATATTTGCATTTTCGGCTTCAAAATTGTTAAATAATCCAGAAATTTTCCCTTTTATTTGGGCTCCAATTGTTTTTGTAGATTTTTCTTTTGATTTTATGTCGTAAGTTTGTAAAACAAATGGATTACTTTCTATTAATTTATGAGGACTATTTCTGTCTGTTTGATATGTGTAGCCCATTGGTGAAGAAACAAAAAATGGTTTTACATTTTCGGCTAAAATTGAAAGTTCCACTGGCCAAAACATTGTTGCACCCAAAGTTGCGTTTTCTTGTGGCAAAAGAGAAACCCACAAAGGATAATTTAAGATTTGTGTTTGAGAATTTCCACTTGCAAATTGATTGTCTTCAGATTGTTGGCTGTACATTGTAATTTGTGCCGAAGAAATGTCTGCTACAATATTTTGACTAAAAATAACACCCCAGTTTTCAATCATTTCTACAATATTTGTATTTTGATTTTGTGTAATGTTCCAATCATCACTAATATTTGAACTATATGGACTAATATTAAACAAGGCATTTTGATTTTTAGTTAAAATGTAGTTTTCAATTTCAATGGCTTGGGCAATTTTAATTTGACTATCTCCAATTACAAATAATGGCCCTGTTGTATTTTTTAATTCATTTGCAAAATTTGGATTTTCTATATGAATTTCATTACAAACAAAACCTTGGTTATTAAGCCACGGAACTAAAAAATCATAATCAGAAGATAAAGACATGCCATTTCCAACTATGATATTTACAATTCTTTGTTTATTTGTAATTAAAGTTTTGATTTTTGAAGTTAAATCAAATTCCAAAGTGGAAGCCGACATAATAAACGGTATTACTTGGGTGTTTCCGTTGTATTCAATTATGATTGCTGAATAAACATCAATATATTGAGTTGTGTTATTTTTTTGAGTTTTCATTTGTTGGCTAAAAATGCCGTAAGTATCTAGTGTTTTTTTTGCGTTTTCGTTAGAATCTGGATCTTTTTTTATGTAATTAATGTTTTTATTTTGATTTGAATACATAGAAAGATAATCAGAAATTTCTGTAATTTGAGGATACAACGAAGATAGTGAATTTGAACAATAATAAGAAATGTTCACAGGAAAAGAAATACTTTCTAAAAATTCTTTTGAATATGATGATAAAGAAAAAGTTTTGTTTTTTGAAAAGTCAATTCTAAAATTGTATCTTGTGGAATTTAGCATAAACAAAATTGTAACAATTAAAGAAAAACTCCTAGTGATTAATTTGTTTTTAGAAAGTTTTCTACCCTTTTGTTTTTCTGTAACAAAAATTGTAAGTAAAATAAATAAAACGGAAAATCCAGCCAGCCAAAAAATATCTTTTGTATTAAAAATTCCTTTTGAAGCTTGGTCAAAATGCCATGCAAAACTTAAATTATTTAAAATTGCAGAAATTGATTTTGGCAGCTGAACATAAAGTCCAACCATGTGAATTACGCTAAACAATCCAATTGATAATGCAGATACAATAAAAGCGGTAATTTTGTTTTTAATAAGCTGATTAATAAAAATGCAGAGACTTATTAAAGATGCACCGTAAAAAATTAAACAGAATAAACTTGTAAAAACTTTTCCAAAATCAATGTTGCCAAAAAAGTTTACTACAAGGCAATTTGGAATTAAAAATAAAATTAATACTGTAAATTTTAGCAGATTTGTAAAAAAACTTTGAATTATTTTTTTTGTTGTAGAAAGTGGTAAAAAATCATCATACACAGAAATTGACTGTTTATAACACAAAGCTGGAACTAAAACTATTGCAAAAAAAGGAATTACTGCAAAAAACAAAGTTAAATTTGTTGAATTTCCCACAAAAAATTGATTTTTTATAAAGAAATTAATTGAAACAAGAAGATTAAAAATTATTGCAATAAATGTAAATTGTAAAATGTTTATATGTTTTATATTAATTTTCATTTTCCATTATTTCCAAATATTCGTTTTCTAGGTTTTGTAAATCTTTTGCTTTTACAATTTTTCCTTTTTTGATTATGTAAATTTCGGAAGTTAGATTTACTGCTTCTGAAAGTATGTGAGTAGACATTAAAATTGCTTTTGTTTGAGAAAGTTCTTTTATAAAAGTTCTAAGTTGTTTTATTTGCAAAGGATCTAAACCTGAATTTGGTTCGTCTAAAATTAAATTTGCTGGATTGTGAATTAATCCTTGAGCAAAAGAAACTCTTTGTTGTTGTCCTTTAGAAAGTGTTTTGATTTTTTTTGTAAGTAATGATTCTAAATCTAATTTTGAAACTAAATATTTTATGCTTTGTAAAGTTTCTTCTTTTGAAAGATTGTGGTTTTCTGCTGCATAAGTTAAAAATTCTAAAACTTTTAATTCTGGTGGCAATTTTGAAATTTCTGGAACATAGCCAATGTTTTTCATTACAGATGATTGATTTTCTTCTACGTTAATTAAATTATTGTTTGAATCTGAAACGCAAATTGAACCTTTTGTGCCATAAATAAAACCACAAATACAGTTCATAATTGTAGACTTTCCAGAACCGTTTGGCCCTAATAAACATGTGATTTTTTTAGGTTCAATTTGTAAGTTTACGTTTTGAACAACATAATCTGATTTTGAGTCGTATTTTTTGTAAAAGTTTTCTATTTTTATCATAGTTTTATTATTTATCTTATAACTATGTCATTGCGAGATTTTCGTTAGAAAATCGTGGCAATCCATTTAACCAGTGTTCACTTTATGGATTGCTTCGCTACGCTCGCAATGAGTCGTACGCTTCGCGTACTTACCAAGTTTTGCTACGCAAAACTTGCGGATTGCTTCGCTGCGCTCGCAATGACGAATAATTAAGCCAACAATGACTTAAAATTTTCGTATGGTACAATTTTTAATCTTCAAAAGGAATGTCAATTTGCATTCGGTCTTTTGAAAGTTCTGCATTTGGCCAAACAGCCTGTGCTTCTTCTAACAAAATGTGAAGTTCTTTGTCTGTGTATCTTGGACTGTAATGAATTAAACACATGCGTTTTACGTTTGCTTCTTTTGCAATTGTTGCTGCCTGACTAGCTGTCATGTGTTTTTTTTCTTTTGCTTGATCTTCAAGGGCATTTTCAAACATTCCTTCGCAAACTAATAAGTCTGAGCCACGAACTTCATCAATTATAGAACGCTTAAAAAGAGTGTCGGTTACAAAAGAAAATTTGCGTCCACTTCTCTTTTCTCCCAAAACTTGTTCTGGTTTTACAGTTGAACCATCTTCCGCTTGAACTTCAAAACCTTTTTGTAATTGAGACCAAAGTGGCCCACAAGGAACTCCAAGTTCTCTTGCTTTTTGTGGATTAAATTCTCCAGGTCTGTCTAATTCTTCCAAAGTGTAGCCAACGCAAGTTTTTGTGTGATCCAAAGGAAATGCTCGAATATAAAAATCTTCCCCAGAATGAACAACACAAGGAGCTGTAATTTCTTGCACAATAATTGGATAATTTATGTACATATCTAAAACTTTGCGACTTGTTTCAATGTATTCTTTGATTTTTGGTGGCCCGTAAATGTACAAAGGTTCAGTTCTATCTACTTGTGATGAAAGCATTAAAATGCCTGGTAAACCTGTAACATGATCTGCATGAGTATGAGATACAAAAATTGCATCAATTTTTTTCCATTTTAGGTTTAATCGTTTTAAGCTTACTTGTGTACCTTCACCACCGTCAAATAAAAATAAGTCTCCATCACGACGCAACAAAACCGAAGTAAGATGACGATAAGGCAATGGCATCATTCCACCGCAACCTAAAATAAAAGCTTCCATGTTCATAATGTTATTATTCTACATAAAATAATAGAAAAGTAAAAGTGGTATAAAAATTTTATATTTCTTGCTTTCCAATTTTTTTGTAAAATTTAACAAATGTGAATAAAAGTGCTAAAAATGTTACTGCCCAAGAAATTGGGTATGATAAATAAATTACAGTTTCTGTGTGGAACTTTGGAATTTGAAAAATTGTGAAAATCCAAAACATGCGGAACAAGCAAGCTCCAATTAATGTTATAATTACAGGTGCCAATGAGTGTCCAATTCCTCTGATGCAGTTTGCCATTGTGTCCATCATTCCGCATAGGTAATATGTAGATAAAATGATGATTAATCGTTTGCGGCCGGCTAAAACTACTTCTGGGCTAGTTGTGTAAAATCCTAATAATAAATCTAGGAAAATGTAAAATATAAAGCTTAATAACGCGCCAATTATGAATACAATAATTTGAGATTCAAATGCGGCTTTTTTTATTCTTTTGTATTCTTTTGCTCCCATGTTTTGTGAACAAAATGTTAAGGCTCCTTGGGAAAATCCGTTCATGGCTGTGTAAATAAAGCCTTCTAAGTTTAAAGCGGCAGAGTTTCCTGCAATTGCAATAGCTCCAAACGTGTTTATTGAAGATTGAATAATAACGTTTGAAAAAGAAAACATTATCCCTTGGCAACCTGCTGGAATTCCAATTTTTACAATTTTTAATAATATGTGAGAATTTATTTTTAGTTGTTTTAAATTTAGGCGGAATGAATCTTCTTCTTTTAATAAAATTCTAACAACTAAAATTGCAGATAAAACTTGTGAAATTACTGTGGCAATGGCAACTCCCGCAACGTTCATTTTGAATACAATTACAAAAATCAAATTAAGAATTAAGTTTAATATTCCTGCCAAAGATAAAATGTATAAAGGACGTTTTGTATCTCCTTTGGCTCGTAACAAGGCACTTCCAAAATTGTAAACCATTGTGGCTGTAATTCCTAAAAAATATATTTTAAGGTAAACGGCAGCCAAATCTAACACTTCTTTTGGTGCTTGCATTAATTTTAAAATATATTCTGCTCCAAAAACTCCAATAATTGTTAAAGCAATTCCGCTATAAACAGAAACTAACATTGCAGTATGAACTGTATCTTTTAATTCTTTTGATTTTTTGGCTCCAAAATAATGAGCGGCAACTACGTTTGTTCCAATTGAAAGTCCCATAAAAAGATTTACAAGCAAGTTTACTAATGAACCTGTTGAACCAACTGCCGCAAGTGAATTATCTCCTGCAAATCGGCCAACAACAATTACATCAACTGCATTAAACAAAACTTGCAAAAAACTTGAAAAAACTAATGGAATTGAAAATTTTACAAGTTTGTTAAATATTGAACCTTCGGTCATATCAATTTGATTTGCCATTTTTTTCCTCTTTTGTAATTCAAAATTTAATTTAGGGTTTAATACAAACCCTAAAAACGGCCGAGTCAAGGCCTTGAGCAAAGCGTGCCTTGACCGGACGTATTTAAATATCTAAAGAATCTCGGAAAAGTGAGCCGTTTTTTTGTTCAGATTTGGGAGATAGTTTTTTTTGCTTTTTATAATTTAATTACATCTAACATTTCTCTAAAAAAGTGATTTTCTACTTTTGCGTTGTTGTAAAATTCTCCAAAAGATTTATATTTTTCACCTTGAAATGTCTGTCCAAAAACGATATATTCCCCTTTTTCGTCTTTGTCGTAAGTGAGGTTATAATTTTTTCCATTGTATGAAAACTCAAATGATTTTTTTGTATCAATAAGAAAAATTAAATCGTCTTTAGTCATGGACATATATTATAAAATTAAAAAAATAATGGCAATAATGAATTTATAAATCATTTGTTATGTGCTATTATATTTATATGAATAAAATAAAAGTTGTTTCGGATAAAATTAAAAAGTCGGTTTTTAGTGTTTTTAAAGGTAAAGAAGATGTTGTAGATATGATTCTTTGTGCAATTTTTGCACAAGGTCATGTTTTGTTAGAAGATGTTCCAGGAACTGGTAAAACAGTTTTAGCAAAAGCTTTGGCAAAATCTATTGATATGTCATTTTCTAGAATTCAGTGTACACCAGATTTAATGCCTTCTGATATTACAGGAAATAATATTTGGCTTCCAGCAAAACAAGAGTTTGAATTTAGAAAAGGCCCTGTAATGTCTTCAATTGTTTTAGTTGATGAATTAAATCGTGCAACTCCAAGAACTCAGTCTGCTTTGCTTGAATGTATGGCAGAAAATCAAGTTAGTGTTGATGGAAAAGTTCATCCTTTAGAAAAACCTTTTTTTGTTATTGCTACAGAAAATCCTGTTGAATCTGAAGGAACTTTCCCTTTGCCAGAAGCTCAAAAAGATAGATTTATGCTTTCCCTTTCTATTGGCTATCCAACAGTGGAAGAAGAAATTCAAATTATTACAGCACAAAATTCTTTAGTTCATCCTGTTGAATCTGTTTGTGCAGTTGTTACAAAAGATGAAATTATTGAATGTATGGAAGAAGTTGTAAAAATTTTTGTTGATGATGCTGTTTTGTCATATTTGATTTCTCTTTGTAATTGGACACGTACAGATGATAGAATTTTAGCCGGAGTTTCTCCTCGTGGTTCTTTATCTTTTTATAAAGCCTGTCAGGCTTATGCAGCAATTCATGGTCGTGATTTTGTTACTCCTGAAGATGTAAAAACAATGGCACTTCCTGTTTTTAAGAAACGTATTATTTTAAAAACAGATTCAATTTTAAAAGGATATACAGAAGAAAATCTTGTAAAAGAACTTTTAGATTCAATTCCTATTCCAAATTTTAAAGCACATGTATAATTTGACTTTTATTTTTTGGATTTTTTGAATTAAGATTTGCGTGGATTAAAAAAAGTGATTAAATCTAATTTAACAATAAAAATATTAGCAGTTTTTGCTTTTCTCTTGTTTTTGTTTGTGCCTTCAAAAATTGTACAAAGTATTTGTATTGGATTTGATTTAACAGTTTTATTTTCATATTTTTATGCTTTAATTTTATTAAAAAATCTTGATGCGGAACGAAGTATAAATAATTTAAAAGTTGCTTCAAAAGAACAAATTGAAATTAAGTTTTCGGTTCTAAACAGATGTCGTTTGCCTGCTTTAGTTTGTTTTGTGCAAGATACAATTTCTATGTATGTTTTTGGTGATGAAAACAATCAGTTGATTTCTTTACGTCCCTATGAACGAACTTTTGTAAAATATAAAGTTATGGCAAAAGAACGAGGATTATTTACAGCAGGACCTGTTGTAATAAAATCTTCAGACCCAATTGGATTTTTTGAAATTACAAAAGAAGTTCCTGTTTTTAATACAATTATGGTTCGTCCTGCAAGAATTAATTTGATTACAAAAGCTATTCCGGGGCGTCCACAAGGTGCACTTTCAATTCAAAATAAGATTTATGAAGATATTACTTTGCGAAGAAGTATTCGTCCTTACGAAACTGGTGATGAATTTAAGCGTATTAACTGGTTTATAAGTGCAAAATATAATTCATTATTTACAAACGAATATGAAAACTCTTTTGATGTGCCATTTTTTGTATTTTTGAATCTTGCAGAAGATGATTATACTTTAGATTTGCGTCATTCAAAAGGTGAAACCGCAATTGAAATTGCAGCAGCCATTGTAGAAGCTTCAAAAAGATTTAGACAACCATGTGGATTTGCCGCTTTTGGTTCAGAGTTCCCTTTTTTACTTCCAAGACAAAATCAATCTGAAAGCATTTTGGACGTTCTTTCCTTAATTAAAATGGTTCCTGGAAAACTTGATTACAACCCTATTGAAAAATTAAAAACAAAACTTTCAAAAAATACACAAATATTTGTAATTGGCCCCGACGAAGTTGATCATTATATTAATCTTTGTTATGCAGATGAAAAAGAAATTACAACAAAAAAATTAAATATGGAAAAAGTTTTATGACAATTAATTTAGGAAAAAGATTTTTTGAAACATTTATATATTATTTGTCCTCACTTTTTTTTACACTGTTTTTATTTTTTTCTTTTTCGCTTGTTTCTGGTTTTATGACAAAAAATCAAATTATTTTTGAAGTATTAATGTTAGTAATTTTTTCAACATTAAATATGGCTATTATTTTAACACTATATAGGGAAAAAGTTACTTCTTTGGGATTTTCTAGGGTTTTATTATTTTATCTTATTTTTTTAATTGTAGTTGCTTTTGGAATAAAGAAAATTTCATATAGTAATATTGCAGCAGTTTCTTTTGTCCCATTTGTATTAATTAATTATTTTTATTTTGTCTATAATTACAAAAGTCTTAATTTATATCATAATTTTGAAGAACAATGTGTAGGACTTTCCAAAAAAGAATTAAAAGAAAAATTGTATCACAACAACACCATTGCGCTTGATTATTCTCAAAGTATAAAAAGTTCAATTGTTTCTCAATTAGTTTTTGCAATTTTATGCATTATTATTTTTATTGCAGAAAAAAACATTTATCATCAGTATAGTTTTACAGCAGGAATTACTTTAATTGTTCATTTAATTTGTGTTTTTTTAATGTTTATTTTCTTTTGTACAAATAAAAATGAAGTTTTTTATGCGTTCTTAGGTTTTGATAACATTTTTAAATATAGAAAAAAAATTGTGAAAGTTTCTGTTATTATTTGTTTAATTTCAATTGTATTTTCATTGTTTATTTCTTCTGATTCTGCAATCTTAAATTATAAATTTATATTAGTTTTGTTAAAAAAATTATTAGTTGTAGAATCTCCAATTGTACAAAAGACAGAGCTAGAAATTTTAAACGAGCCAGAATTTCCTCCATTAGTTTTGGAACCATCTTTGTATGATGAAAATAATAATCACATATTTGAAATAATTGGAATTGTCATTCAATTAATTGTTGCTTTATTAATTGTTTTTGTTTTGATAATATTTTTGCTAAAACCATTATTCAGTCAAAAATTTATTGATTTTATTAAAAATAATAAATTAAAACTCTATTTTAAAAATTTTTTTAATACTCTAAAAAAAATAATAAAATCAATTTTCTTTGGTTCTTCCATTGAACTTCAAAAATACACTACTGTAGAAAGTAAAAGTTTTTATGATAACATTAGTGAGTTTTTGAAAAAATCTAAAAAATCTAAAGCAAAAAAAGATGAATTAGACAGATTTACAAAAAAATATATGAAACTTGTAGATTGGGCTAAATCAAAAGAAATTACTTACAAAAAAACTTATGGCCCATTGGAATTTTGCAAAATGATTAATGTGGACTCGGCAGTAAAAGCTGGGGAAATTTTTGAAAAAGCTTTATATTCTTTTGAATTAGTCTCTGAAGATGAAGAAATTGAATTTAACAAATTAATAGAAGAAACAATAAAATGAAAATAGTTTTTTACAGTTCAAATTCAAACATTTTTGATAAAGAAAATTTTTTTATAACTACTCTTCCAAGTCATTTTCAAAAATGGAAGGAATTTATAAAAAATCATCCAGAAGATGAGTTTTATTTTGTTACAGAGCAGCCTGGAATGTTCATTTTAGATTCTTTTTATTTAGGGTTTATTACAAATCCTAAAAACGACCGAGTCAAGGCCTTGAGCAAAGCGTGCCTTGACCGGACGTATTTAGGGTTTAATACAAATCCTAAAAACGGCCGAGTCAAGGCCTTGAGCAAAGCGTGCCTTGACCGGACGTATTTTGATGAGGATGAAGTTTGCAAAAATAATCTTTCTGTTGAAAATCTTTTAAAAGAAAATAATATTTATGTTTTACAAGAAAATTCTTGTGATTTAGACATTTTTGCTCAAAAAATTATGAGTTTTAATCCAGATTTTGCAATTTCTATGAGTTTTTGGGTAAATCCTTTTGATTGGCTTCCTATTCAAGATTCTTTAATTGCAGAAAAACTTGAATCAAATGGAATAAATGTAATTTCTCACCCAGCGGAACTTAATTACAACTTTTTTGACAAAAATAAAACAAAACAATTATTAGAAAAAAATGGATTTCTTACACCTAAAGGCATTTATGTAAATCATGACATGTATTTTTGTGCGGGAAACAGAAAAGAAATCAAAAAAAATGTTTATAAAGATTATATTTTAAACCAAATAAAAAAATTAAACTTTCCTTTAATTGCAAAAGATCCATTTGGATTAAGCTCTTATGGAATGCAAGTTTTGAATACTTACGGCGAAGTTTGTAATTATTTAAATTCTAAAAAAAACAACAGCGACAGAATTATTGAAGAAATGATTAGTGGAAATCAGTTTGGAATTGAATTTTTGTGTTGTAATGCAATTTCTAATTCTCAAACAATTTCAAATGAAAAATCAATTTCAATTTTTCCTCCATTTATGTTTTCTGTAAACAAATATGGAATTACAAGCCCTAAACAAAGTATAAAAATTGGTCCAATTAAAGAAAATTCCCAAAAAAATGATTTTTGTGTAAAGGAACTTTATGATTTAATTAAAAAATTGGCTCAAACTTTTGATTTTAACGGAATTGCCCAAGTTGATTTAGTTTTACATGAAAAACAATGGTACATTATAGAAATTAATCCCCGCCTTTCTGGAATGACTTTAAGTTCCCTTTCTTTTGCAAATGATTTTAACAATTCACTTTTTGAAGTTTTTTATAATCATTTTGTCTTGAAAAATCAAACAGTAAATGAATCAATAAACAAAATTTCAAATTCAGAAGCGATAAAATGCATAAACTTAAAACTTCCACTACTTTCAAAAGATAATTTATTAAAATTAAAAAATCTTTCTTTTGTAAAATATGTTTGCCAAACAGAAAATAAATCTGCTTTGCAAGAGCGTGAAAAAGGTTTTTGCGAAGTGATAATTTGTGGTGAATCTGCTTGTGAATTGCAAAGTTATATTGTAAAAATAGAAAAGGATTTTTCCACAGAAGCAGAAAAATCCTTATTCATAAACGCAAAAGAAATGCTTTTACTTTGTTTCTAATTTTGCTGCGTTATTTTCAGTTTTAATTTTAGCTTTATCTTCTGTAATTTGAGCCAATGTTTTTTGAATAAATTCTTTTGTATTTTTAAGTTGCATTTCATAAGATTTGCTACTTAATAAAACTTTAATTTCATATTTTTTGTCATTATCATTTTTTTCTAAAGATTTTTTAATTGTTTCTTTAAAATCAGAAACTTCAGATGTTAACATTCCAATTGAAACAATTGCAAAAGTGTCTCCGCTGTATCTTGCCAAAAAGCATTTTTTTGAACTACAAAGTTTTTTGAGTTTTGCTGCAATATCACAAATTAAAATATCACCTTCAACGTGTCCAAAATTATCGTTCAGTTTTTTGAAGTTTAAAACGTCAATTAAAATTAAACTAATTGGTTCACGGTTTTCTGGATATTGCAAAATAACATTATCTAAATATTTTTCCAAAGAAAATCTGTTGTTTAAGTTTGAAAGTGCATCTCTTGTAATTTTTTGTTGCTGAATATTTACATAAACACAAGTTAAAGCTAAAACAATACAAAGCTGTGAAATTGACAAATTTGTGTGATCAAAAGCTTTGTAAGCAATTGCAATCAATGGAATAAAAGAAAAACATGCAACAATTACATAGCGTTTTTTTTCTGCAATAGAAATTTTTTTTCTAATAGAAATCAATGCACAAACAATAACTAAAATTAAATAAAAACAAGATGTTAAAATGAAAAGCCAAGGTTGGGTTCCTTTTTCGTAAAAGTTGTTATCATCAATGTAGAAAAGCCATTTTGTAATAAATGATGTGGCAATTAATGCAATAAAAGCAACCAAAGGAATCAAAACTACAATATTGTGAATTAAGGAAAAGTTTTTCTTTGGATTTGTTAATCTTTCGTAATAGCAAAACCACTTAAAACTGCACATTGTAGTTGCTGCGGCAGAAATTCCACACAAAACATAGTTTACAATAAATGCACCTTCAAAAATCCTTCCGTCCAAAATATTCCATGCAATTTGTGACACAAACAAAATATAGGCATAATGGAAAACACTTCTAAAAGCTTTTTGTTCGCTTGAATTTTCCCCAGCCAAAAAAGTTGATTCCAACAAAATTAAAAAAACTAAACTAAAAACGTACATTAAAATATTAATTTGATATACCATAATTTTTCCTTTTTCTATAAAATCACTTCTTGAATTAAAGCAGAAATTTCCTTTTCAAAAGCTTCATCATTTTTAATCTTTTTGATTAAACTTTCTTTTGAATATTTTTTCTTTGGATAAATAATTATATACGATTTATCGCCTTTTTGCAGATAATTTTTTTCGCCAAATTCTGTGTATCTTGTTGCTCCAATTGAAATCATAATTTTTGATGGAAAATCTGATTGAACCAAATAATCGTAGATTTTTTCTGCAGGACCTTCATCTTGTTGATTATTGATTTTTTCGATTAGCCAATTTATTAATTTTTCATAAATGTAGCTGTAATCTTTTATGGCAGAATCTTCCCCATATTCAAAAATTTCATTATTTCTTTTTATAAAAGAAGCAATATTGTAATTATCTAAAATACTTCCTGGTTCAAAAGTGTCTACATCAATTAAATTGTTTGAAAGCCCTTTTGAAGATTTTCCCCAATTCTTTTTTTGACTGATTTTTTTTGCACCTGGTTTTCTAATTGAACAGTCGTTGGAAGCTCCAAAACAAAGTGGTTTTAATGATTTTAGTTTTTGATTTTCCCAAATTGCGTCAAAAATTAAAGCACATTCAGGTTCCACTTGGATATTTTCTTCGTTTTGAGGAAAGATGATTTTGTTTTGATCAAATGGAAAGTCTAAAAGATTTTCTGGAACTTTAGCCAATTCTTCATTTTTGATTTTGCTTTTTGAGTCAATTGATTTTAGCGGAATGTAAGTTGGAAAAATTGCTTTTGGAGCGTTTTGTTCCGCAGTTTTTACATTTGCAAAATCTACCGCTTCTCCAGCTTGTTCCAAATGACCTGTAAAATTGCCAGCCACACCAAAAGAGGGAATTTTCCCTGCAAAAAAGTCTGATATTATGGATTGCTTCGTCGCTTCGCTCCTCGCAATGACATGGGGAGATTTATCGTCCTTACTCCCTTTTGTGTCATTGTGGGGATTTGTGAGCTTAGTGTCATTGTCCGACTTGTTTCCCTTTGTGTCATTGAAGGGATTTGTGAGCTTTGTGTCATTGTCGGACTTGTTTCCCTTTGTGTCATTGTCGGACTTGATCCGACAATCTTTTTTTCCACCATTTTTTTTCATCATCTTTTTAATTTTTTTAAACCAAAAAGCTCTAAGTTTTTCTGCAAAACTATATGGAAAATAAATCCATTTTGTTGGAACATCCCAACTCCCAGTTCTGTGAATATTTTGCCCCCCAAAATTTGACTTAAACATATAAAGCCCATGCATAGGGTGTTTTTCATCTTTTCCTTCAGGACTCATTCCGTAAAAATCATAACATTTGCTGCCATAATTTTTTGCATCTTTAATTGCTGTCCATTGTAAAAGATGATTTGGCATAAGATTTCTTTTATGATTTGAACTGGCTCCGTATAAATAGATTGCTTCGTCTTTACTGAACAAAGTCATTATAGAAGCAATTTCTTCTCCTTCATGTTCAGCAATGTACAAAGTGATTAAAGGACTTTCTTTGTCTTCTGCATTATTTGATTCAAGATTTTGTGCACTTCTTTGAATTAAATCTAAATAATACGATTTTGCGTGGCTAGAATTTCCATCCCGTGCATTAGTTTCTTTTGTTAATTCATAAAATTTGTCTATTTTTTTAGACAAGTTCACATCAATTCTAGTATATTTATGAATTTTAACACCTTTTTTTTCGCTCAAACGAATATTGTATCGCCATTTTGAATGCATATTAGAAAGAATTTCATCTTCGCTCAAAGTCAAATCAATAATAGAAGTATCTGGTGGCTGAATATCAACAAAATTCTTTTTTAATTTAAGTTTATCTGCATAAGAAACTGTTTTTATTCCATAATTAAAAAAATCTCTTTCGTCAATATCAAAAAAAGAAACATCTGGATCAAAACGAATTGCAATTGTATTTTTTGATAAAAATGGTTTTAAAGCAAAGCCAATATCTTGTAAATAATGAGCAAATTCAATTGCTTGTGTTACTGGTGTAATAATTTCTTGTTTGATTACACCTACTTCATCACAATTTTCTTCAAAAGCTTTTTCTATAATTTCAATTGGGGTACATTCATAAGGAAGTTGTGGAAAAAGCGGAATGTATGCAATAGAAAATAATCCTTTTGCAAAACTTCTACTTAAAACAGCCACTTCAAGAGTTTTTTCTTTAATTTCATTTGAAGAAGGATTATGGGAACAATCTGACTCTTCCAATTGAAGATTTGGATATTTTATTTGCAAAGAAAATCTTTTATATTTCCAACCATGGGCTGCCTTAAATTGGCACCAAAAAGGAGTTTGTAAAAAACTGCCACAATTTGTATTTTTTGTATCAAAAATTTCTGTAACTTTAATTTCAAACATAATTTAATTATAACATTTTTATTGACAATTGAGAATATAGTGTGTATATTGTGTATATCTAATATACACAGAGGACGTAATGAAAGTTTTAGAAATTAATAATTTGTGTAAAAAATATCCTACTTTTACATTGGATAATGTTAGTTTTAGTTTTGAACTAGGCTACATTATGGGATTCATTGGAAGAAACGGTGCTGGAAAAACTACAACACTAAAATCTATGCTAAATTTTGTTCATCCAGATAGTGGAACTGTTTCTATTTGTGGGTATGACACAAAAAAAGATGAATTTTTAGTAAAAAACAACATTGGTTTTGTGTCTGGTCTTGATGGATTTTATAATTCAAAAAAAATCAAAACAGTTACAAATGTTACAAAAAGATTTTTTAAAAATTGGAACGAAAATCTTTATAAAGAATTACTTCAAAAGTTCAACCTTGATGAAAATAAATTAATTAGTTCCCTTTCTGCAGGAATGAAAGTAAAATATCAAATTGCGTTGGCAATGAGTCATGACGCAAAATTGCTTATTTTAGATGAACCAACTAGCGGACTTGATCCTGTTAGTCGTGATGAATTAGTGATTTTGTTCCAAGATTATGTTGCAAATGGTGACCGTTCAATTTTATTTTCTACCCACATCATTTCAGACTTAGAAAAATGTGCAGATTTTATTACTTACATCAAAAACGGAAAAATCTATAAATCATCAGATATTGTTCAATTTAAAGATTCTTACATTTTGGTAAATGGGAAAATTGATGATTTAACAGAAGATCTAAAATCTAAAATTATTGGATTCCATAAAAACAGTTTTGGTTTTGAAGGAATGATTGCAGTTGAAAATAAAGACCTTTTTTCTTCATGTGAGTTTACAAAACCTTCGCTAGAAGAAATTATGGTTCACATTGAACGGTAGAAAGATTGTCGGATCATGTCCGACAATGACATACAGTTTTGTTTGAAAATGTTGCAAGCGAACTTCACTGTCATTGCGAGGAGCGAAGCGACGAAGCAATCCATAATGTAAAAAATCAAAAACTAGACTGCCACGACCTAAAGGTCTCGCAGTGACAAGACTTCCATAAGGAGATTTTATGAAAAACTTTTTATATAAAGAATTTAAACTTTGTATTTCACCTGTAAACTACATTTTCTTATTGTTTACAGCAATGATTTTAATTCCAAACTATCCATGCTATGTTTCATTTTTTTATTTGTGTTTAAGCTGCTTTTTTATTTTTAACAACGCAGAATTAAACAAAGATATTCCCTACTCAATGATTTTGCCAATAAAAAAATCAGATATGGTAAAGTCTAGATGCATTTTGATTTGTGCATACCAAATTGTTGGAACTTTGTTTACAATTCCATTTGCATTTTTAATTCACAAAGTTTTAAAAATGCAAAATGCAGCAGGAATTGAATGCAACATTGCATTTTACGGACTTGTTTTAGTTGCCCTTTCAATTTTTAATTTTGTATTTTTAACATCATTTTACAAAAAAGCAACAAAACCTGGCTTCCCTTTTGCAATTGCCTGCATTGTTTATTGGGTAATTTATTTAATTTTAGAATTACCAATTTGGCTTAAAAACATTTTCCCAACAGACTTTTTTGTTCGTTTAGATTCAATTCAACCAAGTGATTTACTATTCCAACTTCCAATTTTAATTGCTGGAATTGTAATTTACTTTGCTGGATGGATTTTAACATTTAAAGTTAGTTCAAAAAGATTTGAAAAGGTAGACTTGTAATTGGATATTATCCTAAATTCACAAAGCGAAAAACCAATTTATTTACAAATCTTTTCTCAAATTAGCTCCCAGATTTTAAACGGAAACTTAAAATCTGGGATGCAACTTCCACCAATCAGAACAATTGCCAACGAACTACGCATAAGCGTAATACCCGTAAAAATGGCATGGGAAGAACTTGACCGCCATGGATTCATCAAAACAATCACAGGAAAAGGAACATTTGTTGCTTCAATTTCTTCCGCCGAGTTGCAACAAAAAGCTTCAACTCAAATAGAAGAACTTGCAAAAGAAGTTGTCAAAAAAGCAAAAGAAATCAACGTTTCCCTAGAAGATTTATTTGATTGTTGCAAAAAATTGGAAAAATGAGAAGATTCCCGCATAAGATCCTCTGGTCAAGCCAGAGGATGACAGTGACAAAATGTATGTCATCCACGGGCTTGACCCGTGGATCTTGTGTGTATAAAGATTGTCGGATCACGTCCGACAATGACAGTTGTTTTAGTCCGACAATGAAAAATATGTGTCATACTCGGGCTTGACCCGAGTATCTTGGGTGTGTAAAGATTCCCGCATCAAGTGCGGGAATGACATGGGGTTTATAGATTGTCGGATCACGTTCGACAATGACATAGTGTTGTAAAACTATATGATTAATTCTTTTAAATAAGGATTTTCTTTTTTTACAAGTTCCCATTTCCAAGTTCGTTTCCATTTTTTTAGATTTTTTTCTCTTTGAATTGCACTTAAAACGTCTGAACATTCTTCAAAATAGATTAATTTATTTACATTGTATTTTTTTGTAAATCCATCAAAAATTTTGTTTTTATGCTCATAAACTCTCTTTTTTAAATCCCCAGTCACACCAATATACAACACAGAATTTGTAAAATTTGTTAAAATGTAAACATAGTATTTATTCATACATATAAAGTAATAAAACAAATTTGAAAAGGGAAACAATTTTTTTTAAGATTAATGCATAAGATCCTCTGGTCAAGCCAGAGGACGACAGTGACTGTGTTGTAAAGATTGTCGGATCACGTCCGACAATGACAGTTGTTTTAGTGCTACAATGACAAGGTATTTTGTCATCCACGGGCTTGACCCGTGGAGCTTTATATTTAGGGTTTAATACAAACCCTAAAAACGGACGAGTCAAGGCCTTGAGCGAAGCGTGCCTTGACCGTACGTATCTTTACCTTTCTGGAACAAAACAAGGGATGTTTAATAACTTTCTTTTAAATTCTAATGCTTTAATTCTATTTTGAATTTTTACAACTTTTTCTTCTGCAATTCCTTCTGTTTTTTCAAGGTAAACTTTTTTAAGTTCATCGTATGTAAAACCTAAGTTGTCTTCGTCAGTTTTGCCGCTCATTCCGTCGGATGGTGCTTTTACACACAAATCTTTTGGTAAACCTAAATCAATTCCCAATTGTACAACTTCATCCACAAATAAATGTGCCAATGGTGCAAAATCCCCTGCACCATCGCCCCACAAAGTAAAATATCCTGCAAGGCGTTCGCTAAAGTTGCCATTACAAGAGATTCTTGCGTTTCCGTTTAATGCAGCAATTCCGTATAAAGTTGCCATTCGCAGTCTTGAAGGCATATTTGTTTTATATTGATTATTAAATTCTGTGTTTTTAGTTTGTGTTAAAATTTCTTCAGTAATTCCATTAAATGATTTTTCTATATTGACTGTATAACATTCAATTCCTAAAAAATTGCAAAGTTTTTTTGAATCATCAATATCAGATTGAACACCATTTGGCATCATAACACCAATTACACGTTCTTTTCCCAAAGCTGCACAGCATAATGCCGCTACAGTAGAAGAATCCTTTCCCCCAGAAATACCAATTATTGCCTTAGTATTTTCGTTTCCATTTGCCGCAAAATATTCTTGCACCCATTTAATTGCTTGTTCTTTAATTGTCATAAAATTATAGTAGCATTTTTGTAAATTTACGTAAAGAAAAAAAAATGAAAACACATAAGCATTCCCGTGTCAAGCACGGGAATGACAGGCATGGGAAGATTGTCGCATCAAGGGCGACAATGACAGGCGTTTGGTGCGAGAATGACAATTATTGTAATGTCTGACAATGATTTAGACTGCCCTCAATACACTCTAAATTGCTAATTTTTTATAATTTGACCATCTGGGTTTAAAGTAAAACCTTCAGACTCTACTAATTCAAACAAATCAAGCAAATTTTCAGGTAGGGGGTCAAATAAAGGGAATTCATCTTCCAGGTTAGGATTTATTTTTATTTTAATTATACCAGTTGGTTCAAACTTATCTGTTAAGGTTATCCTTGCTTTTTGATTATTTATATAAATAGGTTTAGTAATAACAATATTTTTACCATCTAATATTAAAGTTGATTTATCATCTAAAGTAATAAAACCATCTGTATCTTATGTTCCTATTGTACAATTACTACCAATGGTTGCTTCAGTTGATGTCAAATAAATACTGTTTTCACAAGTTGTATTTGTCATTTTTAGTACAGAGTCAGAGCCTGACATATATATACCATCAGTTCCATCAATTCCATCATATTCAGAAATACAATCTTTAATAACACATTCATCTAATTCTAGTGAACTTTGATAAAACCACAATGCTGCGCCAGTAGACAAATTGTTCCAACCATTTTTTATAGTTAAATTTTGCATTTTCATATAAAAATTTCCATAAGTTTCTATGAATCTTCCACGATTTTGAGCATCTATAGTTGCATTGTTAATTCCAATCAAAGTGATTTTATTATCTTCACCAAATTCTGTGTCTTTTATTATTACAAGAGTATTTTTAGATGTTTCTGTTACTCCCTGTGAATCTGCAGTCAATGTACCATCAATATATATGGTTCTAACGTTTTGTCCTTTTAATGATTTTATAACGTTAGTTAAATTCTTTTTTGGAGCATCTATTGACAACCCATCATTAATATCTTTTCCCGTATCACCATTTACAAAATATGCACCAGAAACATACTGCGATGGGATATCTGGAGTGGTATTTTCTGGTATTAAGACTTCATTTGAAAGAGTACCCCAACAATAAGAGTTGTAAAAAGTGTTTTTAATTGTACTTGGTATTGGGTATTGGGAGTCAGAAACTTCACCATTATACCAACCATCTAAAGATAATGTATCAAGGTCTGAAGAATTTTTTCCAAAAACGTCATCAACAGCAGTAACTGTTGGCAATATAGTTGAATCATAATAGTTGTTTGATAATGTTGCATTTGAATCCGAACTTGCAATATAAACTATAGGATAAATATTATCGTCCTCATCTTTTCCTTGAATACTATAAGCATTTATACATGAAGTTACAGAAGAGCTCTTTTCAGGGGCTCCATAAATATTTGCAATACCTGCCACAGCATTGTAAGTACCATTCATAGTAATTGAGCCTAAATTCAAACAGTTGCTAATAGTTACATTATTTTCTCCATATCCTAGAATTCCTGCAACACTATAACCATTAGTGATTTCTGCAATATTGACACAGGAATTAATGTTTACAACACCACTTGACCAACCTAAAATGCCCCCCACTGAATTACTTGAATAATTATTTGTTATTTCAACATTATTTATACAATTTTTTATTGTAACTGAATTTTTTGCTTGACCAACAATTCCGCCAATATTATAGGTAGAATCGCAGGTAATGTTTCCTTGCACATACAAATTCATTATTGTTGCATCTTGAACACAACCAAAAAAGCCTAAATCTGTAGAAGTATTTGAATTAATTTTTAAATTTGTTACACATTTTCCTTTTCCATCAAAAATACCATTATAAGCTTTATTATCATCATCATTTTTATAATAACCAATTGGCTCCCAGTTATCTTCTGTTAAAGCAATATCACTACAAAGTTTTGCGTTTAGAGATTGGTTGTTAGGATCACCAGGAGAAAAAACAGCATCATCAACACTTATTGGCTTTGTAATTGAATTGTTAACAATATCTCTAAATGTTTTTAACCCTTCTTCTGTGTAAATTTCTAAAATACCAGTATTATAAGATAAATCTTTTGGATCTTGAGTATTTTCTGGAGGAATGTCTGTGACACCGGAATAAGGCCTTAGATTTATTGTAATTGAATTTTTTCCTTCTGAAACTACAAAAATTTGGCTTTGACCTACGTATAAAATTTTATTGTCGGATGTAATTTGAGCTTTAATAATAGATTTTGTTCCTACTGTTATATCGTTAAATGTTATTCTTGCTGAATTATTTTTAACAGGAACTGTTTGTGTTTCTATAATTTTAAAATCTGGAATATCTTCAATTTGATCTTCCATATTTTCTACATCATACATTATTACGGTAACATATAAATTTTCTGAATGTGTTGCAGCTCTTTGAGTATTTTGAGTATTTTGATTTTTTTGATTTTGAAGATTAAAAGAAATTACTAAAGAATTACTTTCTAGATTATTTGAACAGGAAAAAAAAAGTAAAGAAAAGGACAAAATTGATAGTAATAATCTTAAAAATTTTTTCATAAAAACTACCTCAACCTTTAAAATTTTTACTAAACAATTTTACCCCTCACCAATATATTTGTCAAATTAATTATTTTTTTATTTAGGGTTTAATACAAACCCTAAAAACGGCCGAGTCAAGGCCTTGAGCAAAGCGTGCCTTGACCGGACGTATTATTATAAAGAAATTTTTGGGATTTTGCACCAAATGCGCCCGAGAATTGAGCAGGCCAGCCTTTTGGCTGGAGTGCGTAGCACTGACCGTAAGGGAACTGCGAAATGCGACTATGCCTATGTACTTGGCGCCAAATCAAAAAATACCAACAAAACGCACATACTAGTAAGAAATGTCAAATTATGATAAAGTGTGTTTATGAAAAATGATGATTTAAAAGAAAATATTATGGGTACAATGCCCGTTGGAAGACTTTTGGTAAAAATTTCGCTTCCAATGATGATTTCAATGCTTGTTCAGGCACTTTACAATATTGTTGATAGCATTTTTGTTGCAAAACTTTCAACAGACGCCTTAACTGCCGTTTCTTTAGCATTTCCAATTCAAAACTTAATGATTTCGGCTTCTGTTGGTACAGGCGTTGGTCTTAATGCACTTCTTTCTATGCGATTAGGTCAAAAAAATGAAAAAGCGGTTACAGCTTCTGCCTTAAATGGAATCTTTTTATTTACAATCACTTGTGTAATTTTTATGATTTTAGGATTTTTTATTCCAGAAATTTATTTAAAATCACAAACTTCCGATGCTCACATTGTTTCTTTGGGAGTTGATTATTTAAAAATTTGTATGATTGTTTCTTTTGGTCTTTTTGGTTCAATTTTGTTTGAACGTCTTTTGCAAGCCACAGGATTAACAATGCTTTCTATGGTTTCTCAAATTACTGGTGCGGTTGTTAACACAATTTTAGATCCAATTTTGATTTTTGGTTTGCTTGGATGTCCAAAAATGGGAATTGCAGGAGCGGCTTGGGCAACTGTAATTGGTCAAATTGCGGCTACAGTTGTGGCTTTTGCATTGAATATTAAACGTAACAAAGACATAAAATTCTCTGCAAAAGGATTTAAGCCAAATCTAATTATCATTCGTGATATTTACAAAGTTGGTGTTCCTTCAATTTTACTTGGTTCTCTTGGTTCAGTTCTTACATATTTAATCAATTTGATTTTAGGTGCTTTTTCAACTGTTGCAATTGCTGTTTACGGAGTTTATTTTAAATTACAAAGTTTTGTATTTATGCCAGTTTTTGGATTGAACAACGGAATTGTTCCAATTGTTGCATACAATTACGGTGCAAAATATAAAGACAGAATTATTAAATCAATAAAATTATGTGCTTTTGTTGCACTTGCAATTATGATTGTTGGAATGCTGATTTTTATTTTCTTCCCAGTTCAACTTTTAGGAATGTTCTCTCCAAACGAAGAAATGCTTAGAATTGGAGTTCCTGCATTAAGAATTATTGCAATTCACTTCCCTCTTGCTGCAATTGGAATTACATTTACATCAGTTTTCCAAGCTTTTGGTAGAGGTTTATTAAGTATGTTTGCTTCATTCACACGCCAATTAATTGGACTTTTACCAGCGGCTTGGCTTTTATCACTAACTGGAAACGTAAACAATATTTGGTGGGCTTTTCCTATTGCGGAAATGGTTTCTTTAATTGCCTGTATTATTGCAATGAAAAATGTATACAAAACACAAATAAAAACACTGTAAAAAAATCCTTCCGTCACTGCGAGCGTAGCGCGGCAGTCCACTTTCTAGATTGCCACGATTTTCTTCAGAAAATCTCGCAATGACGAATATATGTCATCCTCGGATTTCAAATAATTGTCATCCTCGGACTTGATCCGAGGATCTATCTAAAAAAAAGATTGTCGGGTCAAGCCCGACAATGACAATAATACAACATATTGTAAAAAAAATCCTTCCGTCACTGCAATGACGAATATATGTCATCCTCGGACTTGATCCGAGGATCTACCTTAAAAAAAGATTGTCGGGTCAAGCCCGACAATGACAGGGTATTTTTTAATTCGCATATATTGGTTCAAAATCTTCGGCTGGGTGACCGCAAATTGGGCAAATAAAATCTGCAGGAAGTTCGCTTTCCATATATTCATAACCGCAGATTTTACAACGCCAGCCAATAATTTTTTTGCCTGAATCTATCTTATTTTTTGGTTTAATATCATTTTGATAATCTGAATAAGTAATTGGTTTTTCGTTGCTTGTGATTTGTGCATCCTGAATTTCTGCTACAAACAAAGTGTGAGAACCTAAATCCGTAGACGAAACAACTTTTGCAGAAATTACAGAACAGATTTCTTTTGTTAAATAAGGATTTCCGTTTAGGTCTGTTTTATAAGGGAAAGATTCGAATTTATTAACATCTCGCCCACTTTGATATCCAAAATGTTTGATTGTTTCAAAATCGCAAGTTTTATCTAAAATGGAAAGTGCAAAAGTCCCAGATTTTTTGAGCATTTTGCAAGTTTCGTTTGCATTAATTACAGTAATAACAATTTGCATTGGATTTGTAGTTACTTGCATTCCTGTATTTGTGATGCAAGCATTCAATTTTTCTCCATCTTTTACACCTAAAACAAAAACACCATAAGAAAAATTATATAAAGCTTTTTGATCCATAAAAAAAACTCCTAAATTAAAAACTAATATAATAAATATAATGGAAGAATTAAAAAAAAGGAAATAATTTTTTTTACCAAATTGTATTAACTGAATATGAAGGAATTATAGAATCTTTTGTGATTATACATAAATCTTCTGTTTTTGCTTGACAAATCAATAATCTATCAAAAGGGTCATTATGTATTTTTTCTAATAGTTCAAGATAATCTAAATGTTTTGATTTTATGGGTAATATTGAAATTTCTTTTTTTATACATAAATCTTCTATTTCTGAAATTGATTTATCTATTTGAAGTTTTCCGATACTTTTCTTTATTGCAATTTCCCATAAAGAAACAATACTAACAAAAATTGTAGGTTCTGTATTTATTATTTCTGTAGATTTTTTTGAAAGTTCTGGAGAATCTTTTAAATACCAAAGTAAAGTATGGGTATCAATTAAAAACATTATAGATAATCCTTAAAACAATCTGGAGTTTTATCAAAATCTTCAGACATAAAAAAAGTTCCTGTTAATCCACCAGGTTGTCTTTTTGTTTCTTTTGAATTAATACTCTTATTTTTTGAAATTAAAAAATTGATGTATTCAAAAACTGATTGTTGTTGTTCAATAGTTAAACTTTCAATTTTTTTTTCTAATATTTCATAAGGCATAAACACCTCCTAAATATATATTTTAATATATTATGGAAAGTAAAAAAAAACAATATTTAAAGAAAGGTATGTTTATTTTATTGTTGTAATTCTTTTTATCAAATAACACACAAACACAAAAATCAAACTGCCCAACACGGCTCCAATTGAATCGCAACACCAGTCAAAAAATGATACGGATCTTCCAGGAGTAAAGGATTGGTGGATTTCGTCTATAATTCCATAAACGGAAACGAAAACTGAAGAAATCCAAAATTGAGAATACTTTTTAATATTAAAACCAAATGCTACCCAAAATGCCAAACCTGCAAAACAAACTAGATGAACTAATTTGTCTGCTCCAAAAAAAATTGGCATATATCCAATAAGGGATTTTGAAGAAAGATACCAACTCACTCCCATAATGAAAAAAGCTGGTATCCATTTTAATATTTTTTTTAACATAATTTTATAAAATAACTATCATTGACAGTCACTGGATTGCTTCGCTTCGCTCGCAATGACAAACTAGTTTACACGTGATGACCTTTTTTTCTAAGTCATTGCGAGGAGCGAAGCGACGTGGCAATCCACATCACAAATGTTCATTCACATACCAGACTGCCACGACCTAAAGGTCTCGCAGTGACAAAAAACTCCAAGTCATTGCGAGGAGCGAAGCGACGTGGCAATCCACTTCATCTCTTCTCGCTTTGCTTTCACAATTCTTAATTCATAATTCTGAATTCTAAATTATTATATATTATCCAATTTCTGAGTTTAATGCTTTTGTTGTTGTAATTTCTTTGCCGTCGGCAAGCAATTTTTTTCCAGCCAATTGTACAACTCCGTTTACAGCGTTCATTGAAACTGCAAAGAATTCGTCGGCTGTAATTTCTGCTTTTTTTGTGGCATTTACATCTGCGCCTTCAAGAACAACTTTTGTTCCAGGAGCGGCCCAGCTTGCATCCAAAACTTCAACGCAATCTTTACCGTTTTCATCTTTGTAGTCGCCAGCCAAAAGCATTCCATGACTTTCTACCCCACGCATTTTTCTTGGAGCCAAGTTTGCAGCAATAATTACGTGTTTTCCAAGCAATTCTTCTGGTTTAAGATACATTCTAAGTCCAGATTGAATAATGCGAGGAGTGTCTGTTCCATCGTCCATTGTTTCAATGTAAAGTTTGTCGCCTTCTGGGTTGTTATCAACTTTTAAGATTTTTGCTACACGCAATTCAATATTTGCATTAAAGAAATCTGCTTGTTGTTCAACTGGTAAAGTTTCTGGTTCTTTTGGAGCAGGTTTCTTTTCTTTCTTTTTAGAATCTGCAGGTTTTTCGTCTTTGCGTTCATTTTGTTTTCCACTGAATTTTTCACGGAAAGCAAGCATTGTTTTTTGATCCATTGGTTTAAAGTAAACTTCTGTAGGACCAATTTTATCAAGACCTTCTGTTTTTCCTAAATCATTCCAAGTTAAACCTTCTTTTGCAGGAACACCAAGTTTTGTTTCTTGAATTTGTTTTCCAAAGTAGCTCATTACAATTTGAGTATATTGTGGCATGTAAGGATTCATCATAATCATCAAATCTTTAATTACATAACACAAATTGTGAATTAAACTAGCAGCTTTTTCTGGTTCAGTTGTACGAGTTTTCCAAGGTTCAGCGGCTTGGAATTTTTTGTTACAAATATCTGCAATTTCAAAACATTGATGGAAAGCATCTTTTAAATTTGCCCATTCAAGATTTTCTGTAATTTTTGCTTCTAAATCACGAACTTGAGCCCACAATTCTTCATCAACAGGAGCATCTGGAATAATTCCATCATAATATTTATTTACAAATAAAAGTGTTCTGTTTACTAAGTTTCCAAGATTTCCAATAAGTTCAGAATTCATTTTTTCCATAAAATCTTTCCATGTAAATTGGAAGTCTTGTTTTTCTGGACGATTGTAGAAAATGTAGAAACGCCAAGCGTCAGCTGGAATTCCAGTTTCAATAGCATCAGTTCCAAAAACACCAACACCACGGCTCTTAGAAAATTTCCCATCTTCGTAGTTCATATATTCAGATGAACTCATGTGATGAAGTTTTGTCCAATCGTGTGGAGAACCAAGCAATGTACAAGGGAAAATTACAGTATGGAATGGAATGTTGTCTTTACCAATAAATTGGAACAATTCAACATCTTCTTTTCCTTTTGCTTCTTCGCTTTCTGAAGGAAGCCACCAAGATTTCCAATCAAAACCACCACGATTTGATTTTATTAATTCATCTGCAAGTTGTTTTGTAATAGAAAGATAACCGATTGGTGCGTTGAACCAAACATAGAAAACTTTATCTTCGTATCCTGCTTTTGGAACTGGAATTCCCCATTTTAAGTCACGAGTGATTGCTCTTTCGTTTAAACCGTCACGAATCCAAGCTTTTGTAATGTTAATTGCGTTATCAGACCATTTTCCTTTAACACTAGCCTTTTCCATCCATTTTTCAAGTTTTTCACTTAATTTTGGAAGGTCAATATACAAGTGTTTTGTTTCACGAACTTCTGGAGTTGCTCCACAAGTGTGACATTTTGGATCTTTTAATTCAATTGGGTCAAGCAAACTTCCACAATCATCACATTGATCTCCACGAGCACCAGAGCTTCCACATTTAGGACAAGTTCCGTCAACATAACGGTCTGCAAGGAACATTTTACAAGAAGGACAATAAAGTTGTTTATTAACATGTTCTGTAATAAGACCAGCTTTGTCTAAATCATTAAAAAGTTCTTGTGTAATTTCTGTACATTGCTGATTTGAAGTTCTACCAAATTTATCAAAATTGATGTGAAACCATTTATAAATTTTTGTGTGTTCTTGATAATAATAATCGCACAATTGGCGAGGAGTTTTATTTTCTTCAATTGCTTTAGTTTCTGTTGCAGTTCCATATTCATCTGTACCACAAATATAAAGTGTATCATAACCGCGATTACGACAGAATCTAGCAAAAACATCTCCAGAAAGCATTTGAATTAAGTTTCCAAGATGTGGAATATTGTTTACATAAGGCAATGCCGAGGTAATAAGTCTTCTTTTCATTGGTGTCCTCACAAAATTTTAATGATTAATTATAGCGAATTTTGGGTAAAGATACAATAAAG
>JAFXDY010000109.1 GCA_017521105.1 Treponema sp.
ATCTTTTGAGTGAATATCAAGGTGGTTTGTAGGTTCGTCAAGAATTAAAAGGTTTACAGGACTAAGCAAAAGTTGTAACAAGGCAATGCGGCTTTTTTCACCACCGCTAAGCATATCTAAAGATTTGTAAACGTCGTCGCCGCGGAAAAGGAATGAGCCTAGCATGTCGCGAAGTTTTGGAATGAGCTCCAATGGGGCTCGATTTTCTAAATATTCAAGGATATTTTCTTTTCCTTTGATTGTTTCGGCGTTGTCCTGACTAAAATATCCAATTTTTACTCCAGAACCAGGAATAATTTCTCCGGTAAAATCTTTGTCGGCGTCGGCAATAATTCTGAGCAAAGTTGATTTTCCAGCTCCATTGCGACCTGTTACAACAAGCCGTTCTCCGTTTTCCAAAACTAATTCTAAGTTATTAAGAACGTTTGTTTTTTTGTCGTAAGATTTACAAATGTTGTTTAGGCGCAAAACAAGGCGGCCACTATGTGGTGCTGGAGGAAAACTAAAATGTATTTTTTTAAGACTTTCTGGAATTTCAATTCTTACCATTTTGTCTAATTTTTTTTGGTATTCCTGAGCTTGGGCCGCTTTTGTGGCTTTGTATCCAAAACGAGTAATAAAATCTTCTAATTTATTGATTTCTTGTTGTTGTTGTTCGTAATCTGCAATTAAAGTTTTTAATTCAACTTCGCGAACTTTCTCATAGTGAGAAAAATTTCCCGGATAGCGTTTTAAGTCTCCGTTAAAAAGTTCGTAAACTTCGTTGATTGTAACATCCAAAAAGTAACGATCGTGACTTACAAGCAAAAATCCGCCTTTGTAGTTTTGCAAAAAGCTTTCTAGCCATCCACGAGCTTCAATATCAAGGTAGTTTGTTGGTTCGTCAAGCAATAAAATGTCTGGATTTTGCATAAGTGCTTTTGCAAGGGCAATACGCATTTGCCAACCGCCAGAAAATTCTTCTGTGTTGCGATTAAAATCTGCACGGGAAAAACCAAGACCTAGTAAAACGGCTTCTGCTGTGGCTTCTCGTCTGTACCATTCGCTTTCTTCTAGTTTTTGAATTAAATCTGCTTGTTTTACAACTAATGCATCTGAGTTTGAAGGATTTTCTTGAAGTTTTGTACCAATTTCGTCAATTTGGCGTTGAAGTTCGTAGCCAAATTCAAAGGCTTTATCAGCTTCTTCTTTTAAAGTACAGCCGTTGTGAGTAAGCCCGCTCTGAGGCAAATATGTAATTCTACAATCTTTTTGAACAGCACGGTCACCGCTGTCTGGTTGAACAAGCCCCGCAAGAACTTTTATTAAAGTTGATTTACCAGCACCGTTTGCACCAGTTAACGCAACTTTACTACCTGTTTGCAAGTTGATTGTTACATTTTTTAAGATGTCTCTATCACCAAATGCCAAAGACACTTGAGAAAATTGAACAAAAGCCATATTTCACCGTTTTATTATTGAAGTTATTTTGTCAAATATACAATTGTTGGGCTTGAACCGCGCGAAGTAATTTGATTTCCTTTAATTGAAGCACCATTAGTATCTTCTAAACGCAAACCACTTTCTTCTATTTTGTACAAGAAATTTACATCTTCTGTTGTCCCATCAAACCTAAACGTAATTACACCATCATAATTTGATGCCAAAGTTTTAGATAAAATGTATTTTATAGAAGCAGTTCCTTCATTTTTTGCACTAGATGGAATTACAGAAGGAACAAGCAATTTGTATTTTGTCCATTTAAATGTTCCGTCGTCATTTAATACCAAAGTTCCGTAGTTTGAACTTGATAACTCTGGGGCAAGTTGAACAAGCTGCAAATAAACTTGATTTCTACGTTCTTTTTCTTGAGAAATAATTTCTTCAATATCAGCTTCAATTGAAACAAGATTCACATCTTGAGGTTTTCCACTTTCGTCTGTATAACGTATTACAATAAAATCATCGCGTTTGTATGTAATTACAATTGGAACATTGTTTAATGTAAATTCGTTTGATGAAGTTTTTGTAAAGCCTTCGTAAGTCCAAGTTTCGTGAATTTTATTAATATTCAAAGAAACAAGTTCATTTTCTGCATTAATTACAAAGTTTTGATTTACCGAAAGACGTGATAAATCTATGTTTCCACCAGAAATTAAAGTTTTGTAATAATCTGGATACCAAGTCTTAGTTAAAATTAAATCAAAACGTTCGTCAGCATTGCTGTTATCTTCAATAACTTCGCCACCAATTTGTTGGCCGTTTTTGTCCATTTGGAACAATGCCAAGTTATAAGAAAAACACCAACCTTGAGTTCCGTCATTCATTAAAATTCTAAACCATTCACCTGGCAAAGGTCTTCCACCAGTCATTGGGGCAGTTCCTTCACCTTTGTATAAAATTTTTACAACTTCACCTTTTCTTAAACGATAAACTTGTTTTGCAGTGTTTACAGGTTCTGCACGAGATGGAAGTCCATTTAGTTTTACAGAAGCATAAGAATTGGCATATTCGGAATATTTTTTTGCAACATCACCAACTTTCCCTTTTTTTACAGGCTCTGTTAATTGCCATAAAGGAATTTCAATTTTTTCACCAGATTCAGTTCCAATAACATAAACATGAGAAATATTAGATTTAATATAAACAGGAACAACTTGTCCACTTTCAATTTGATATTCTGGAATTGTCCACAAAACAACTGAATATCCCATGATTTTGTCTGAACAAGAAACTAAAAGAAAACTTAATAAAATTGTTAATGCATAAAAATATCGTTTCATAAAAACCTATTCTACTATTAAACTATTACGATTTTTTTACAATTGAACGCCAGTACGAATTTTTTCTTCAAAGCGATCTTTCTTTTTGCCTTCAAGAGGATTTGGTTTTCCATCTAAAATTGCACGCAAGGCATCCATTTCTTCGCCACTAAAATTAACACCATTATTTTGATGATTAATAAAAGATTCTGTAGCCATTGGAGCAACTTTTTTACACATTTCCAACATAACTTCTGCATAAACACGAATTTCGTATTGTGCGTGACTATCTAATCTAAGTTTTAAGAAGTGGAAAAGATTGTGTAAATCCATTTCCCAATAAAATTCTGTATACAATGACAATGGAAGATTAATTCTTGCAATTTCTCTTGCTAATCCAGCGTCTAACAATTCTGAATAATTTTCGTAAGATGATTTTTGACCTTCTTCCAACTGATTAATAATTTTGTTTGCAGTTTCTGAATCAAAAGCTTCCGAAGCACGACCTTGTTTATTATCTTTACTTTGAGGTGAAACTTTATCTGCTTCTGGAACATAAAATTCTTCTTTCATAATTGAATAACGACCAGAAACTTCGTTCATGCGACCAGTTCTGTGGCGAACCCATTGGCGAGCAACAAAAATTGGCATTTTTACATGGAAAGTCATTACTACTTGTTCAAAAGGTGATGTATGTTGATGACGTAAAAGATAATCAATTAAAGCACCGTCTTGGCTAACAGATTTAGTTCCTTCACCATAAGAAACTCTTGCAGATTGAACAATTCTTTGATCTCCACCAAAATAATCAACAAGTCTAACAAACCCTTTATCTAAAACAGGAAATTCCTTATCTAAAATTGCTTCTGCTTCTGGAACTATACAATGTGCCATTTTTTACCTCTTAAATTTATATTTATTATAATATACTACATTAAATTTGAGAGTCTTTCAATTAAAAGCAAGTTCAAAGTTTATATTTTAGAAAAGAAAATTAATATAAAGCTTTTTTTAGAACTTCAAGATTTGTGCTCATTACATCAAAATAAGATAACCCATTTGCAATTTGAGTTTTAGTACAAGACTGAATAGAATTTAAAATCAAAATTTCTTGATTTTTATTTTTGCTATTTTTGATTATTGTATTTGCAATTTTGTCACTAGAATTTTCCAAAACAATCAAATATTTAAGATTCAATTCATCAACTTTATTTGCCAAAAATGCAATTGTCTCAAAACTTGCTTCAGTTTCTGCGGAACAACCAACAAAAGCAGCAAAAACATCAATATTGTAATCGTTTGTTAAATACACAAAAGGAAATCTATCTGCAAAAAGCAAAGTTCTACAACTTGCAGACTCCACAGCATTTTCATATTCCAAATCTAAATTAGAAAGTTTTGAAACATAATTTTCTGTATTTCTTCTATATAAATCTGCATTTTCGCTATCTAATGAACACAATTCTTGGCACAAATAATTACAAATTAAAATTGCATTTTTCAAAGAAAGCCAAATATGTTCATCATCAGAATGTTCATCGTGATTATGATTATGACTATAGCTATGATTGTGATTTTTGTCTTCATGGTGATTTTCCTCGTGGTCATCATGAACTTCTAAATTAACTTCACAATAATCAGTTCCAGAAACTTCTTTTCCATCAGGCACACAAAGAACTCTTCCTTTTTCTTCCAAAAACTCAATCAGATTTACCACTTTTAAAGACTTATTTCCAGTTTGATTCAGAATATTTTTAACCCAATTTTCAGAAATGCCACCGGAATAAATAAACAAATCGCATTTAGAAACATTAACAATATCTTTTGGAGTTGGATTATAACTGTGAACATCAACACCAGAATCTATAAGCAAATCAATTTTTACAGAATCGTTTTCCCCAATAATATTTTTTACCCAATCATAAAGAGGAAACGTGGTACAAATGATAGAAAATTCTTGATTTGTTGAATTAGATTTTTTAGAACAACCTAAAACAAAAAAACTTAAACAGAAAATAAAAACTTTAAAAATACTTTTCATAATACCCAAAATATGCCTTTTAAAACAAAAGCCCTTAGAAGAGCCCAGATAATCCCAAGCACCACTTTTATCCAAATACCGCTGCTGGATTCCTCCTCTGACGGGGTTTTCTGGCAAAAATGTGTAGGGCATCTGGACTCATCTAAAGGCTCTACGTGTTATGAATTTACTTATTTATTAACACATTGTCAAGATAGTTTTATATTTTTGGGCGTGATGAAGGTGCCTTCTCCTTTATTTACCATTTTCTTTTTTCAAAATGTACTCAATACAATCTTTTTCTTCGTTTGTAAGTAAATCTTCTGAAAAGTTTGGATTTGGCTTATACCAATTAAACTTACTAAAATATTCATTTAAATCTGCACTTTTAAATATATATCCATGACGTGCATAAATAAGATTTCTTAAATATCTATACTGATCTTTTGGTAAATCTGAATAATAAGTTAAATTTTTATCTGTTTTTAAAAACATAAGCGGAAATGTTTTAATTACTTCAGGTTTTGCATACAATTCACGATATTCACCACGATATGATTCATGAAGTTCTCCATTAACGCCATTTTTTACAATTGCATACCAACCTTTATCTTCTAAAAAAAGCCAAAGCACTACATTTTTTGTATCAAAAAAATTCCAATCTAAATTAACTCTATAAGACTCTCCATCCAATTTTAATATGTCACCATCAATTTCCACAGTATTCATATCTTTCACAAAATCAAAAAGAAGATTCATTACATATTCATAATAATCATTATAACCATATCCTTTTTCGTTTAATTCATTTGAAATCTGATGATATGAATTGCCTTTGTCATCAATACAAAAAGTTCCAGCATCATTTGTTACAAATCTATAATTTTTAAACTCATTTATTTTAATTGCATATCCATCATGAAAGTGTGCATCAGCATAGCATTTATTTCTTCCTAAAAATAAAACATCATGATGATTTGGATATCCCATTGGATATGCACCATAAATGTTTTTTTCACGTTTAATATGATTTTCATAATCAACAGGAATATAAGTTCCAATGTATCTACTATCTACATTAGGTAAATCATAATCACTAGCAAATAACGAAAAAAAACAAAAAATAAAAGAACAAAAAAGGATTTTCTTTTTCATTTTTACACTCTCCATACATTTCGTTTAAAACAAAAAAAGCTCGTCCACAACGAGCTTCATTCAATTGAGACTGACACGATTCGAACGTGCGACCCCCACCTCCGCAGGGTGGTGCTCTAATCCAACTGAGCTACAATCTCATACTAAAAAGTATTTAATTTTTACTGAATGTGGAAAAGAGGGTTTAACGGAGGCGACAGGAGTTGAACCTGCCCGGCCCTTTCGGAACCGACGGATTAGCAATCCGTTGTATTACCGCTCTACCACACCTCCAGTAGAATCGGAGCGAGAGGGATTCGAACCCCCGGACCCGTGAAGATCAACGGTTTTCAAGACCGCCCCAGTACGACCGCTTTGGTATCGCTCCAATAGGTGAGTATCACTTTACATTTTTTATTATTTTATGTCAAGTATCTTCTACAAAAAAATAAAATTTTATTTGACTTTGTATCAATCAACCTTTATTTTTATAGTAAGAATCGACATGTTTTTCTATTTAAACTTTTTTTCAGGAGGAAGTCAATGAAAAAATGGAATTATTTTATTGCGGGTTTATTAGGAGTTTTAGGAATTTTAATTTTAATTTTCCCTGCGTTTTGGATTAGATTAATTGTTATTTTGCTTGGCCTTGGTGCCGTAGGATACGGAATTTATAATTTTTCTTATATCAAAAAATTGTCAGAAGAATCTTCTTACAGAAGTGCAATTATGATTCGAAGTCTTGTAAGTATTATTATTGGACTTTTGGCTGTAGTTTTACCAATGGTAGTTGCAGAAACAATGTGGACAATTATGATTTATGTTTTGGCAGTTTACCTTGTGGTTGCAGCTTGCCTTGGATTTTACGGAATGTACATTTTACGAAATACAGAAGTTGAACTTAAAAATTATCTTTTAGAAAACTTCATTCTTTTAGCAATTGCTGTATTTTTATTCTTAGTTCCTGCACAATTAGGAATTGCATTAGTTAGAATTTTAGGACTTGCAGTTATTGCAGTTGGTGCTTTTTTTGGGCTTTCAGAATGGTACATAAACAAAAAATCAGTTCCTGCAGAAACTACAGAAAAAACTGAAGTTCCAACAGAAACTACAGAAAATTAATCATTCTTATTCTATCATGCTGAACTTAATTCAGCATCTAATTTAGGGTTTAATACAAACCCTAAAAACGGCTGAGTCAAGGCCTCGAACGCAGTGTGCCTTGACCAGACGTATTCAAATCTACTTTCATACCATTTCATACCCTTTTAAAATACAATTATACAATTATTTAAGACTTTTGAATTATCAAAAAATAAAATCTCATGATATATTTGTATTATGAAAACATTATTTAACAATGGCTGGAACTTTGCCGAATTACAAATCGAATCAAACCTAATGTACAATGAAAAAGAGCCTGTTCTTTTACAACCAGAATCTTTTTTGAGTAAAGCAGAACTTCTCAAATACAACAAAGTCACACTTCCCCACGACTGGATGATTTCTAATACAAACGCATTATACAGAAATTCTGTGGGATTTTATAAAAAACAATTTGAACTTTCAGAGGAACAAATTCAAAACAAACATAACGCAATTCGTTTTGAAGGCGTTTATATGAACAGTGCTGTTTGGATTAACGGGAACCTTGCTGGAACTTGGAAATATGGATACGCAACTTTTGAATTTGATATTTCTGATTTAGTAAAAGCTGGCACAAATGAAATTCTTGTAATTGCTGTTTACCAAGATTGCAATACAAGGTGGTATTCTGGAGCGGGAATTTTCCGTGACGTTCATTTTATTTCTACAGAAAAAACTTTCCTTGTTTCTGACGGAACATATATTGTAAACAAAAAAATTGACGATACAAATTGGACAACAGATTTTAGTGCAGAAATTGCTGGTAAAATTGATGGTCACTACATAAAAACTACAATTGCCACAAAAGACGGAACAATTCTTGCAGAATCTTCACAAAAAATCATTCCACAGGCTTACTCCATAGAAGAAACTGAATATTTACATAAAACTGTTTGCGGAATAAAAAACTACGAATTATCAAAAACTACAGAAACTTTTAATATAGAAAATCCAATATTATGGGATATTGAAAATCCACATTTTTACATTGCAAAAACAGAACTTTTTGACAAAAACGACAAATTAATTGACTGTTTTACAGAACATTGTGGTTATAAATCATTTTATTTTGATAAAAACAACGGATTTTTCTTAAACGGTCGTCATGTAAAGATTTTTGGAACTTGTGAACATCACGATTTTGGTGCATTAGGCTCTGCATTCAACAAATATGCCCTAAAAAGACGTTTCTTAAAGCTTAAAAAAATGGGCATAAATGCAATTCGCTGTTCTCACAATCCTCCTGCAAAAGATTGGATGAATCTTGCTGATGAAATGGGCCTTTTAATTGATGACGAAGCATTTGATATGTGGGAAAAACTAAAAACTCAATTCGACTACGGAAACTATTTTAAAGAATGGCACGAAAGAGATGCAATTTCTTGGGTTCGCAGAGACAGAAATCACCCAAGTTTGATTATGTGGAGCATTGGAAACGAAATTTACGATACACACATTGGAAACGGTCTTGAAATTACAAAAACACTTTCAAAAATTGTAAGACAGCACGACCCACAAAAAAATGCACTAATAACAATAGCTTCAAATTATATGATGACAGAAGGGGCGCAAGAATGTGCAAAAGAAATTGAAGTTGTTGGGTACAATTATCTTGAGCGACTTTACGACGAACATCACAAAAAGTATCCAAACTGGAATATTTACGGCTCAGAAACAAGTTCTACAGTTCAAAGTCGCGGAATATATCACTTTCCACAAAATCTTACACTTGTTACATTTGATGACGGACAATGTTCTGCACTTGCAAACTGCGTTGTTCCATGGGGAGCAAAAAGTTCAATACACACAATCACAATTGACAGAGATACAACTTTTAGTGCAGGACAATTTATTTGGACAGGTTGGGACTACATTGGAGAACCAACTCCATATCACACAAAAAACTCATACTTTGGACAAATTGATACTGCCGGTTTTGAAAAAGATTCCTTCTATATGTACAAAGGCGAATGGACATCTTACAAAAATGATCCTTTTGTTCACATTTTTCCATATTGGGATTTTAATGAAGGACAATTAATTGATATTAGGGTTCATTCAAACGCCCCAAAAATCAAATTGTTTTTAAATGATAATCTTTTACAAGAAAAAAATATAAATCATGCAACAGATAAAGAACCTTATCTTCAAGTTCAAATTCCGTATCAAAAAGGTGAACTAAAAGCCATTGCTTACGACGAAAACGGCAAAGAAATTGCAATAGATTCAAAACATTCATTTGAAGATCCGGAATCTGTAGTTTTGGAAGCCGAAACTGAAGATTACGATAATTTGTTCTTTATTCACGCAAAAACTGTAGATAAAAATGGCCATCTTGTAGAAAACGCTCGCAATTACATTACAATCAACGTTTCTGGAGACGCAGAACTTGTGGGAATGGACAATGGAGATTCCACAGATTACGATCAATACGTTTCAAAAGACGGAAAAACTCACACAAGAAAATTATTTAGCAACAGAGTTTTAGCAATTGTTAGAGCAAAATCAAAAGATTCAAAATTTACTGTTACAGCGGTAAGTAAAGATTTAATTTCTGACGCATTAATTTATGACGGAAAATCATTTGCAAAAACAGAAGCCGATAAATCTGTAAAACCAGAAAAAGATTATATTCCAATCAGAAATATTTTAGTATCTGTAAAAGGAGCCACAAAACTCACAAAAACAAACAAAGAAGTTTCTGCAACAGCAAAAATTCTTCCTGCAAACGCCACTTCAAAAGAACTTTCATGGACTGTTGTTCTAAATGAAAGTGTTCCAACGGATTACATTGAAGTATGCAATATAAAAGGAAAAAATTCTGGAACAGAAACTGCAACTTTAAAAGCAAATTGCGACGGTGAATGCCGTTTACGTCTTTGTGCAAAAAATGATTCAAATATCACACAAATTATTAGTGATTTAGAATTTTCTGTTTGCGGAGTTGGAA
Organism: Treponema sp.; assembly: GCA_017521105.1. Classification (GTDB taxonomy): domain Bacteria; phylum Spirochaetota; class Spirochaetia; order Treponematales; family Treponemataceae; genus Treponema_D. The sequence goes on from JAFXDY010000109.1 coordinate 9,992, forward strand.
ATCCAAAATTTAATCCTTACAAATTAGTAGAAGCTTTAAAACACACAGAATACGACAAAGCCGAAAACAAACAAAAACCAGAACCTTCTTTACTTGGTGGAATTTCTACACGCTCAACAGGAAAAACATGGATTTCGTTTGATAAAGTTGATTTTGGAACAGAAGGAGCCGACACAATCCACATTCCAATTTTTTCTTTTGATGAAGAACTACCTTTTGAAATTTGGGAAGGAAATCCATACGCAGAAGGTTCTGAATGTTTGGTAAAAGCAACATACAAAGCACCTTCCACATACAACACTTATACAGAAAATGTGTACACTTTACCAAAAAGATTATTTGGAGTTCATAAACTGGGATTTGCCTTTACAACAGGTCTTTATTTCCAGGGATTCTACTTTGACCAAACTAAAAAAGCACTTTCAAAATTAAGAGCTTTAGATGCTAATGTTGTTGCCGGCGATTCCTTTACAAAAACACAAAAAGCTGTAGAACATATTGGAAACAACGTAAACTTAGATTTTGAAAACATGGATTTTGGTGAAGAAGGAGCAACAAAAATTACAATTTGTGGAAAATCTAACACAGAAAATAACTCAATCAATATCAAATTCTTTGATAAAGATGGAAATTCCACAACACAATTAATTGAATTTACTCACACAGATTCTTACCAAGAAAAAACATTTGATTTAGAAAAGATTGCAGGAAAAGGCAAAATAAGTTTTGTATTCTTGCCAGGCTGTA
>JAFXDY010000011.1 GCA_017521105.1 Treponema sp.
AACATGTTCAAAAATCTGTCGATTGTTTTTTCTGCTTCGGAAACGCCAAGTACAAAATCATTATAATAAGAAGGATTATCGTAACAAGTTAAATCGATTTCGCTTGCTTTTTGGAACATTTGTTCTTTTAATGCTTTGTATAATTTTGGTTTGTATTTATATTGCATTCCATAGATAAAAAATCCGTCTGGAATAATTTGTATAATATTAATTAAAAGAATAATTCCAATGTAAAGCAGGGCTTTTGTAAATGGTTGTTGGAATTCTGCACATTGTAAAACATACCGAATACCCAAAACGTGTTCCATAAAAATTACCATTTGATAGCGGAAAGGATCGTACAAATAGTAAATCATAAATCCTGGGCAAGTTTTAAAACACAACTTCCACAAAAAGAGTTGATTTTTTAATATTGATTTAAATTTTGATTTAGGGTTTAATACAAACCCTAAAAACGGACGAGTCAAGGCCTTGAGCGAAGCGTGCCTTGACCGTACGTATTTATTTTGATTAACATTTTTATTTTTCATTATGACCAAATTCCTTGTTCTTGAACTGATGTGTCAGCTAAATAATTTTTTGCTTGTTTATTGTACATGTCTGCGTACAATCCATTTTGCTTCATTAATTCTTTGTGAGTTCCTTCTTCTTTAATTTGTCCCTGTTCCAAAAGAATTACGCAATCGGCATTTTTTACAGAAGAAAGTCTGTGAGAAATAAAAATCAACAGATTTTCTTTGCAAGATTTTAAGATGTTGTCAAAAAGTTGATATTCTGCAATTGGGTCAAGGGCGCTAGAAGGTTCATCAAAAACTTTAATTGGACAATTTTTGGCAAAGGCTCTTGCAACAACAACTTTTTGGAATTCCCCGCCAGAAAAAATAACGCCTTCATCATCAAATTCTTTTGTTAAAGTTGTGTTCATTCCTTTTTCCAGTGAAGAAATTTTTTCGTATACGCCAGAAAGTTTTAGAGCGTCGCTGGCAATTTTTTCTTTTTGTGATTCACAAACTTCTTCACCAAGCAAAACATTATCGGTTACAGACATGGAAAAAAGTTTGTTGTCTTGAAAAGCTGTTGCAAAAAGTGCTCTGTATTTTTGAAGATTATATTCTTTTATGTTTTTTCCGTTTAGTAAGATTTGGCCTTCTGTTGGGTCGTAAAATCGGAGTAACAGTTTTATGATTGTTGATTTTCCAGCTCCGTTATGACCAACTAAAGCGTAAGTTTTTGTTCCTTCAAGTTTCATATTCAAATTGGAAAGAACTTGCACATTTTTGTAAGAAAAACTGACGTTTTTAAATTCGATTGATTCAATTTTTGATTCTGGAGTAATTCCATCGTAATCTTCTGGGATTTTTTCTTTGTATTCCATAAATGTTTTTAAGTAATCAACAAAAAGTCCGTTTTTAAAAGATTCTGTGATTGATTCTGTAAAGCCAATTAAAATCCAAGTTGTGGAAACCATCATACTTGTTAAAACTGCAAGTTGTGCCAAACTCATTGAGTGGCTAACTAAAGTTCTAAATGCTCCGTAAATTAAAACGCCTTCAAAAATAAAAGTGAATGTAAACATTACATAAAGCCAATGGAAAACAGCGGCTTTTAATGTATATTTTTTTGTTACATTTGCAAGCCCAAAAATGGCTTCTTTGTATTGTTTTTTTATTAATTTAAAAACGTTTGTAAGGCGGATTTCTTTTGCGTATTCTTTTAAGTACATCACACGATTTATGTAATCGATTTTGCGGTTGTGTGGGGCCATGTCTTTGTTTCGGTTGTAATCAATTTTGCTGTTTACCCGTTTAAAAATGAAGTTTCCGATAAATGGGAACAAAATAAACAAAACTGAATATTTATCAACTTGGAACATGAACATAAAAGCACAAACGCTGGCAATTGCACCAAAAATTACGCCAAAGAAAACTTCTACAGATTTTATAAGTTGATTGTCTGCGTCTTTTATGGCTAGTGTGTATTTATCGTAAAAATCGCTGTCTTCAAAACATTCAAGTTCTACGTTTCGAGCCTTTTTGAAGATTTTTTGATAAAGTTTTTTGTTTACTTGTGCAGTTGCAATTGGAAAAACTTTTCCGTCCAAATAAGAATGATAAAGGGACATTGAAGCAAAAACCACAACTGTTACAATAATAAAAGTCATGATTGTAGAAAAACTTTTTTGAGTTTCTAACGAGTTGATAACGTATCGCATAAAAAATGCTGAATAAAAAAGCCACTCAAAATAGCCAAGAAAGCGACTAAACGCCATGTGAAATACTAAACTTGGGCTCATTTTCCACAAAAGTTTTAAAGCATAAATGTTGTTTTTTACTGCACTGATTCTTTTTATATTTTTACTTTTCATAGAGTGATTGTAGCAGAAAAAGGAAACTATGGGAATGAAGGGAAATTCTGAATTCAGAATTCGGAATTCAGAATTCTGAGAATTAAATAAAACTATATTTTGCTAATTCATCTTCAACTGATTTTTCAACAAAACTGTTTAAGGACATATTAAGTTTTTTTGCTGCAATTGCTGCTTTTTGATGAAGCTCTGGTAAAAATCTTACATTAAATTTGCCCGAATATGGTTTTTCAGGTTCTATACCATCTTGTGCACACCATTCTAGATAATCATCAACTGAAGCCTTAAATTCCTTTTCAAGTTCGTCTACTGAAGTTCCTTGAAAAGTAATTACAGTTTTTGTATTTATAACAGTTCCTGCAAAAATCTTTGCTTCATCATCATATTCTACATTACCAATATAACCTTTATAATTCATCATAATTTTACTCCTGCATTATTCAAGAATTGTCTCATCGCTTTTACAGCACCTTTGTCAGTTACCTTTTCGGGATGAGGTCTATGAAAAACGGCTCTCTGTTCATTCAATTTAATGCGAACTCTAGATCCGTTTCCTTCTGAAATCTCTGCTCCAAGAGCAAGTAATAATTTTTCTATATCATCCCATTTTATACTTGATTGGACAGGGTCTTTAAATATTTCATCATAAACTTTTTTATGTTTTGAATTTATATTATAATGGTACTGTTATTTAGTACTAAAGTCAACTAAAACAACTCCAACTGAACAACGGGATTTTTTTCTTCAAAGGTGTTCATGTAGGAAAAAATTTGGTCGGGGTTGCTCATTATTTTGTTTTGGTGGCAAAAATCGTAAAATAGTTTAAAAAGGTGAGGGGAATTTTTGCTTGGGATTTCGTAGGAATTGCCGTAAGTTTTGATGTAGGTTTCTTTTAGGCCTGGAAAATGTTTGTCTAATTGAGCGTAAAAATATTCGCGGTTTCCTTCCCGTAAAGTGAGGCCCATTCCAAAATTGATGATGCCTTTTACGTTTGTTTCTTTGCAATAGTTTAAAAGGGGTTGCAGATTTTCTATTGTGTCATTGATGTAGGGCAAAATTGGGCAAATCCAGACAACTGTGGGGATGCCCCGGTTTTTGCATTCTTGTAAAATTTCAACGCGGCGACTTGTGGGGCAAACATTTGGTTCTACAATTTTACAAAGATTGTCGTTGGCTGTTGTGAGTGTAATTTGCACGACGGCTTTTGTTTTGTTGTTGATTTTTTGCAGAAGGTCTATGTCTCGCAAAATTAAATCTGATTTTGTTTGAATTGCAACGCCAAAGTTGTGTTTGTCTATGAGTTCCAGTGTTTTGCGGGTTAGTTGAAGGTCCTTTTCAATTGGCATGTATGGGTCGCACATTGACCCTGTTCCAATCATACATTTTTTGCGTTTTGAAATTAGTGCTTTTTCTAAAAGTTCCGGAGCGTTGATTTTTGCTTCAATGTCTTCAAAAGGAATTGGGGTGTGGTAGCAAAGGGAACGGGCATCGCAATAAATGCAACCGTGAGTACACCCGCGGTAAACATTCATCCCGTTTTTTGTAGATAAAATTCCCTTTGCTTGAATTTGTTTCATTTATTTTACCAAATCAACAATTGCTTCTTTTGAAATTACGCCAACGCTGGAATTTACAATTTTTCCGTCTTTAAAAACAGCCAATGTTGGAATATTCATAACTCCAAAGCGTTCTGCAAGGGCAGATTCTTCATCAACGTTGATTTTTGCAACTTTGAATGAGCTGTTTTCGGCTGCCACTTCGGCAAGAATTGGACCAAGCATCTGGCAAGGTCCGCACCAAGGAGCCCAAAAATCTACAATCACAGGGATTGTGCTATTAATAACTTCTTTTTCAAAATTTTCTTGTGTAATTTTTACTTCTGCCATAAGATTCCTCCATAATTTCTATTTTCCATTTATGCCAAGTTTTTTTTTGTCATTGCGAGGAGCCTTTAAGGGCGACGTGGCAATCCAGTGTAAGCATGAACACATTTTGGATTGCTTCGCTGCGCTCGCAATGACGAAGGTTCTGTGCACACAATGCCGAAGTTGCTGCGCTCGCAATGATGAAATTGCTACGTATACAATGATGTATAACAACTTTCATATTTAAATATACTCACACTTTCCCGTTTTTACAAACAAAATCGCAAAAACTACAGATATCACCACATTTGCCTTTGTGAGCGTTTTTTGCAACTTTTTTTACAGATGATAATCCTTTTTCAAAACAAAGTTGAATCATTTTGTTTGATTTTGCGTTTTGTAAAATTGTTTCTATGGAATCTGTAATTTTTCCAATAAAAAGTTGTGGATTTTCGTTGGCAAAACCGCAGCACGGAGCAATGTTTCCGTCTGAATGAACAAACAAAATGTTTCCAGGCCCCTGACAAAAATCTTCTTTGAACCATTTTTTACTTTGCCAACATTTTGGATTTTCGCTTTCAAAACTTTGTGGCAAAATGTAAAGTGGAACTTCTGGAAAAAGTGATTTTATTGTTTTTTCTAATTTTTGCGACTTTTCAAAAAGTGTTTTTTCTTCATCTGTCATTTTTTTTGGATTTTGCACAAAAGGTTTTACAGTTTGAATCACAAGGGAATCCGAACCAAAAACTGCATGAACTTGCTCTATAAAAGTTGTGATTTTTTCTTCATCTTGATTATGAAAAATATCCCAACTTAATCCAATTTTTCCATCAAACCCCGCGTCATACAAATCTTGCAAAGTTTGAGACAATTCTTCCTTAGATTTCCACCAGCAACCGTTTGTCATAATCTGGTCGAACAAAAAATCTTTTTCTATAGCAAACTTTGTAATTTCAAACAAAAAATCTTTATACAAAAATGGTTCTCCACCAGTAAAACCAATTTTATTTATAAAAGGAAAATTGCTTGAATCTTGAAACTTCCAACATTCTTCTACTAAATCTTTTGCGTTTTGAATATCTAACTTTTCTGAAGACTTTTTTACAAAGCAATGTGGACAATTTAAGTTGCAAGCATTTGTAGTAGAAAAAATTATTTCTGTTGGAAAAAAGCCTTTTGTTTTCATTTTACGCCACAATCGATTTTTTTACTTGTTCCATAATTTCTTTGCCACAAAGAGCTTGAATAATTGCAAAAGAAAAGTCCAAAGCAGTTCCAGCACCTCTAGAAGTAATCAAATTTTCGTCAATTACAACATTTTCTGTATGATGAACAGAGCCTAAAACTTTTTCTTCCCAATTATTGCCAGCAAATTCCGCAAAATCATTTTCCATTGATGGATAACAAGTAAAGTTTTTATTTTTTAAAATTCCCAATGGTGAAAGAACAATTACAGGAGCCGCACAAATTGCACAAACTAATTTTTTTTCTTCCCACATTTTTACAATCAAATCATTTGCTTTTTTACATGCTGCAAGATTTTTTGTTCCGTTTAATCCCCCTGGAACCACAATTGCATCTGGAAGCCCATTTTTATTACAATCTTCTAAAAAATCATTTACTCTCATATCTGTTGCAACAGAAATTCCTCTTGAACCTTTTACAAGTTCGGCTCCCACAGTTACAACTTCAATTCCAGCCCGTCTAAGTAAATCTACAGGGGCAAGCGCTTCTATTTCTTCAAATCCATCAGCCAACATTACAATTACTTTTTTCATAATTTCTCCATTTAGTATATTTTTGGGCGTGCCGGTTTTAAGCTTTGCTTAAAACCGTCGGGTGCTTGCTACAAGTCCTCGCACCTTTCGGTGCTGTGGTCTTTCCGCAACGCCCCCTCACGCATGTAAGCTCGCAAGAAAGCCTTATCCTACAATTTTAACACATCTCTAAAGAATTTTGCAAATCCATTTTCTACAGCATTTTTGTCTACCGCAAGATTGTATCAAAGGCCCAAACATCATCTAAAAAGGGTTGCTAAAATAAAAAATTGGATTTATATTTACGTTATATTTTTTGGGAGTAATCTCTTATGCACGAACTAATTTTTCAATTAAAAAATCAACAGGAAATCAATTTTTCAAACATTTTGGATCAAATTCAAGTTGCAGATTTGGAAACCATTTTTGATGGTGTAAATAATTCTCGTTACATTTTTCATTATCTTCATTCAATGGACAGATTTTTTATAAATCCTGAAGATTATGTTTACGAAGGTGAAAAGCTGTTTGGCATT
>JAFXDY010000110.1 GCA_017521105.1 Treponema sp.
CGAAGGAAAGCGAATCTGAAAAGTGCGCCGAACTTTGTTTGTCAAATGGTGGCAGCGTAGCGAACCATTTGACCTAAATCAACATTCCTTAAAAGTTCGATAGCATCTTTTACAGTTCGCTTGACTGGGAGCGTCTCAACGTCATTGTAGTTTTTTATCAAATAGTGTTTAAAAAACTACAACATATTGCATTTTATGAAAAAAATTAGCATTATATTCCATTATGTACAAACCAGAGTTATTAAATTCATTAAAGGGCTATAATTCAAAAAGTTTTTTTACTGATGTTATAGCCGGTGTTATTGTTGGGATTGTTGCCCTTCCTCTTTCTATTGCATTTGCAATTGCTTCAGGTTGCAGCCCAGAAACAGGGCTTTACACTGCAATTATTGCAGGATTCTGTATTGCAGCCTTTGGTGGAACAAAATGTCAAATTGGTGGTCCAACAGGGGCATTTACTGTAATTATTTACAAGATTGTTAATGATCCGTCATTGGGAATGACAGGCCTTGCAATTGCCACAGTTTTAGCTGGAATTATTTTGATTCTTCTTGGAGTTTTTAAACTTGGTGGATTAGTTCAATTTATTCCATATACAATTGTAATTGGTTTTACAGCAGGAATTGCGGTAACTATTGCAACAGGTCAAATTGGTGATTTTTTGGGATTAACCCCAGATTTTTCAAAACCAATTGAAATTTTGGGTCAATCTTATGCTAAAATGCCAGGAACTTTTGTAGGAAAGATTTTAGTTTACATTTCTTCAATTTCTACTATTAATTGGTATTCATTTATAATGGCATTAGTTTGTCTTGTAATTATTTTCTTGTGGCCAAAAGTAACAAATAAAATTCCAGGATCATTAATTGTAATTATTTTGGCAACTGTGGCAAACATAATCCTTTCTAATTGTTTTGACTTACACACAGACATCATTAAAGACAGATATTCAATTCCTTCATCTTTGCCAAAACCTCAATTACCAGCTTTGAGTTTTCAAACAATTAAAACTGTTTTTCCAACTGCTTGTTCAATTGCAGTTTTGGCTGCTATTGAATCTTTGCTTTCGGCAGTTGTTGCAGACGGTATGATTGGTTCAAAACACAATTCAGACAACGAATTAATTGGTCAGGGAATTGCAAACATTTTTAGCCCACTTTTTGGCGGACTTCCAGCAACTGGTGCAATTGCCAGAACTGCAACAAATATTAACAACGGTGGACGAACTCCAATTGCAGGAATTATTCACGCAATTACACTTTTGTTGATTATGCTTTTGTTTGGAAAATATGTTGAATATATTCCAATGGCAGCTTTGGCGGCAGTTTTGATTAGCGTTGCTTGGAACATGGCAGGTTTGCCAGCAATTAAAGCGTTAGCAAAAGGTCAAAAATCTGATATTGCAATTTTGTTAATTACATTCTTGATTACTGTTTTTGTAGATTTAACTTACGCAATTTCAATTGGTTTGATTATTTCAGGACTTTTATTCATTAAAAAAATTGTGGAACTTTCGGAAGTTACATCAGGAAACAAAGGCATTTTTGAAGGTGCAAAAACAAACGATTATGATGAACAAATTGAAATTCCAAAAGATGTAATGATTTACGAAATTAACGGTCCGTTGTTTTTTGGTACAATCCGTAAATTTGAACTTGCAATGGAAAGAACAAAAAACAATTACAAAGTTTTAATTTTGCGCATGAGAAACACATTGTATTTGGACGCAGGTGGAATTCGTGCATTGGAACAATGTAAAGCGGCTTGCGATAGAAAAGGAATTACAATTGTTTTGAGCGGAATTCATACACAACCATTTATGCTTTGTGAAAAAACTGGCATGACAGAAAAAATTGGTCGTGAAAATATTTTTGATAATATTAATGCGGCATTGGAAAGGGCAAAAGAACTTGTAAATTAAGATTTCTGTTATTTACCATACGTTGAATTTTTTATAAATTTGTGATATATTTAATGAACATTATGGAAACAAAATTTAAAATTGACCAAAAAATTGTATATCCTTGTCAGGGAGTTGGTAAAGTTGTAGAAGTTTTTGAACGCATGTTTAAAGACAAACTTACAACTTATTACAAAATCTACATTGAAGCTTCTGACATGATTGTTATGGTTCCTGTAGAAAATGCAGAAAATCTTGGAATTCGCGAAATTGTATCAAAAGAAGAAGCCGAAGAAGCATTAAATCTTTTGGGTGATTCTTTTGAACCAATTACTTCTGATTGGAAATTAAGATATCAGATGAATCTTGATCTTCTAAAAAAAGGAACTGTAAAAGACATTGCAACAATTGTTAGATGCCTTTACAACAGAAGTAAAGTAAAAGAACTTCCAATTTTGGAACGCAAATTATACGATTCTGCAAAAAAATTACTTGAAGATGAAATTTCTTTTGCATTAGGTGTTTCAGAAAAAGAAATTGAAAAAGCAATTCATACAAAACTTGAACCTCTTGGTGGAATTCAAAAAGTTAAACCTGTTGCTAAATTTGATGAAGACGATGAAGACGACGATTTAATGGATGATATTAAACCAAACAAAAGATCTGATGATGACGACGATGAGGATAACGACGATTTGGATTCAGATTTAAGTGATGATGATTTTGACAACGACGATTCATTCTAAAAACATTTCAATAATAATTACTGCTGCCGGTTCTTCAACAAGAATCGGTGGTGGAATTAAAAAAGAATATCTTCCTTACAAAAATGGCACAGTAATTTCTACTTGTGCTAAATCATTTTTTAAAGCAATTGGGCCAAAATATAAAATAGCCCATTTTGTAATTACAACACCACCTAACGCAATTGAACAATCAAAAAAAGCTGTTTATTCCGATTCAGAAATTCAATCACTTGAAGAACAATTTAATGTAAAAATCAATTTTGTAGAAGGCAGCACAACAAGACAAAAATCTGTGTTCAACGGGCTCAACGCAATTGCAACACTAAACAACAATCAAGAAAATTATGTATTAATTCACGACGGTGCAAGACCTTTTGTTTCTGAACAAACAATTTTGCAAACTTTGGAAACCGCAATTCAATACGGAGCTTCTGTTCCAGGTCTAACACCAACAGATACTCAAAAACAAATTAACTCAGAAGGTTTTATAGAAAAACATTTGGAACGAAAATCTTTGGTGGCTGTGCAAACTCCACAAGGCTTTGAATTTAACAAATTATATGAAGCCCACAAAAAATCTATTTTGGAAAATGTTGAATACACCGACGATACAGAAATTTGGGGAAAATATTGCGGACCTGTAAAAGTAATTGAAGGAGATTCAAATAACATAAAAATTACTTATCCAGCAGATTTAAAACGCATTGAATAAATTTTCTATTAAAAACAAAATGCAAAATTGGAGATTTTATGATTAGAGTTGGTTTAGGTTATGATTTACACAAACTTGTTTTTCAAAGAAAACTCGTATTAGGTGGTGTAGAAATCCCTTTTGAAAAAGGAGAAGACGGTCATTCTGACGGAGATGTGCTTTTTCATGCTATAACTGATGCTATTTTAGGTGCCGCGGGGCTTGGTGATATTGGCTCTTATTTTCCACCAGAAGATTCAAAATGGAAAGATGCCGATTCTGCTTTTTTGTTAAAATCTGTAATGAAAGATGTTTATGCTGCAGGTTGGAAAATTGAAAATTTAGATTGTGTAATCAAATTGGAAAAACCAAAATTCATTCCATTTAGGAATGATGTTATTAATTCCATTGCAAAAACTTTGCAAATAAATACAGACCAAGTTTTTGTAAAGGCAAAAACAGGCGAAAAGCTTGGTGATGTCGGTAGCGGAAACGCAATTGAAGCTTATTGCTGTTGTTTGTTATCAAAAGATTTATAATTTTACCATGCAATATAATGTAAAAATATTATCGTAATATTTATTTCCTCTAGGCATAAATTTCCAATTTATACCAACAATCGGAAGGATTCTGTTTGTTTTGTGGGTAAAATCATATTCAACAAAAATTTTAAATCCGTTGCCCCAATCATTTTTACTAATTGGTTCTCCCAGATTTTCTTTTGTTGTTTGGGTAAGATCATACATATTAAATCGCTTACCCAAAGTGTAACCAATTCCTGCTGCAAAACCTCCAATTCCAGGAAAAATCTTTATACCTCCCGAAAAAGAAAGATCTAGCATATTAAAATGTTCTTCAGAATTAAAATTAAAATCAAATAATAAATCTGAATCTGCAAACAAAGAAAAGTTTTCCAAAATGTTAAATTCCACTCTAGCATTTGTTCCCAAAATAATTCTTGTTCCATTGTTATAAAAATATTTATTAATTTGTTTAATTTGCGAAGAATCATAAATAGGAATCCCAGTTGAAATCCCAAAAGCATAATTAATAAATTTTTCTTTTGCAAAACAACTAGAGAAAATCATTAATAAAAAACAAAATGCAAAACTTTTCTTCATTCTTTTTTCTCTATTCAGAAACTTTAATAATTGCACCCAAAATTAATAAGTGACTTGCAAATCTGTACAAAAAGTTTAAGAAGTTACTGTTCAAATTATTAATAATTCCATTTGGACCAATAACATCAGTCATAATAATGCAAACAATCCAACAAATCATAATGATTAACATAAATAATTTGTCTAAATTTGTTCCCAAAAATACAAAAATTCTTAATAAAAGAAAAACACCAGTAATAATTTCAATAATTGCAAAAACAACTACTAACACTTTTTCAATATCGCCATCAAAAATTGAACGAATTGCTCCTGCAATTTCATCACCGTTGCCACTTTGCAAAGACCAAATTCCACTTACCAAGAACAATAATCCCAAAGCAATTTGTAGAATTAATGAACTAATTGATTTTCTTTCTGTTTTCATAAAAAAACCTCGCTTTATTTATAAATTACTTTAAAAGTTTGAAATACCAATTTTATATCTTCAGAATAATCAAAACCAAGAACATGACCTTCATCTTCAATGTATTCCTGCATTTTTTCTTTCCATTCACCAAAAGTGCTACACTCGCCTTCTTTTTGGGCCATATCCCAAGTTACCTCATTAAATGGAATAATATTCACAGATTCCATTTCTAAAACACACAAAGGCTTATTTTGATTATCTACTAAAATATACAATTCACCAGAAACTGGCAAAGGTTCTCCGTCAATTGTAAAAGTGGCTAAAGTAGTAAAAAATGCTGTTTTTTGCCCAGCCAAAACAATGGAATTTAGTTCAGCATTAATAAAATTTTTGCCTTCAAAAAATAAATCACCTGCGCACTTTTCATCTTTATCACGATTTGTCTTTTCTAAAAAACTATTCCAATATTCGTCTAATTCTGTCATTTAAAATCCTTTTATTTTTTTAATAATTTAATAATAAATCCAATGACAAAAAAAACATTTGGAATAACAATCGATAGCAACGAAACTAATGGAATTCCGTAAACATAAATTGGAGGTTCGCTAATTATTCCAAGAGAAACAAATAAATCAAACATCAAAGAAATATAAGAAAATAAAAAGCCGCAAACAATAAACATCCATGACGCAGCTCTTGTTTTAGACATAATCAAAATTGCTAAAAAAGCAACAAATCCACCGAGAACTAATTTTATTAAGAATAAGAGAATTTCTGTATCCATAATTTGATTTTCGACTTATATTTACAAAAATGTTAGTAATTAAATGGATTATTTTTTAATTTTGTAAAGACACCTTTGTCTGCACCAAAAGGAATTATAGAAGGAGAATCAAAAGAAGGATTTATTACAATTCCCAAGTTCAGACAGTGTAAAACAAAACTATCATATTTTTCTTGAGGCACTTTTGAATACAAATATGGACCTTTTCGTGTCCAATATTTTGTAAGAACTGTATCATAAATAAACCAATCTGTTTCTTTTCTAACAGCCATTGCGTCAATTAAATTATAAATACTTCTTGTAATTCCAGCTTCTAAAGGAAAAGGAATATTCAATTTATTTTTTACAAAATCTTCAAGTTCTTTATTGTCTTCATAAAATTCTTTTTGAATTGCCACAATATAAATTGAATCTGTCCAAGGAAATGTTGGTGCAAAAACAATTGATTTTACATTTCCAATTTCAATTTGAACATTTGACCAAGGCTTCCAAAAAATTGTACTATCTTTTGAAAAAAGTAATCCACATTTAAGAGCATCTGTTTTATTTGAAAAATAAAGGATTTTTCTATCAGAATTAAACAATTTAGAAACAGCTTTTTGAATTCTATTTTGCCCTTCTGTAATAAAACTTCCAGAAATTCCTTTATTCATATTGTTTTTCATTTGAGTATATGCATTATCACCAGACCAACCAAGTATAGCTCGTCCTTCTTCTTGATACAAATCTGTTAATCTAACACCTTTTTTTGTGTATAAAAAACAGTTTCTTGCCCTAGTTACAGCTCCATACATTTTGTATACTTCAAAAAACAAATCATTCACAGTCATATATTTATTATAACAAACTAAAACACTTTATTAAATACTTTTCAAACTGTCACTTTTTCCATCATCATAAATCCCCCACTATAAAAAGATTTTATATATGCAAATTAAAAAAGACAAAAAAAAACCGATGCAGATAAACGTAAAAAACTGCATCGGTAAAAGCTTACAAACATAATTAGCTGGTAGAAGACTAATTATTAAACTTTATTTTTTTATTTACTTGATTTCTTTTTCTTTGATACAACATCAAAGATTACTGCAGCAAGAAGAACCAAGCCTTTTACTGCACGTTGCCAGTTTTGGTCAATACCAAGAATTGACATACCATTGTTTAATACACCCATAAAGATGGCACCAATAACAGCACCAGTTACAGTTCCCGTTCCACCGTATGCAGAAGCACCACCAATAAAACAAGATGCAATAGCGTCCATTTCGTAACTGTTACCAGCTGTAGGTTGTGCAGAGTTCAAACGAGCAACACAAACTAAAGCAGCAACTGCCGAAAGGAATCCCATATTTGTATATGCAAAGAACATAACATTATCAGTGTTTACACCAGAAAGTTTAGCAGCTTTTTCATTACCACCAATTGCATATAAATAACGTCCTGGAACAGTATTTTTTGTAAAATATGAATAAATTGCAATTACAACAAACAATAAGATTAAAACAACAGGAATACCACGGTCTCTAGCCAAGAATTGACCAATTACAAGAATTACAGCACAAAGAATAACTAATTTTGAAATAAATTGTGCTTTTGAAGAAACTGTATAACCACGAGCTTTTTTGCTAGCTCTGCTGTAAATTTCTGTAAATACAAAAATAAGACAACAAATAACAGCAATAATCATTGTAATTAAGAAAATGCTAGTTTCTTCTCCACCACCAAAAACAAAACTTTCAAATAATTTTAAATAATTATCTGGGAAAGGTGAAATTGGACGACCATCAAGAACAATTGTTGCAACACCACGCCACAAAAGCATTCCGGCCAAAGTTGTAATAAATGGAGGAATGTGAATGTAAGCAATAAAGAACCCATGGAAAGCACCAATTAATGTACCAATAAGCAAACACAAAACAATAGAAAGCCAAATTGGTAATCCCCAGTTAACAATTAATACACCAGCAACAGCACCAACTAACGCAACAACAGAACCAACAGACAAATCAATGTTACCGCCAGTCAAAATACACAAAAGCATACCAGTTGCAAGAATAACAACATAAGAGTTTTGTCTAATAATATTTGTAATGTTTGCTGGTGCAAACAAAGAACCGTGTCCTGTCAAAAGAATTAATACTTGAAATAACAGCATAACGCCAACTAAAACAAGTAACATTGTATTATCTTTTAATACCTTTTTAACATCCAATTTATTTTCTGACATATAACCTCCGTAAAATCCTTATAAAACCTATTTTCCAGAATTAATGATTTCTGCCATAATTTTTTCTTGAGTGGCTTCTTTTCCATCCATTTCAGCAATCATTCTACCTTCATTCATTACATAAATGCGGTCACACATACCCAAAAGTTCAGGCATTTCCGAAGAAATCATAATTACAGATTTTCCGTTTGAAACCATTTCATTTATGATACAGTAGATTTCATACTTAGCCCCAACATCAATACCACGTGTTGGTTCATCAAGAATTAAGATATCAGGTTGTGCAAAAAGCCATTTTCCCAAAAGAACTTTTTGCATATTACCACCAGAAAGATTTCCAACATCCTCATCAACAGAAGAACATTTTGTATGAACTTCCTTTACCATTTCTTGGGAATATTGTCTTTCTTTATCAAAATCAATTACATAGTTTTTAGAAATTCTTTCTAAATTTGCAGCTGTTGTATTTTTAGAAATTGATTCAGATAAAATTAAACCATTTCCTTTTCTATCTTCTGTAACATAGGCAATTTTATTTTTAATTGCAGCTTTTACATTTGGAAAATGAACTTGTTTTCCGTTCATAAAAATCTGCCCTCTAATATTTTCGCCATAAGATTTACCAAAAATACTCATTGCAAGTTCTGTACGACCAGCACCCATAAGACCACTAATTCCAAGAACTTCGCCTCTGCGCAAATTAAAATTTACATTGTCACAAACTTTAATTCCGTCAAAAATTGGATGATCAACACTCCAGTTTTTAACTTCAAAACAAACTTCACCAACATTACTTTGACGTTTTGGGAAACGGTCTGTAAGACTTCGTCCAACCATTGCCGAAATAATTGTATCTTCTGTAAAGTTTTCTTTATTTTTATCTAATGTTGTAATAGAAGCACCATCACGAATAACAGTAATTTTATCTGCAACATAAGAAATTTCATTCAATTTATGAGAAATGATAATAGATGTCATACCTTGCTTTTTAAATTCTAAAAGCAAATCAAGCAAGTGTTTAGCTTCTGTATCATTTAAAGAAGCAGTTGGTTCATCCAAAATCAAAAGACGTACGTTTTTACCAAGAGCTTTTGCAATTTCTACTAATTGCTGTTTACCAACTCCAATATCTTTTATTAATGTTTTTGATGAATCTTTTAACCCAACCATTTTTAAAAGTTCATCAGCCTTATCAAAAGTTTCAGACCAGTTAATTTTAGCCTTACTACCACGCTCATTTCCAAGGAAAATATTTTCTCCAATTGAAAGGAGAGGAACAAGAGCCAATTCTTGATGAATAATTACAATTCCTTTTTCTTCACTATCTTTAATATTTTGAAATTTGCAAATATTACCATCATAAGTAACCTCGCCGTCATAAGTTCCGTATCCGTAAATACCACTTAAAACTTTCATTAAAGTAGATTTTCCAGCACCATTTTCACCACAAATTGCATGGATTTCACCTTCTTCAACTACAAGATTAACATTATCAAGAGCTTTTACCCCAGGAAAAACTTTTGTAATATTCTTCATTTCCAATAATACTTTTGCCATTAGAAGCCTCTTATATTGGGATTTCCACTTGAAGTGGAAAAATAAAACCTAACCTAAAATGATAAAAAAAACGAACAAAGGGGATGCCTTTTGACAACCCCTTTGCAAGTATTTAATTACTTATTCTATTTTAATTGAGCTTCTGTATAATAACCAGAATCAATTAACAATTCTTTGTAGTTTTCTTTTGATCCATAAACTGGTTCACAAAGGAATGAAGGAATAATTCCTGTTCCGTTGTCATAAGTTTTTGTATCGTTGATTGGAGGTTCAGAACCTTTAACAATTGCATCAACCATTTCAACTACTTTCGCAGCAAGTGTACGAGTATCTTTGAAGATAGACATAGCTTGTGTTCCAGCAATCATATTTTTTACAGATGTAATATCACAGTCTTGCCCTGTAATAAGAGGGAAGTTTTCAGCTGTGTATCCAGCAGATTTAAGAGCGTTTGTAATACCCATTGCACAAGAGTCGTTTGATGAGTAAACAGCATCAAGTTTTTTACCTTTTGGACCATAACCGTTAGATGTGATAAGGTTTTCCATACGTTTTTGAGCTTCTTCTGTAGACCAGTTCAATGTAGCACATTGAGCTTTTGATGTTTGTTTTGAAGGAACAACAATTACACCAGATTCAATATATGGATTAAGAATATCCATAGCTCCACCAAAGAAGAAGTTGATATTGTTATCACCTGGATCACCTGTGAACAATTCCATATAAACAGGATTTTTCTTTGTTCTGTCTTTTAATCCCAATTTATCTACAAGATATTCACCTTGAATAGTACCAACTTTGTAGTTATCGAAAGTTGCATAATATGAAACAGCATCTGTATTCATAATAAGACGGTCATATGCAATAACTTTAATACCTTTTTTCTTTGCTTGATCAAGTGGATTTTTCAAAGCTGATCCGTCAATAGCAGCAATTACTAATACCTTACATTTTCCTGTAACCATGTTTTCAATTTGTGAAACTTGTGTAGGAATATCATTTGCAGCATATTGCAAATCTACTTTGTAACCAGCCTTTTGAAGTTGTGCTTTCATGTTAGCACCATCTTGGTTCCATCTCTGCAAGTCTTTTGTTGGCATTGAAACACCAATTTTAACACCTTTTACTTTAGATTTTTTTGGAGCTGCAACTAATACAGATGTACAAACAGCTGCAACACACAAAACTGCTAAAAATTTTTTCATACAAAATCTCCTATATTTAGATTTTCTTTTTTTTCAAGAAAGAAAACTCCCTTGACTTAAGTTAATTATACACCATTAGAAAAATCATAAAAAAATAATATCTTCATTTTTTTGGTAATATCTTCATTTTTTTTATTATTTTTGATTGAAATATATTCGCAATTAGCATTTTTTTGTTATTTTTACTGTGCTAAAAATTAAAAATAATCTAATAATTAATTTTACTTTCTTATTATATGAGAGTATAATAGAAGATATGTTCTGTAAGAGAAAAATTTATATACTTGGACTCATCTGTGCCTCACTTTTATTACTTACTTCTTGTGGTATCAAAAATAAAAACACAAGAATAGATTTAAAAAACAAAATCTCTTACGTAGAAACTTCACCTCACGTTACTATTGATGAAATTAAAAAGTTTGACTCAACTTTTAAACAACTTCCATTAAATAAATACACCAACTTATTTAGTCTTCTAAAAGATAAAAATAATTACATTTGGCTTAAAGCCGAATTCACATTACCTGAAGAATTAAAAAACAAAGACTTAGCTTTTTTTATTACATATTTAAAACCAGCCAATAATATTTGGTTAAATAATTCTTATCTTGGTGGTAAAGGACTTGTTCCAGAACATAATACTTCTGAAGGTTTTACTTCTGGCTTCCAAGCTCACTACTATTATTTTTCTGAAACGACTTTAATTCCAGATGGATTAAATACAATTTATATTCAAGTTTGGCCGGGAGCAACAGGTTCTATTTCTGACTTTTTGTTTATTGGAGAACAACAAGACACATTTTTCTTTTCGGAATTATTTTCATTTTTAAATTCAAAAATTTACATTTTCTGTGCAGGCTTAATGGTTATTACATTTTTATTCTACATCATAGCTTACATGTCATTAAGAAAACATACAAAAGTTCCTGAATTTTTATCTTTTGCATTGCAAACATTTAGTACAACTTTATTCTTATTTTCATTCTTTGCAGCAGAAACACCATGGTTTTCACTGCATTTTACAAATTACTTAGTTTTCTTAAAACTTTTCTTCTGTACAGGATTCATTCTTACAGTTTATTTTAATATTTCCTTTTCACTTAAACTTATAAGAATTCCTTATTCCCACAAATTTCAAGCATTTAGACTTTTAGTTTTGTTTACAACATTAATAATCTTTTGGGCAGCACCATCTTTACTTGTTTTACGAAAACTAATTCCTATTGCTTTTATATATTTAACTTGTCAGGAATCTGTAATTTTATATTACAGCGTAAAAGCATATAAAAATAAGCGAAATAAAGAAT
Organism: Treponema sp.; assembly: GCA_017521105.1. Taxonomy (GTDB): domain Bacteria; phylum Spirochaetota; class Spirochaetia; order Treponematales; family Treponemataceae; genus Treponema_D. Next base: position 11,945 of record JAFXDY010000110.1, read on the forward strand.
TCCTATTAAAAAAATATCTTGCTCTACTTCCAACTGTTGTTGCTGTGGTAATTGACATTATTTTGCGAAAAGTTTTTAAAGTTACGTATCTTCCTTATATAACATTGTACGGTTGGCAGATTACAATTTTTATTTTCTTATCATACATGCTAAAATCTCTTACCGACTCTTATGTTAGAAATATTACATTAAGACAAAAATTATCGAATTTTACATACCAACTTGAAACTCAAATTAAAGAAAGAACTCAGGAACTTTCTTCAACAAACTCTATTTTGGCAAGTCAGGTAACAAAAATTAACGCAGATTTAGTTACAGCCACATTTGTACAACAAGGATTTTTACCTCCAAAAGAAGCAACCTTTAACGATTGGGATATTGCCATTTGCTATTTACCAATGGATAACGTTTCTGGAGATTTGTACGATTACTATTCAACAGATTCAAATGAACTTGAAGGAATTGGTTTATTTGACGTTTCTGGACACGGAACTTCTGCCGGATTATTAACAATGTTATCAAAAAATATTATCTACCAAAACTACACAGAAGGAAAGAAAAACAAACTTTCTGTTTCAGAGATTTTACAAAACGTTAATAACAGCATTATCAAACAAAAAAGTTATTCAGACAGATATTTAACAGGTGTTTTACTTAATTTTGATAAAAAGAAAAAAGACTGCATAAAAGGTACAATGGCATCTGCAGGGCACCCTGCTCCACTTTTGTACAGTGCAAAAGAAAACTCAATAAAAGAAATAAAATATTCAGACCCTTCAAAACAATATGGAATAATTGGATTTAAAGATTTTGATGTTTCATTCCCAAATATAGAATTAGAAACATATCCTGATGACATTATTTTACTTTATACAGATGGAATTACAGAATCTATAAATGAAAATTCTGTTCCTTTTGGAAAAGACGGCTTAATAAAATTACTAGATAGATATCACTTTCAATCTGCTTCTCAAATTTTAGATACAATTTTAGATTCCCTAAAGTTTTACGTTGGAGACGAACCAATAAAAGACGACATCACAATGATTATTATGAAACGTCGTAAAGAATCATAAAAAACTAAAAAATTAATAAAAAAACAAACTTTTTTTAAATTTTAAGCACTTTTTATTCTGAAATACCTTGCCAGATTAGGTATATTATGTTATAAGTTATGTAAGCTAATACGTCCGGTCAAGGGACACTTCGTTCAAGCCCTTGACTCGGCCGTTTTTAGGATTTGTAATAACCCCTAAATACGTCCGGTCAAGGCACGCTTTGCTCAAGGCCTTGACTCGGCCGTTTTTAGGGTTTGTATTAAACC
>JAFXDY010000111.1 GCA_017521105.1 Treponema sp.
TCTTTTACAGCCATAAACAAAGCGTAATCATTAAGCCATTTTTCATTTTCTATACAGAAGGAATTAAAATCAGCTGGAATGTTTTTCTTGAAATTTTCATATATGATTTTAAAAACTTTTCCACGATTCACATAAACAAGGCCGTAATCAACATATCTTTCAGTTTCAGACCACTGCAAAGATTCATAATCAGCCTTTTGTAAAAATCCCTCTTTTTCCAAAATTTCAAAATCAATAAAATAAGGATTTCCTGCGTAAGTTGAATAACTTTGATATGGGGAATCGCCGTATCCTGTTGGACCTACTGGTAAAATTTGCCAATATGTTTGATTTGCATCACACAATAAATCTACAAAATCATATGCATATTTTCCTAAAGTTCCAATTCCTGTTTTTCCAGGCAACGAAGAAATATGCATTAATACACCTGAACCACGTTTGTTTAAAATATTCATAACATCATCCAAAAAGTTAATTTACTGTAAATTATCCTTTTACAGCACCCGAAATTACACCTTTAATTATATATTTTTGTGAAGAAATATAAAAGATAATAATTGGAATTATTGCAAGAACTAACATTGCCATAAATCCGCCGTAGTCAGTGGCACCATAAGCTCCTTGCATGGCAATTTGAATTGCAACTGGAATTGTTTTTTGCGATTCACCCAAAATCAAATATGGAAGCAAATAATCGTTCCAAATCCACATTACATTCAAAATTGCTACTGTAATTGTAATTGACTTTAGCATTGGAAAAACAACCTTAAAAAATGTCTGAAGAGGCGTACAACCGTCAATTGTTGCTGCTTCTTCAACTTCAACAGGAATTGATTTTACAAAACCCGTAAACATAAAAACCGCAAGTCCAGCACCAAATCCAAGATATACAAAAATAATTCCAAAAACATTGCTAAAAGCCAACTGATTTACTAAATATGTCATTGTGTACATTACCATTTGGAAAGGAACAATCATACTAAATACAAAAAGATAATATAATCCTTTTGTAAATTTTGATTTTACTCTTGTAATATACCATGCGGTCATTGAAGTAAAAATAATAATTACAACAACAGAAGAAATTGTTATCCAAACTGAACGAAGAAAAGCAAATGCAAACCCAGAGGTTGTAAGACCATTTATGTAATTTTCTAATCCAACAAAAGTTTGGGAATTTGGTAAAACAAAAGGTTGGGTCGAAACATATAATCTTGATTTAAAAGAATTCATTACAACCAACAAAATTGGAAATATAAACAATATAGTTAAAATAATTAATAGGGAAATTAAAACAATATCACCTATGGATTTTTTTTGTTTTATTATCATTGCTCAATCTCCTTTGATTTTGTAAATTTTAATTGTAAAAATGCAATAACTGCTACAATTAAAAAGAAAACAACCGCTTTTACTTGCCCTACTCCCTGCCATCCTGAACGTCCATAAAAGGTATTGTAGATATTCAGAGCAAGCATTTCTGTTTCTCTGTTTGGTGCTCCATTTGTAAGAGCCAAGTTTTGATCAAACATTTTAAAAGTATTTGTTAAGGTTAGAAAAGTACAAATTGTAATTGAAGGCATAACCATTGGAATTTTTATTTTTAACAAAATATTAAATTTTGAAGCACCATCAATAGCTGCTGCTTCCATTAAATCATTTGGAATATTTTGTAGACCTGCAATATAAATTACCATCATATAGCCAATTAATTGCCAGTTTGTAAGAATTACAAGTCCCCAAAATCCATATTGAGCTTTGAACGAAATATCTTCCCCAAAAAGATATCCCAACACCCCATTAATAATCAAATTCCAAATGTAACCTAAAACAATTCCACCAATTAAATTTGGAAGAAAAAATACAGATCTAAAAAAATTTGTACCTTTTAACCCTTTTGTTAATAGTAACGCTAATAAAAAAGCAAAAACATTAACAGAAATTATAGATACCAAAGTAAATAAGGAAGTAAAACCTAATGAACGCAAAAAATCATTATCAAAAGTAAATGCTTTTATATAATTTTGAAACCCAACCCATTCAACATCTGTAATAACTTTAAATTGACCAAAAGAAAGAGCAACGCCCATTACAAAAGGAACAATAAAAAAAAGGGTAAATGCAATTAAAGTTGGTAAAAGAAAAATAGGAAAATATTTTTTTATTGGATTAATAACATTTTTTTTCTTCATGAATAAACTCCAAAAGATTGCTAAAAAAGCTGTCTAAAATATATCTTTTACACGCATTTAGAGATTCCCGCATCAATGTGCGGGAATGACAGTTTTAACATATTAGACAGCTAATTTTTTCAAAAATAACTACTGAGAAGCAGCACTTTCTTTTTTCCAATCTGCAATTACATTATCTGTAACTGTAGCCCAATTTTCGGAACCCTGAGCATAACGCAACAAATCTGAGCCAAAATCATCTTTGAAAACTTGTGATGGGAACAAAGTAAAATACCATGGAATTGTAGTAATGTCTGATTTTTTCATCCAATGCAAAACTTCAACTGCCAATGGATCTTTTGGTTTTTCAAATTCTGTAAAGGTATCAAACGGAGAAATAAAACCAAGTTTATTGATAACGTAATCTTTTCCCTTTTCTGATGAATAAAGCCAGTAAACAAAATCAACTGTAGCTTTTTGATCTTCTGCCGACGCTTTTTTGTTTACAGCATAAAAATTTTCTGTTCCAATACAAAGACCTTGTTGTGGGTCAACTTTCATACCAGTGTAAATTGGTAAATATTTTATATTATCAGCTTTTACAACATTTCCTTTTACACCTTCAATTTGACTCCAAGCCCAGTTTCCATTTTGAACCATTGCACATTCACCAAGAGCAAATTCAGACATAGAATTATCTACAGTTTTGATTCCAACTTGTTTTGGCGGAATTACAGAATTGTTCAAATACAAGTCAAAAATGTTTTTAAAGTTTTTGTTGTATTCAAAAGTGATTGTGTCTGTTTGGTTGGAAGTTAAATCAATGTTGTTATTTGTAAATTCGTAATAAATTGGAATATTCAAAAGATGAGTTTGCCATCTCCAATCTTCCCCAGCTTTTAGTGAAGTTGAAGCAAAAACGCCTTTTATTCCCAATTTGCTAGCATTTTTTTGCATATCTTCAACTAATTTTTTAAGCTTTTCAAAATTGTTGATTTCGTCCATGCTTTTAAAAGTTGTGGCTTTTTTTGGCAAAGCAAAATATTTATCTGTAATTTCTTTGTTATAAATTATTCCGTAGCCTTCCAAAACATAAGGAATACCATAAACACCACCTTTATCTGTTACAGCAAGAGATTTGTCGGTAAGGTGTTTGTACAATTCGGAATCTTTTAAATCTGCACAATAATCTTTCCAGTTTGCATAACCTTTAGGACCATTAATTTGGAACAATGTAGGTGGATTTCTGTTTGCCATTTTTGCAGTTAAAGTAGATTCATAAGCATTATTTGCAGCAGTTTCAATAATGACTTTTACACCAGTTTCTTTTTCGTAGACTTGTGCAAGTTCTTCATAAACTCCGGCACTTTCTGGCTTAAAGTTCAAATATCGAACTTCCCCTTTTGATTTTTTACCCCAACAAGAAGTAAAAACCAATGGCAACAACATGCCACCCAAAATAGTTAATTTACAAAACTTTTTTACCATATTTCATCCTCTTTTTTAATTAAGATTTTTAAATTATCTGAGATAAAATATAATAAAAAAATCCTGCCCGCAAAGAAAAATCTTTACAAACAGGATTTTTTTCAAAAATAAATTGTAGGTTTAAAGTAAATTAAGAATTCAGAATTCAGAATTCAGAATTAAGAGAATTAAATTTACATTCGAAGCACTTTTTCTCTGCACTCTAAATTCTACTAAATTATACACCTCATAGAAAGTGAAAGGAGATGTAAAACATCGTACACCTTCCGTCAGCCTCGTCCACAATGGTTTGTTTAAACACTTTGACAGATGAAGTGTGTTGATAAGCGTAAAGGAGAGCGTGGATGCAAAGTGCATTTGTGTCTGCGTACTTCAAAATTGTTGAGCAAAGCGAAAACAATTTTGATACAA
>JAFXDY010000112.1 GCA_017521105.1 Treponema sp.
GAAACCGGGGAATTGGAATATACAGTTAATCAGGCAATTAACAAAGGTTGGAGCGAAGTTGCAGCTTCAATTTTGGCAAGTGCCGCAACTACAATTGTAGTATTTTTGCCAATTTCTATGCTTTCTGGTTTAATTGGAAAAGTTTTGAATACGGCTTCAATTACAATTATGATGGCAATTTATTCTTCTTTTGTGGTGGCAGTTGTTATTGTTCCTTATTTGTTAAAACTTTTGCTAAAAGAAGAAGGTCCAAAAGTTAGAACAAAAAAACGAAAGTTTGATGTTGTAATGGAAAAAATTGAGCGGGGCTACCGAAAACTTCTTTTGGTATCGTTAAAAAATAAATTAATTGTTATTGTTTCTGCAATTTTCCTTTTGATTTTATCTGGTGTGATTGCTTTGCGCCTTGGAATTGCCTTTATTCCTTCTACAGACTCTAGCGAATTCTTTATTTCTATGGATTTGCCAATTGGAACAAAACTTGAACAAACTGTAGAAAAAATGGAAGTTGCAGAAGATTTGATGTATAAATATGTTCCAGAAATTCAAAGTGCTGTAATTTACGTTGGACAAAGTAACAGTAAAGGAATTTCTACTCAGGCAGTTCCAGAAAGTGCTTACGCCCACATAATTTTGGTTCCTGTTGCAGAACGAAATCGAAGTGTTCACGACATTATGTTGCAAATGCAAGAAATTTGGTCGGCGGTAATTCCAGATGCAAAAGTTTCTGTTCAAAATGGTGGATTTGATAAACTTGTTGGCTATGTTTCTGGCGGCGGTGGTTATGGTTTAACTTTAATTTCGGAAGATATGAATCTTTTGTATGATACTGCAAAAGAGTTAAAAAATCATCTTGAAAAACACCCAGAAGTTGTAACTGCAAAAATGGACACAGATTTTGACACAAGCACAATGATTATTGATATGAGTCAGGATTATTTGAGTTCCCTTGGAATTACAAGTTACGAAGCGGGAATTACAAGTGCCATTTTGTTTCAGGGAATGGAGGCTGGCCGATATAAAGATTTAAAAACAGGAGATAGATATAATATTCATCTTTCTTCAAACATTTTGGACGGAAACGTAACTCCAGACACAATTTCAAATCTTCACATAATCACAAGTAACGGACAAGATGTTTCTTTTGCAAATCTTTCTGACATCAAAGTGGAAAAATCGATTTCTCAAATAAATCACTCAGACAGAGCAAAAACAATTACTGTAAGTGCAACTTTAATTAGTGAAAATACAGCAAATGTTTCTAGTTATGTAAATGATTATCTTGCAAAAAATCCTTTGCCAAATGGGGTAAACAGTAAATCTGGTGGAATTGTTGCTTTAATTGGCGATATGGTAATGCCAATGCTTATTGCTATGATTCTTGCAGTTTTCTTAGTTTACACTGTAATGGTTTTGCAATTTGAAAAGTTCAAACATCCACTTTTGATTATGGGAACTATTCCGTTTTGTTTTATTGGTGCTGTTTTGGGGCTTTTGATTTTTGGTTCAACTGTGAATTTGCTTTCGCTTTTGGGAATGATAACTTTGTCTGGTGTTGTTGTTAATAACGGAATTATTCTTGTAGATTATGTAAATTTATTGAGAGTTCAAAGAAAAGAAGTTATTGCCAAAGTAAAAGGTCATCAAAATAAAGATGGTGAGTGGGAAATTGAACTTCCTGTAGAAGAAGAAAACGAATTGACTAGAGAATGCATTTTGGATGGTGCGTCATCTCGTTTGCGACCAATTTTGATTACAACTTTAACAACACTTTTGGGCGATATTCCAATGGCTGTTGCAACTGGTGAAGGTTCAGAAATGTATGCGCCAATGGGCCAAGTAATTGTGGGTGGGTTATTTTCTTCAACTTTAATTACTTTGCTCATTATTCCAGTTTTATATGAACTTATGGAAAAGAAAAGAATTAAACATAAAAAAATTAAGCAGATTGAGGAAAAAAAAGATGAAAACAATGAAAATGAATAATCTTAGAAGTTTGAAAAATGCAACTTTTGTTTTTTTAAGTTTTTTTGCATTTTGTTTTACAAGTTGTTATTCAGTTTTTGAAGGCGGAACAAGTGGAATTGTAGTTGATTCAGAAAGTACATCAACACCAAAAGCTGGAATTGGAAATGTTGATGTGTACGCTTATACTTCAGAAGGTGATAGAAATTCTGATTATTCTTCTTGGATTGAAGGGCAAGATTTTTCTCCAAACGCAAGTTACTATGGTCATACTTCCACAAATAATGATGGTTCTTTTTCTATAAGCAAACTTGTTTGGAAAAGTAAAAATCCTGCTTTTGGAAAAGACGCAGATATTAGAAATATTTACTTTTTGTTTTATCACGAAAATTATGGTTTAACAAAAGGGCAATCTTTAATTGTTTCAGATTCTATTAGCAATACTGTGTATCAAGAGTTAACTGCGGTTAGAAAAACCTCGGTGTTGAATCTTTCGTTGGTAGATGTTGCAACAAATCAAAATACAGGAAACTCTGTTTTGGTAAATATTAGTGTTCCTCAGGCAACACAAAATAATGCAGAAATAAAGCCAAGAGTTTATCAAAATACAATTACTGGAGCGGGGGTTGTTCAAATTTCTTATCCAAGATACAAATCAGAAGAAGACAAAAACAACGGAATAGAAAATTCTCCTACTATTACAATTAAATATTATCAAAATTCAAATAATGAAACTTGGAAAGCTTGTTTTAATCAAGATAACGAAGCAAAAGATTATGCTTTTAGAGATGATGCAAAATCTGGAATTAATGTGGAAATTGGTTCTGGAGATTATGATTTAACTTTGTACGGAAAATCTACTCGTCTTTCTATGCCTGTAATTTCTGGTCAACTTTCGGCAACAGGAAGTGCAGAAGGAACTGTTGCAGATGATGGTGTATTACTTTCTATGAAATCTTGCGGTTCGGGAACTGAATTTACAATTGATTGCGGACAAGTTTCTACTGCAGCCCAAACATTGGGAAGCTCTCAAAATCAAAAACACGGAATGTTTTCGGGGCTTGGACAAGGAATTACTTGGACAGATGAAACTTACACAGATAAATTTGCTACTACACAAATTAAACTTTTTGCTGGTGAAACAGAAAAACTTACAATGGAAGTTCGAAGTAATCAGAATACATATAATGTGCAATTGAAGTAGTTTCTTTGGTTAAAAAATTTATGAAACAAAAGCTTACATATAAAAAAATATTTTTTATTTTCTCTTTTTTTGTTTGTACTGTTTTTTTGAGTGCACAAGAAGAAAAAACTTATTCTTACGAAGATTTAAAATCTGAATTGTTCAAAAATAATCCACAACTTTTGAATTTGCAGGAAGAATATTTTAGAAGCACTCTTGATGTAAAAGATGCGTGGGCAAGTTTGGGACCAACAATTGATTTGCAACTTAGCGGAACTTATATGCTTAATCCTCCAGTTGATCCAATTTATTTGAATGTGGACGAACTTTTTGGTGCAATTCAATGGCCAAATGGAATAAAACCAAACGGACAAGGGCAATATGTAAAAATTTATGATGGAATGGAAAACACAATGTATAACATTCAGCTTTCTTTGATGCAGCCTTTGTTCACTTGGGGAAAAATTGGAAATTCAATTAAACTATACAAGCAGATTTCTGGGGTAAAAGAATTACAGCTTTTGTCTACCCAAGAACAATTAGAAAACGAATTAAAAATTAGACTTGTAACTTTGTGCCGTTTGTATGAAATTATTGATTTAATTGAAGAAGCAGAAACTTTTACAAACAGAATGGTTGAATTTAGCGAAAATGCAGAAAAATCAGGAATGATGATTCATCAGGATGTTGTAGAAGCAAAAGTTCAAGCAAAACAATTAGAAATTTCAAAACAGGAACTAAACGAACAAATTAAAAATCAACTTTTGGAAATTCAAAAAATAACGGGACTTCAAAATCTGAATCGTAATCAAATTGATTTTTCTGTTGATGAAAATGAAATTTTAAGTGTGATGGCTTTGAACAGAACTGAAGTTTTGGAAAATGCAACTTCGAGTCAGCAAAAATCAATAAAAATGCTTTCGCAACTTGAATCAATAAATGTTTTGGCAGAAAAAATTGCAAAGGGTTCTGTAAACTGGAAGCCAGATGTGGCATTGCAAGTTACAGGCGGCTACGGTGGTTCAAGAGTCCCTTTTTTTGAACCAAACTGGCAGCGAAAAGATGATTTTTCATTAAATATTTCTGTTGGTATTAAAACTACAATTTGGGACGGTGGAAAAAAAGTTAGGGATGTTTCTAGAAAAATTAGCGAAACAAAAACAGCCAAAATTAATCAAAGTGATGCCAGAGCACAAATTACTCAAACTTTAGATACACAATGGAACACCGTTGATTTATGTACTTTGAAAATTGATTATCAAGATTTAAAAATTGAATCGGCACAGGCAAAAATCAAACTAAAAGAAAACGAATATCAAAACGGATACGGAACAGAAGCGGATGTCCTAACTGCAAAAATTGATTTGTGTAATCAAAAAATTGAAAAAGTGAATCAGACACTTTCTAGAGATATTGCTTGTTTGACAATTAAATATTTGGGACAAAATTAATTGCTTTTTTATGAATTTTTCTTTTTCTTGAAAAGTTGCAATGATATTATTAAATTTATATAATTCATATAAAAAATAATTATTGCAAAATATGCAGGAAAGAGGAAAATATGGCTTTAGTATCTGTAGAAAATTTACAAAAAATTTATCCATTGGGAAAGCAAAAAGTTGAAGCTGTAAAAAAAGTTTCTTTTGAAATTGAAAAAGGGGAATTTGCAGCAATTTCTGGGCCTTCTGGTTCGGGAAAATCCACAATTTTGAATATGATTGGTTTGATTGATTTACCTTCTAGCGGAAAACTTGTAATTGATGGAGTTGACGTTTACGAAGGTTATGATTTGTCTAAAACTTTTTCTGATTCTGGCAAATTAAATGGCGATGGTCAAAATTCTGAATTCAAAGGAAAAAATAAAGTTCCAAATAAATTAGACAAAAGAATTACTGGATTGCGTCGTTCGCACATTGGTTTTATTTTCCAAACATTTAACTTAATTCCAGTTTTGAACGTTTACGAAAATATTCAGTTTCCACTTTTGTTAGATTCAAAAAATAGTGCAAAGTGTCCTGTTGATAGTTTTTCTAAAAAAGAAAAAGATGAATGGATTCGTTTTTTAATGGAAAAAGTTGGACTTTCTGATTGGGAAAAGCACAAACCTTCTGAACTTTCTGGTGGACAACGTCAGCGTGTTGCAATTGCTCGTGCTTTGGTAACAAAAGCTCCCGTAATTTTGGCAGACGAACCAACTGCAAACTTAGACTCTGAAAATTCAAAACAAATTTTGTCTTTGATGAAAGAATTGAACAATGACAAAGATTTGCAAACTACTTTTATTTTTTCAACTCACGATAAACGTATTGTTCAAATGTGTGATCACGTTATTCATATTTTTGACGGACAAATTAAATTGGACGAACACAAAACTGGTAGCAACACATACGATTTGGAGGCTTAAAAAATGGGTGTAATTTTTAAGCTTGCAATTAATAATTTACGCCAGCAAAAATCTAAAACAATCATTATTGGGCTTTTTATTGCAATTGGTATGATGATTGTTCAAGTTGGCAATGGTTTTATTGAGTCTGTAAATCACGGAATGGAAAAGGATTTTAGAGCAAATTACACTGCTGATATTATTGTTTCGGCTCCAATTCCTGATGGCGTTTTTATGGACCTTTTTGGAATTACAGATTTGGCAAATGTTATGGAAGTTAAGCAGATTCCAGCTTTGCCAGATGCAAAAGCGGCAGAAAAAATCATAAGTGAAACTTCTGGCATTTTGCAAAAATCTAATATTGTTACTACACAAGGAATCTTGTTTAATAGTGAATATGCAGATTTTCAAATGGAAGATCAGGATATGATGAAAATTCCTGTTTTTTATATGTTTGCTGGTGAACCGGATGCTTACTTTAAGATGTTCCCAAATCAAAAAATTACAGAAGGAAGATATCCTGCGGCTGGAACAAACGAAATTCTTGTTGATGAACGTCTTAAAAAGAACTTTTACGAATATTATAAATCGGAAATGGAATTGAATCAGACAATTTATATTTCTGGTGTTTCTATGCAAACTTTAATTCGTGAAGCAAAAATTGTTGGATTTTATAAGCAACCGGATGAAAATTCTGCAATGTATTCTATTGTTTATGCAGATCCTTCTTTGGCTCGTGCCTTTGCAGATTTAACTTACGGCGCAAATTTTGTTCAAGAATTGCCAGATGAAATTAATTTTGATTTTTCAACTTCTTCGGAAGATGATTTGTTTGGTAGTGATGATGATTTATTTGCCAGCGACGATTTTGGAAGCGAAATTGTAACTTCTGGTGAAGTTTCTTTTGATGATATTCTTGGCGATACAACGTTGCGCGATGAATTGAACAAAACTGATGACGGTGCGTGGCATTATATTTTGCTTCGATGTGAAAAAGGTATGAGTGATGTTGAAATTGACGCTGTAATTGAAGATTTGAATAACAAATTTGCGGCTGCTGGCGTGCAAGCGGTTGCTCGTAATTGGGCTCATGCGGCTGGAACATTTACTTCTTCTGTTGAAAGTATTTCTAGTCTTTTTACAGTTTTAATTATTATTTTGGCAATTGTTGTATTTATTATCATTATGAACACAATGGTAATTTCTGTTTTGGAACGCACTGGAGAAATTGGAACAATGCGTGCAATTGGAGCAAACAAATCTTTTGTTCGTAAATTATTCTTCTGCGAATCAATAACTTTAACTTTAGGGGCTGAAATTGTGGGTACAATTTTGTCTTTAGTTGTTATGGGTGTTTTGAATTTATGCAATTTTACAGTTTCTGATGATATTGCAAAAATGATTTTGGGTGGCGGTTCAATTTCCTTTATTCCAACTGTAGGAAACTTTGTTAGCACAATGATTATTATTTTGGTTGGAACAATCTTGGCAAACCTTTATCCAGTTTCTTCGGCACTAAAAATTACGCCGTTAAAAGCTTTATCAAAGGGGGATGCGTAATATGGGTAAAATGTCAAATATGAAAACAACAGTTTTATTGGCGTTAAAAAACTTAACAAGACAAAAGCGCCGTTCTTTGATGTTGGCTTTGGCAATTAGTTTTGGATTTTTTATTGTAACTGCAATTGATGGAATTGCCTCTGGAGCAATGAAAAATCTTGTGGAACATATTGTTCAAATGAACGGTGGAAATGTAATGGTTCAAGGGGTAAAACATCAAACTGGTGAAGATGGAGAAATTGTAAAAAAATATCAGTTTATTATTGATGAGCCAGAATTTATTGAAAATGTTTTTTTGAATAGCGGAATTCAGTATGAATATTATGCTTGTAGAACACAAAGTGGTGGAACTGTTATTTTTAATGGCAAAAAAGTTGATACAAACATAAATGGTTGTAATTATCAAAAAGAAACTCATTTAATTGATTCTTTTATTGTTCTTGAAGGAAATATTGAAGATATTTACAAACCATATTCTTTGGTAATTACAAAAAAAACAGCAGATTCATTAAATGTTCAAATTGGAGATGTTGTTTTGTATTCTACAACAACTGTTACTGGACAAAAAAATGTTGCTGAATTTACTGTTTCGTTAATTATTAAAGATGATTCTATTATGAATTCAATAATGATTTACGCACCAATTGAATCAATTAATGAAACTTTAGAAATGAAACCAAATGAATATAACTGTCTTTCTGTTTTTGTTGAAAATGAAAAACAAGATTTATATGCTCAACAGATTGAAGATTCCATTCGGGCATCAGGAAAACCTGTTACAGACAGAATTCAAGCAAAAAAAGAAGCTCCAAATAATATTGCAGGAAAAATTAGAAAGCAGGCTATAAACAACTTAATTCCAGAAACTATTTATGCTGTAGCTTCTTTAAACGATGCAGTTCCTGTTTTGGGACAAATTGTTTCAATTGTTCACAGTGTTACAACAATGATTTTGATTGTAATTATGTTGATTGTAATGGTTGGAATTTCTAACACTTACAGAATGATAATGTATGAAAGAATAAAAGAAATTGGAACAATGCGTGCGGTTGGAATGACTGGAAAACAAACTGGAAAATTGTTTACAACAGAAGCTGTTATTCTTTCTTTAATTGGTGCAATTGTTGGTGTAATTGTTGCATTAATTTTTATGACATGCGTTTGTAGCATTCAAATTAATTTTGACGCATTTTCATTCTTTATGAAAAACAATCATTTAACTTATGAAATTTCTGTAGGTTCAATGATTGGAAAATACATTATAATGATTTTACTTACAATTATTGCTGTGCGTGGAACTTCAAAAAGTGTAAGTAGACTTTCGCCAGCACAAGCGTTGAGATAAGAGGATAATATGAAGAAAAATTTATTTTTAGGATTGTTTTTGATGATTTGCGTTTCTGCTTTTGGGCAAGTTTCTGAAGCAGAGGCAGATAAAGCTTTTAAAATTATTGATGAAGCAAATAATCAATTGGCATTTGATGGAGATTATTCTTGTACAGCTTCTCTTGTAATAGAAAAACCTGGAAAACCAAAAGAAAATCTTCAATACAAGTTCTTTGAAAGAACTGAAAAAGATTTGTTTACAATGGTTCAGCTTTTTCCAGAAGCAGACAAAGGAAATGGATATTTAAAAGAAGGCGACAACATTTGGTCTTATGACCCAATTAGCCGTAAATTTTCCCATACTTCTTTAAAAGAAGCTCTTGGAGATTCTGATATTAAAGTTGATGATATGTCAAATGACGATTCTTCTTTTAGAAAAAATTACAAAGTAATAGGCCTAAAAGAAGAAAAACTTGGAAAATACGATGTTTATGTAATTTCTTTGGAAGCTACAACTTCTTTGCCTGCTTATGAAAAATCTGATTTTTATATCAGAAAAGATATTCCTTTGTTGTTGAAAAAGACAGATTTTAGTGCTTCTGGAAGACTTATGCGTACAAGTTTAATTCCAAAATATGCAAAAACAGAAAAAGGCTATATTGGATACCAGCAAATTATGCGTGATGAATTGAATCCAGGAGAACAAACTCAATTAATTCTTTCGGATTTGTCTTTTGAACCTTTGCCAGATAGAATTTTTACAAAAGCATATTTGGAAGGTTTAAACTAAAACCGTAAAATCAAGAAATTTTATTACAAAAAACACGATTTTTTACCTTAGTGTTTTTTGTAATAAACTCAACCTGGGCGCTAATCATTTTTTATTTAACCATTCAAATATTTATCCGATAATAAAAATATGGCAATAAAAAGAAAAAATAAAAAGAAAAACGGTTCATTATTAACTTTAGCATGTAGTTTACTTGCATTATTAGTAGTTTTAATTGTTTTTTTA
>JAFXDY010000113.1 GCA_017521105.1 Treponema sp.
AAAAAGATTTTGAATTCTTTAAAGAAAAAAATCCTGAATCTTTTTCTTTTGAAGAAAAACAAAATGAACTTAGTGTTTTGGAATTAGATTCTGCTGAACAAATTCCTTCTGATTTTGTTCGTCTTACTTTAAGAGATTTTTATGCTCAACACTCTGACCAACAAAACTTTTTTGCATTCCGAGGAAAAGCAATTTTGGAATGGCACAAAAACACAGTTTTTTGCCCAAAATGTGGAACAAAATTAATAAATCACTACGAAAATTCAACAAAAGAATGCCAAAATTGTAAAAAAATGCATTTTCCACGAATTGAACCTTGCATCATTGTTGTTGTAGAAAAAGAAGGAAAAATCCTTTTGGCAAGACACATCCACCGAAATCAAGATATTTATGCTTGTGTTGCAGGCTTCATTGAAGCAGGAGAGTCTGCCGAACAAGCTGTAGAAAGAGAACTTTTTGAAGAAACTGGAATAAAAGTAAAAAACGTTACTTACAGAGGAAGTCAAAGTTGGCCTTTTCCAGACCAACTTATGTTAGGTTTTACTGCCGAATATCAAAGCGGGGAAATCAACATTCAAAAAGAAGAAATTGCCGACGCCCAATTTTTTGACCCAAACAATCTGCCACCAAGCCCAAAAGAAGGCTCAATAGCATACCGTTTGATAAATAAAATTTATTAAAATGATCCTCTGGTCAAGCCAGAGGTCAACAACGTCATTGCAAACGCACTATAACACATCTTCGTCATTGCGAGCGTAGCGAAGCAATCCAGTGTACAAGTTTTTACTTGCTTAAATAGATTGCCACGTCGTCCTAAAAGGACTCCTCGCAATGACAAATTGTTTTCGTCATTGCGAGCGTAGCGAAGCAATCCAGTGCACAAGTTTACACTTGTTCAAATAGATTGCCACGTCGTCCTAAACGGACTCCTCGCAATGACAAATTGCTTTCGTCACTAATCAACTAAAACAAATCTTTTTGTGCGTCAGATGCATTTACAAATGCCCCTGGAATTGGATTTTCGCCACGTTTTGCACCCAAAATATCTGTATCAAAAACAATTTGTGTTCCATCAGGATTTTCATATTTTTGTTCAGGTTCAAAGGCCATAGCAATATCATCTGTTTTAAGAAGCTTACATTTTGCGCCACCAATAAAATCATAAAGATTTGTTTTTAGTGCAATTTTTCCGTCTTTTTCTTCATAAGAAATTTCAACTTTGTTTTTAGAATCAACAACAGCATCTTTTTCTTTTTTCATTGGCTTTGCACCATTAAAGTAAACATTTCCAGCAGCCCAAACAGGAAGTTCTGTATAATATCTGTCGCTTCCTGGAGAACCCATTCCACAATAACCTTCAAACAAAGCATCCCATTCTTCAAAAGTAGGGTAGTTATCATAAGGAACAGTTCCAACAATCAAATTATCATCTTCCCAATCATTATAATTTGCCTTTGTATATTCCATACGAGCTTTCAAAAGTGGACGCATTTCTTGCTGAATAAAAATGTTATTAAAGATTTTACAATCTCCATGCAAAATTGTCATAAATCCAGCAATTTCTGTTCTATGTGGCACATGATAAGGAGTATAACGAGGTGAAACTTTTGTCAAACTTCCGTTATTTACACCACGTCCAACCGCAGTAAACGAACCAGCAATAATATTATGAACTAAAGCAACACCCTGAGTAGCCAATTTTACAGCACAATCAGAAAGGAAAATATTATTATCAACCAAAGTTGGCCCGTGAGAAACTTCAATAAACAAATCTTCCGCACGTCCCATCATGCTTTCTTCATTCATATTATGTTCAAAAGGCAAACAGTTATCATGGAAAAAGTTTTGAGTTACACGAGTTCCCTGAGCCTGCCAGTCAAGCCACATTCCTCTAGTACAATGGTGAATATGATTTCGACGATACACAACATCAATTGCAGCGTGCATTTTAATTCCACCAATTTCTGCACCAGCAAGATTTTGTTTGTTATTAATGTGATGAATGTGATTATCTTCAATCAAAGAGAAAACGCCACCAAGGTGACCAACAATTCCAGTTTGACCACAATGGTGAATATTACAACGACGAACAATATGTGAACCAATATTTTCTTTTGTCCAACCTTCAATTTGAGCCTGACAAATGTTATCACGTTCAGTTTGAGTTCCGTCTTTATATTTCCATTTTAGCCATTTATTATCATTATTTGGCTGCTTATATTTTCCCAAAGAAATTCCCGAACATTTTGATTCAAAAACTTCACAATCTTCAATAATCCAACCTTTTGACCAGTGTGGACCAATCATTCCTTCTTGATACGCAGTTGGAGGCGCCCATTGAGTTGCAGCCTTAGAAACTGTAAAACCAGACAAAGTAATATATCCAATACCTTCTGCTTCAGGATAAAAACAGTGCTTTCTTACCGAAATTTCAACATCTTCTTCATTCGGATTTTTTCCTTGGAAGTTTGCATAAATTACAGTTTCATCAGATTTTTCGTCTTGCTCGGTGTACCAAGTATAAACAGTAAAATCAGGATCCCAACTAGCCTTATAAACTTCAGGATTTTTTACCTTATCCAAAGAAGTAACTTCATACATAGATTTTCCATTTAAAAAAACATCCCCAGTATGAGCAATCATCATTGCAATAAACCAGTCACCACTAACCAAAGTTGTATATGGATTATAATTTCCAAACATCTTATTTGGGAATCTTGCAACATAAACATTTCCTTCAACTTTTTCCCAATTCTTTGCCTGTTCTGCTCCAGTAATATGAGCTTTTCCCATTTGTTCACTAACAAAAACAACCGGATTCCCCACCGAACCTCTATTTTTTGGATTTACCCATTCTCTATAAACTCCAGGAGCAACAACAACAGTGTCCCCAGCAACTGCCACATCAGCAGCGGCCTGAATTGTCTTAAACGGATTTTCCTTAGACCCATTTCCATTTTCTGCAACAGAATTATTAACAAAATATTTCATAAAAACCTCAAATTTATAAAATGTTTTCTCTTGAATTGTCGCATTCTAAAATTAAAAAAGTATAACAAATCTCTATTCTATATGTGAAAATTCCATTTTACCATCAAAATACGGAAAACTTCTTAGGTTATTTGGGCGTGCCCCTCCGAAGCAAAGCTTCTTCGGGTCGGGCTTTTCGGGGTTCCGCTATCGCTCCATTGCTACGCAACAGCTTCGCTGCCCCTACAATCCCTCACGCAAGTAAGCTTATTGTCATCCTCGGACTTGATCCGAGGATCTATAGAAAAAAAACAATAAATCATTTACAATTAAACCACTTTAGAATTTGGAGATTTTTATGGCAGAAAAAATTTTTAAAAGAGCTGATTACCTTTCTTGGGATGAATATTTTATGGGGGTTGCACATTTGGCAAGTCTTCGTTCAAAAGACCCAAATTCACAAGTTGGTGCTTGCATTGTAGGTGCGAACAACACAATTCTTTCTATGGGATATAACGGGTTTCCTCGCGGTTGTTCTGATGATGATTTTCCTTGGGCTCGTGAA
>JAFXDY010000114.1 GCA_017521105.1 Treponema sp.
ATAAAAGATAAAAAAAATCAAAAGGGAATTTATCCAAAAGTATTTGCAAAATCAATACGCAAAGTCTTGTCAAAAGAATTAACATATAAAAATTTGCACATGTACATAAAATCAGGTGATTATTTTGATTATATGTTTGATAATCAATTTGTTTTTATTTCGCAAGTGTATTTTTCAAAAGACGGGAATGAATATTTTGTAGAAGAAAGTAATGTACGTTCTATAAAAAAAGGAATGAAATATACAGGAGATGAACAGAGTCTTTTTAAAGTAATTCATAATGGCAAAGAATTATACAGATTTGTTGTTTTTAATCATTATAGACAAAAAAAAGCAAAAATAAGTATTGAAAATAAAATAAGAAAAGTTCCTGTAAAATGGATTCCAAATTATGTGCAAAATGAAGAAATAAGTTTTAAATCTACAGAAAAAACTATAGTAATTTCTATTACAACTTGTAGACCAAAAGATTTAGATAAATATAGGAAAGTTGTTTCTGAAATTAGGAAAATTCTAGAAACAACAGACAAAACAGTTGTAATTGATTTAAGAAATAATGAGGGTGGACAAATTGGAATTGTAGATAATATTTTGTATTCGCTTTTGTTAACTCAAAATCAACAGAATAGTGAGTATTTTTCAAAGATATTAAATAATATTTCTCAAAATTATTATGAATTAAATACACAAACAATAAGAGATAGAGTTTTAGTTGCAGGTAATGCAGAAAAATTTATAAGACTAAAAATGGATAAAAATAAATACGTACAAGGTTATGGTTCTTCTGATGAAATTGAAAAAGTTAGTGTTGCAATAAATAATCCAAAATATAATAAAAATCTTTATGTATTAATTAATAATCAAACTGGTTCTGCAGGAGAAGTTTTTGCTCTTTTTACCAAAAAAATCTATGGAAATACTATTTTAATAGGTGAAAATTCAGTTGGTTGTGTAATTTTTGGAGACCCTTATGTATATTCTTTACCTAATTCAGAAATAAGTATTGGTTTTTCTGCTACAGATATTTCAAAATCTGTAGCAATGATAAGTACAAAAAACTGGAAAGGTGAAACTTATGGAATATATCCAGATATTTGGGCAACAAGCGAAGAAATTATAGACACAATGATTTATCTTACAAAAGATGAAGAATTAAAAAATGTACTTTTAAGTGGAAAAATAAAGGAGAAAACAAAATGAATTTAGTATGGCTTGCAACTGCAATGATTCCTAAAAAAGACAGAAATGAGTTTGATAGGGATGAAAATGGCGTAATAAAATCTAAAAATGCTTGGAAAAAAGATATTTATACAAATTTGGTAATTTTTATTGTGAGCGTCTTTTTTGTTGTAACAATGGAAATTATACCAATTCCTTATTTGGGATTTTTTACCTTTATTGCAGGAATTGGTGGTCTTTTAAAAAGTGTTTATTGTATTTTTAGAGCATTAGTTATATTAAAAGAGTACGATAATATCTTTTCTGAAGAATTAATCAAAAAAATTGTAGAATAGTTTTAATCTTTTAAAGAATAAACAACTGTTGTAACTACTCTTACATTTTTTTTATAATCTAAGCTAGGGGCAGCATCTTCAATTGAAAAAAGCCCTTGGCTTGCTGTTTGAATTTTTCCAACTTTGCTTCCGCTGTCTCTTGCAAATTGTTCGGCAGCAACTCTAGCATTTTTTGTGGCTTCTTCTATCATTTTTGGTTTAATTTGATTTAATCCGTTAAAATAATAATTTACTTTATTGTCGTAATCTGAACTGATGGCAATTCCTTTTCCAAGAAGTTCTGTTGTATTTTTTGAAGCTTCCATAACATTTTGAATTTTGCTACTTCTAATTAAAATGCTTTGTTTTGCAACGTAATTAAAAGCTCTTCTTGTAGTGTCCAAATAAATATTTGTTGTAACATCATTGATTTCTGGAGCTAAAACAGAAATTTCTTCTTGCGAAAGATTATATTGATTTAAAAAATCTAAAATTACTTTGTTATTGGAATCAAGATTTTTTTGTAATAAAGATAAGTCATTTTGCCCAATTGAATATGACATTTTCCAAACGGCAAGGTCTGCGTCAACTTCTTGTTCAGCAAGTCCCCGAACAAAAACCGTCCTGTTATCTTGTGAAATTTTTGAAATTCCAAAGGCAAGAATAATGCTACTTAAAATAAGAGAAACAGAAATAGTAATGTAATTAAATTTACAACTCATACTTTAAGTATAACACCAAAAATTAAAAAAAAGAAAAATAAAAAGGGCACATTTTTTTGCATTGCAAAAAAACCGGGCTTTTCGCACTTCGCCGACTAACCGCGGCTCATCCTGCTGGTAGCTGCGCTGAACGCTTGCTAAAGTTTGTTCCAAACTTTCCAGCAGGACTGCTGCGCAGGTGCTACAATCCCTTGTGCAATCTTGTTAACGGACATCGCTTGTATTAAAAGAACGATTGATTTTTATTATATTTAATAGTAGAATGGTTAAACTATTTAACTAAGCGAAAAATTTTTTTTATATGGAGAAAATCAATGGCAACAAAGTATGTTTACTTTTTTGGTAATGGCGATGCAGATGGCGATGAATCAATGCGCGCTGAACTCGGTGGAAAAGGTGCTAACCTTGCTCAAATGGCAAAAGCTCCTTTAAGTCTTCCTGTTCCACCTGGATTTACAATCACAACAGATGTATGTCAGGAATATTACAAATTGGATAGAAATTATCCAGAAGGATTGGAAGCACAAGTTGATGAATACCTTGCTAAACTTGAAGCTGCTATGGGTAAAAAACTTGGTGATGAAAATGATCCTTTATTAGTATCTGTTCGTTCAGGTGCTGCAATTTCTATGCCTGGTATGATGGACACAATCTTGAACCTTGGTCTTAACGACAAAGCTGTAGAAGGATTGGCTAAAAAAACAGGTAACGAAAAATTTGCTTATGATGCTTACCGCCGCTTCATCCAAATGTATGGTGATGTTGCTATGGGTGTTGATCATGACAAATTCGAAGCTATTCTTGAAGAAGTTAAAGAAAAAGCTGGTGTAGATAGCGACCAAAAACTTTCTGTAGAAAACTTGAAAGAAGTTGTTGCTAAATACAAAGAAATGTATAAAGCAGAAAAAGGTGAAGAATTCCCTCAAGATGCTAAAAAACAAATGTGGGGAGCTATTGGAGCTGTATTTGGTTCTTGGATGAACCCACGTGCTATTAAATATCGTAAATTAAACAACATCAAAGAAGGTGCTTTGAAAGGTACTGCTGTTTCTGTAATGGCTATGGTATTCGGAAACAAAGGTGATACTTCTGGTACTGGTGTATGTTTCTCTCGCGATCCTTCAACAGGTGAAAACGTATTCATGGGTGAATATTTGTTCAATGCTCAAGGTGAAGACGTTGTTGCTGGTATTCGTACTCCACAAAAACTTTCTGAACTTGAAAAAACAAATAAACCAATCTACGACGAACTCTGCCAAATCCGTGACAGACTTGAAAAACACTATCGCGATATGCAAGATATGGAATTTACTATTGAAGAAGGTAAATTGTTCATGCTCCAATGTCGTAATGGTAAACGTACTGGTGCTGCTGCTATTAAGATTGCAGTTGACTTAGTAAACGAAGGTTTAATTACAAAAGAAGAAGCTATTCTTCGTGTTGAACCAGAACAATTAAACCAATTACTTCTTCCACAACTTGATAAAGAAGCTGTTAAAAAAGCAACAGAAATTGCTGCTGGTTTAAACGCTTCTCCTGGTGCTGGATGTGGTCAAATTGTATTTACAGCTGATGAAGCTGAAGCTTGGGCAAAAGAAGGTAAAAAAGTTCTTTTAGTTCGTAAAGAAACTTCTCCAGATGATATTGCTGGTATGGCTGTTGCTCAAGGTATCTTAACATCTACTGGTGGACGTACATCACACGCTGCTGTTGTTGCTCGTGGTATGGGTACACCTTGTGTTTGTGGATGTTCAGATGTTGTATTCAAAGATGCTAACACAATCGTTGTAAACGGAAAATCTTACAAAAAAGGTGCTTTCCTTACAATTGATGGTGCTGCTGGTAAAGTATATGAAGGTCAAGTTGCTGTTAAACCAGCTGCTATTTCTGGTGACCTTGAAACATTCCTTGGTTGGGCTGATGAAGTTAGAAATAACTCTGTACGTACAACTGCTTCTGGAAAAACTGTTAAAGGATTTGATGTATTTGCAAACGGTGATACACCTAAAAATGCTGAAGATGCTTTCCGTTTTGGTGCAAAAGGTATTGGTCTTTGTCGTACAGAACA
>JAFXDY010000002.1 GCA_017521105.1 Treponema sp.
CACTGCAAAAAGTGTCAGTGTAAATTCTTGCATCATTTTACTTATTCCTTAGTATACAACACTTTCACAAATGTATCCAGATTTGTACACGGATACTGGGAAGTTTTACATTTTATCCAGAGGTCCATCTATTTTTTTATGGAAAAAGCCATTGCCCAGCAATGATTCGTGATATGCATATGGCTGATACAAAAGAAAACTAATTATTAAAGATTTTTTATTTTCGTGAAAACTTCCACTTTTAAATGTTTTATTTTCGGTATATAATATAGTTATGAGTGAAATAACTTTTAAACGAAAATTTTATGATGAAATGCTTGAGTGGAAAATGAATTCTAACGGTAAGTCTGCACTTATGATTGATGGAGCTCGTCGTGTTGGGAAGTCAACGATTGCAGAAGAGTTTGCTAAAAATGAATATGATGATTATTTGTTAATTGATTTTGTAAATGCTTCCAAGGATATAAAAGACAATTTCGATAATCTCGGAAATATGGATGTCTTTTTTAGAAATCTTTTTCTCTTTGCTGGAAAGGGGTTAAAATCAAGTAATTCAGTTATTATTTTTGATGAAGTACAAAAATTCCCTCGTGCCAGGGAAGCAATTAAATATCTTGTAAAAGATGGACGTTATCATTATATTGAAACAGGCTCTCTTATTAGTATTAAAAAGAAAAGTCAAGAAATAGTAATTCCTTCTGAAGAAGATAAAAGAAAAATGTATCCTATGGATTTTGAAGAATTTCTATGGGCAACTGGTGACAATGTAACTGCACCTTTTATAAAAGATTGCTTTGAAAAAAGAATCCCTATGGGGGACAAACTACATAGAAAGATTATGACAACATTTAGAACTTATTTTGCAATTGGAGGAATGCCACAAGTTATTGAAGCTTTTGTTCAGGGCAAAAATTATCAAGAAATCGATATGATAAAAAGGAACATCCTCTCTCTCTACGAAGAAGATCTTGCAAAATATGATGATGAAAACCATGAAAAAGCCACAGCCATATTTAAGGCAATTCCAGAACAACTTTCTAATCATAATTCAAAATTTAAATTTTCAATAATAGATGAGAATGCACGATATAGAAATTATATTTATTCAGTAAAATGTATAGCTGAGTCTATGATTGGAAATTATTGTCGGAATATAACAAATCCACAAATTACCCTTGATTTGTTTGCAGAGTCTGATAATTTTAAGCTTTTTATGGGAGATACAGGACTTCTTGTTACTCAAATTTTAAGAACATCAAATACTGTTCAGGAAGATTTGTACAGGAAAATTATTACAGGACATTTAGGTGCAAATCTTGGTATGATTTTTGAAAACATGGTTGCACAAATGCTTAGAGCTAGAGGTTATGAGCTTTTTTTTCATGAATATTATTATACTCCAGAAGGGAAAAAAACTGAACAAAGATATGAAGTAGATTTTTTAATTGTAAAAAATGGTCATCTTTGTCCAATAGAAGTGAAGTCCTCAGCATATAAAAATCATGAATCTTTTGATTATTACGTAGAAAAGTACAACCCAAAAAAACATGATCGATTTATTATTTATACAAAAGATTTGGCACAAGATAATGATATCATCTTTATACCAATTTATATGACGATGTGTTTATAAGACCAATTAGTCCGCGCAATGCGGACGAGTTTGAAACTTTGTCATGTGTTTTTAATTTTATTCTGAACAAATGAAACAAATTCTGATTCATTTCCATTTATACAACTGCCTTTTGGAATTGTATACGCTCGATTTTTAGATAAATATACGAAATAAAATGAATTATTTTGAGAAATCTTACAAATCATTTTCCATTCATATTCCAGTGAAGTTTCAAAGTTGTTCTCTTTCTTCGTTTTTACGGAAATTTTTGAATCTGTAAATTGAATGTTTATTCGCATTCCAAGAACATTTTTATTATTTTTTATAGCAAATTTCGTTGAGCATTTTGAAGAAAAATACAGAAGAATGTAGACAAACACTAAAAACAACGCCATAACAAGCAACTGTTTTACGTCTCTTGTTTCAATATATTTTATAATATAAGACAAAGAAATTAAAATGGGTAAAACAATTTTGAAAATAGTCAGATATTTTCCAAACATGAAGTTTGAAGCTTCCTTCATTTCTTTTGAACCATATTCATAATCAAATTCAAACATACTAAATCTCTTAATGTATTATTGTTTTGGTTGTTCATTTTATCAGTCAAGCTTGACTTGCTGAAATAATATTCCATATTTATTTTGTCACATACATCCAAACTTTTTTTGTCGAGTCAGTTGCATGTTCTCCAAATAAAATATCATTACCGATTGTTTTTAATAATTCAATTTCAGTATTTGCTTCATAGTTAGACATTCCTTTTGAAAGTAAATAATCTTTGATTTCATCAATTGTCACACCAGTCTGTACTTCATGATCAGAGATGGTGTTCGCGTCAGGAGAAAATAACCACCACGCGTCAATCAGAAAACACCAATAATCGTCAAACAAAAATGACCAATAATGCACAAATTTTCCTCCTTGTTTAGTTTAGTGGTAATTCTGTAATCGAAGTCGATTTTACTCTTTTAGTTGTAAGACTTACAATTTCTTTGTTAAGACCTCTGTGACTTTCTCCATCTAAATTAAAAATTAGTGCATCGTCAAATATTCTGTCTAAAGCACAAAGAAGAGAATCTTCTTCTGTAAAATTTTGTCGCCAAGAAATTGGTTGTTTATTGCTTGTAAAAACCATATTATAACTTCCTTCCTTGTTATAACGGCGGTCTACAAGGTCAAAAAATAATCTTGTATTTTCAGCATCAAAAACACAATGCCCAACTTCATCAATTACAAGACACGATGGTTTAACAAGAGATGTCATAACTCTACTTATTTTGTCAAACTTTCTAGCTTCATTAAAAAGATCATTTAATTCTGTCATTTTAATAAAATATGCTTTCATCATTTTTTGACAACATTCATAAGCAAAAGCCATAGCTAAATGTGTTTTCCCTGTTCCTGCAGGTCCAATAAAAGCAATATTTTTATGAGAATGCAGAGCGGTTAAGGTTTTCAAACTTTTGAGTCTTTCAACATCTCTTCCTTTTACATCTTCAAACTTGAAATTATCAAAGGTTTTTGGATGTTTTAGTGGTAATCTTGAACATTTCAAAAGAAAATCTATAGATGCTTCTTCCTTTTTTTCTGCAAGCATCTTAAATGTTTCAACTACAGCTTCTATTTGTTCTGTAGTAAAATCTTTTTGAATTGCAAAATCTGCAAATTCTCTTACATGCATTTTTATTTTCAAGATTTCAAGAGTTCTTTCAAGTTCATTAAAATCAAAGTCTTTAGTCATTTTTGTCCTCCAAACTAAAATCAAAACGTGCAAATTTGTCAAAAGTTTTTGGTTCTTCCAACTGATTTATAATCGTTTTTACTGTTGATGTTGGAAATTCCTCTGGCATCTCAATATATGCATATTGATCTTTGCAATAACTATCTTTTTTGCTCCATGTAACATCATGTATTACAATTTCTTTTGATAAATCAGATGAATAAATCTTCAATTCGTTTTGATTTCGACTTATTCTAACTGTTTTTTCTGTATAACTATAAGGAATACCAAATCGTCTTCCTTCATAATTTACAAATCCATCAAAAGAAATCTTTCGTAAAGGACACAAGTATTCCATTAATTCATGATTTTTCTGAACAATTTTTACTTCTGTTGAACAGCGTTTTTCATGCTCATTTTGTGGAATAATATCAATTGATTTATGATATTTTGTGTTTTGATAATGACACCATTCTAAAGCTTCTCGATTTAATTCTGTAACATTTGTAAAACTTCGTCCAAGCAAAAAGCTTCGCTTTACAAATTGAATCAATCTTTCTACTTTTCCTTTTGTAAATGGGTGATACGGTTTGCAAAGTCGTGTTTCAAATCCTATTGTTTTCATAAATACTTCGTAATCATGATTCCAAATAGGTCTTCCATCAAAATCTCTTTTGATTACTACACTTTTCATGTTATCGGTTAGAACATAATGTGGTATTCCCATATAAATAAAGGCGTGTATCATTCCAATAAATAGACTTTCTTGTTTTGCATTTGGAAAAAATTCTATGTAGCGTTGACCACAATGATGACAAATCATTGCAAAACATGCTGTTTGATATTCGAGTCCTGAATAATCTCTGACCTTTACAAATCCCCAATCCATTTGATAGCAATGTCCTGGTTCTGTTGAATATCGTCGACCTCTGTTTCCTTGAGGAGAATGAATATGTCTTGGAGATGGAATTAAATCTTTATGTAATGAAATATAATTCTTTACTGTTGTTACTCCGCCTGTATATCCAAGTTTCAAAAGTCGCCTAAAACATTCTTCTGAATTTGTTACATTGTTTTTAAGTAAATTATCAAGAACACCTGTAAATCCTGATAGAACTGTTATTTGGGATTTTTGTCCTTTTAATCCATGTGGAACTTCTTGAAAGTTGTTCTTCTTCAACCGTCTTAGTTTTGCTCTTGTGATTCCTGTAAGCCGTTCTAATTCAGCTAAATTAACTTTTGCATTGCTAAAGTTTTCTTTATTTTGCTTCTTTATTAGTTCCAATGCTTGTGATAAACTTAATTTGTCACTATTATTTTCATTCATTTGCTCCTATTTTTTGTGCATTATTGGCTAGCACTATTGTAGAACCTTTTGAATTATTATAATAGTGGCTTTTTCTTTTTGACTTTTTTTGGTGATTTTCGCCTGACTCGTAATGGTTATTTTTGATTGTCGCTAACAT
>JAFXDY010000115.1 GCA_017521105.1 Treponema sp.
TAAAGCTCCCAAAAAAGGCCCTAGTATTATTCCTGCAGGCCCAACGAAAAATCCTACAATAAGGCCAATTGTGGAACCTGTTATTGCTTTTTTGCTCCCACCAAAATTTTTTGTCATTATGATTGGTGCAAAGTTGTCTAAGACAGAAACTGCAATTGCAAAAATTGCAGTAATAATCAGACACGTTACAGTTATGGTGTTGTAGTTAGAAAAATAACATAACAAAAGCCCGCACCATGCTAAAGGAGCTCCCGGTAAAACAGGGACAAAAGTTCCAAAAAATCCAATTAATAAAAGAATACCTGCGATTATTGAAAAAAATAAGTCTAATGTCATAGGATTACTTTATAAAATTGATGCTTAATAAGTCAAGTAATTAGATTTAGGGTTTAATACAAACCCTAAAAACGGCCGAGTCAAGGCCTTGAGCAAAGCGTGCCTTGACCGGACGTATTTTTTTGTATTGGATGTGTAAGGGCTGACGGTGGTGTTGTTTTTAGTTGAATACCATTAAAAAAAAATGTAAAATGCTTTGTATATTATTCATATTTATTGTAATAAAGTTGTGAGGATTTATGAAACAGTTGATGTTAGGAAATGCGGCTGCTGCTAGAGGACTTTTTGAAGCTGGATGCGAAATTGTGTCTAGTTATCCTGGAACTCCAAGTACAGAAATTACGGAAGAAGCTGCAAAATTTAAGGAAATATATTGTGAATGGGCGCCTAATGAAAAGGTTGCTTTGGAAACTGCTTTTGGTGCAAGTTTGGCTGGAAAGCGTGCTTTTTGTGGTATGAAGCATGTTGGATTAAATGTTGCGGCAGATCCTCTTTTTACTGTTGCTTACACTGGGGTAAATGCGGGGCTTGTAATTGGTGTTGCTGATGATCCTGGAATGCATTCTAGTCAAAATGAACAAGATTCAAGACATCACGCAATTGCTTCTAAAATTCCAATGATTGAACCTAGCGATAGCGAAGAAGCTAAAGAATTTGCAAAAATTGCTTTTGAAATTTCTGAAAAATTTGATACTCCGGTTTTGTACAAAATGTGTACTAGAGTTGCTCACTCTCAAAGTATTGTGGAAACTGCAGAAAGAGTTGTTCAGCCTGTAAAAGAGTATAAAAAAGATCCTTCAAAATATGTTATGGCGCCTGCAAATGCAATTAGACGTCATCCTGTTGTGGAACAAAGATTAAAAGATATTGAAGCTTGGTCTGAAACAAGTGGAATTAACCGTGTGGAAATGGGAGGAACTGAAATTGGTATTATTACAAGTTCAACTTGTTATCAATATGCAAAAGAAGTGTTTGGAGATTCTGTTTCTATTTTAAAACTTGGTATGGTTAATCCTTTGCCAAAAAATATGATTTTGGATTTTGCTTCTAAAGTAAAAGAACTTTATGTAATTGAAGAACTTGATCCAATTATTGAAAATTATTGTAAATCTTTTGGGTTAAATGTTCACGGAAAAGACATTCTTCCAATTTGTGGTGAATTTAGTCAAAACTTAATTGCTAAAGCTTTTGGAAAAGATGTTCCTGAATCTAAAAAAATTGATGATGTAATTCCTGTTCGTCCTCCTGTAATGTGTGCTGGATGTCCTCATCGTGGATTGTTCTATGCACTTTCTAAACAAAAAATTACTGTAATTGGGGATATTGGTTGTTATACTCTTGGTTCGGCTAGTCCATTGAATGCAATTGATGTTGTTTTGTGTATGGGTGCTTCTGTTTCTGGAATTCACGGATACAACAAAGCGTTGGGAAAAGATGCAGAAACTAAGGCTGTTGCTGTAATTGGTGATTCAACTTTTATGCATTCTGGTATGACTGGTCTTGCTACAATTGCTTATAATCAATCTAATTCAACTGTTATTATTGTAGATAATTCTATTACTGGTATGACTGGACATCAGCAAAATCCTACTACAGGTAAAAATCTTTATGGTGAACCTGCTGGACGAGTGAATCTTGAAGCTTTGGTAAAAGCAATGGGAATTAATAGAGTTGTTGTTGTGGATCCTTACAATATTGCTGAATGTGAAAAAGTGATTAAAGAAGAATTGGCTGCTGAAGAACCAAGTGTAATTATTAGCCGCCGCCCATGTGCATTGTTAAAAGAAGTAAAACCTTTGCCAGCATTAAAAGTTAATGCAGATAAATGTAAATCTTGTAAAATGTGTATGAAAATCGGATGTCCTGCAATCAGTATGAAAAATAACAAAGCGGTTATTGATGGAACTTTGTGTGTTGGTTGTGGTGTTTGTACTCAAATGTGTAAATTTGGGGCGTTGGAGGATTAAAAATGGTAAAAAATATAATGATTGTTGGTGTTGGCGGACAAGGTGCTTTGCTTGCTTCTAAAACTTTGGGGCAAGTTTTGCTTGATGCTGGATTTGATGTAAAAGTTAGTGAAGTTCACGGGATGAGCCAGCGTGGTGGTTCTGTTGTAACTTATGTTCGTTATGGCGAAAAAGTTTATTCTCCAATTGTAGATAAAGGCGAAGCTGATTTTATTGTTAGTTTTGAAATGCTTGAAGCGGCTCGTTATACAGAATATCTTAAAAAAGATGGTCGCATTGTTGTAAACACTCAAAATATTGATCCAATGCCAGTTATTACTGGTGCTGCTGAATATCCTGCAGATTTGGAAAACAAAATGAAAAATGCAGGTTTTGCTGTGGATGCAGTTGATTGTTTGTCTCTTGCAGAACAGGCTGGAACTGCAAAAGCGGTAAACATTGTTTTGATGGGCCGCCTTTCAAAATATATGGATTTTTCGGAAGAAGCTTGGCTCAAAGCAATTGAAAAACTTGTAAAACCTCAATTCTTGGAAATGAACAAAAAAGCGTTTATGCTGGGAAGAGGGTAAATAATTAAGAATTATGAATTAAGAATTAAGAAAATTCAGAATTCGGAATTCAGAATTCAGAGGGAAGTGTCATTGCGAGGAGACCATTTATGGTCGACGTGGCAATCCAGAAAAGTGAATAGCAATTCTTAGAAAATTATGTCATTTTCGGGCTTGACCCGAAAATCTTTTGAAAAAAATATGTTGTATTAGATTCTCGTGTCAAGCACGAGAATGACAATCTGTATACGAGAATGACAATCTGTGTAATTTTTTATTCTTCTTCGCAAACTTTTTTTACGGCGTCTAACAATTGTGAATATTCTGTAAAAGCAGGGAATTGTGGATAATCTTTGATGATTTGTTCTGTTGAACGGAAAAGGAATCCTGCTTTTGAAGCTTTAATCATTTCTAAGTCGTTAAAGCTGTCTCCAGAAGCAATTGTGTCGTAACCAATTGATTGCAACGCTTTTACAGTTGTAAGTTTGCTTTTTTCACAGCGCATTTTGTATCCTGTAATTTCGCCATTTTCTGAAACTTCCAAAGAATTACAGAAAATTGTTGGATAACCTAATTTTGCCATAAGTGGAGCGGCAAATTGTGTGAATGTGTCGCTTATGATGATTACTTGGCAAACTTTTTTAAGTTCATCAAGGAATTCTTTTGCACCAGGAAGTGGATCTATTTTTGCAATTGTATCTTGAATTTCTTTTAATCCAAGTCCGTTTTTTTTCAAAATATCAATGCGGAATTTCATTAATTTATCGTAATCAGGTTCTTCGCGTGTTGTACGACGCAATTCTGGAATTCCAACAGCATCTGCAAATGCAATCCAAATTTCTGGAACCAAAACACCTTCTAAATCTAAACAAGTAATAATCATAAGTTTCTCCAAAAA
>JAFXDY010000116.1 GCA_017521105.1 Treponema sp.
AAGATTATTCAACTTGTTGCCAAAAAAAAGAAACTGTAAACTTTGTTGTAAATTATGTTTTTATAAAACCACAAATGTACCTTCCACAGCCACAAAGTTCAACATCAAAAAAACAAAAAAAATCAAATTTTTTTACACTAATATGCACAGCCATTTGGATTTTGTTTAGTCTTGCAGTAGGCCAAACTTGGTGGCAACCACTAGTTTTTTCTGCACCATTTTTTGTGCCACTATTACTAATTTTGCGTCATTTTGAAAATAAATAACTGTTCCACACTTTCTAATCAAACAAACCCGTAGAAAGATACCTGTCGCCAGTGTCCGGAAGCAAAACAACAATCCTTTTCCCTTGGTTTTCTGGACGTTTGGCAACTTGAACAGCCGCCCACAAAGCAGCACCACTAGAAATTCCCACAAGAATTCCCTCTTTTTTGCCCATTAACCGGCAAAGCGCAAAAGCATCCTCTTCCAAAACCCCAACAACTTCATCAAAAACTTTTGTATCCAAAACTTGTGGCACAAAACCAGCCCCAATTCCCTGCAAACCATGAGGCCCAGCCTTTCCGCCAGATAACACAGCCGACCCCTTAGGTTCAACCGCCACAATCTTCAAATCACCCTTTTTCCCTTTTAAAAATTGCCCAGTTCCAGTAATTGTCCCGCCAGTTCCAACACCAGCCACAAAAAAATCCAAATTACCTTCCGTATCTTCCCAAATTTCTGGCCCAGTAGAACAAAAATGCGCCTTAGGATTCGCCGGATTCACAAACTGCCCCGCAATAAAACTATTCGGAATCTCTTTTACAAGTTCTTCCGCCTTTTCTATTGCCCCAGCCATTCCCCTAGAACCATCAGACAAAACAAGTTCCGCACCATAAGCCTTCATAAGTTGCCTACGCTCAACCGACATAGTCTCTGGCATAACAATTACAAGCTTATACCCCCTGCTAGCCGCCACACACGCAAGCCCAATTCCTGTGTTCCCCGAAGTTGGTTCAATAATTGTAGCCCCAGGCCCAAGCTTTCCACTTTTTTCCGCCTCGTCCAGCATCATTTTGGCAACTCTGTCTTTTACGCTCCCCGCCGGATTCAAAAATTCAAGCTTAGCAAAAATCTTTGCCTTCAAACAAAATTCTTTTTCAATATTACAAAGTTCCATCAAAGGAGTTCCACCAATCAACTGATCTGCCGAAGTAAAAATTTTTGCCATAAAGTTCCTCTCAAAAAAAAGTGGGGGAAAGCCTTCCCCCTAGGCTCAGCCCAAGGTCTTCGCCATACCCCCTTCTCCTAGGGGCGCGCCCCTAAAACCCCAAGGTCATTACATTAAAAATAATAAAAATTTAAATTTTTAACAATTATAATATCTATCAAATTCAGCAGGATGAGGAATTTGATTAAGTTTTAAACATTCTGCACGTTTTGTTTTAATAAAGTTTTTAATCAATTCTTCTGGGAAAACGCCACCTTCCATTAAGAATTTATAATCTTTTTCCAAAGCGTCCAAAGCATCTTCAAGGCGAGTTGGAAGTTGCTTAAGCTTTTTCTTTTCTTTGTCAGACAATGTATAAAGATTTACATCATAAGGTCCCCAGCCGTTTTTGTGTGGATCAATTTTGTTTTTTACACCATCAAGACCAGCCATCAAAATTGCAGCATAAGCAAAATAAGGATTACAAGTTGCATCAGGATTTCTAAGTTCAAAACGACGCATTTTTGGCGTTTTTGCATAAGCTGGAATACGAATTACAGCCGAACGGTTAGAAGTTGCGTATCCAACTGTAACAGGAGCTTCAAAACCAGGAACAAGGCGTTTAAAACTGTTTGTACTTGGGTTTGTAATTGCACACAAAGCACCAATATGTTTTAAAAGTCCACCAATAAAATAGTGAGCTGTTTCGCTTAAGTGTGAATATCCGTTGTCATCACTAAAAACTGGTTCGCCGTTTTTAAGCAAAAGCATGTGAACGTGCATACCGCTTCCTGCTTCGCCATAAACTGGTTTTGGCATAAAAGTTGCAGTTTTTCCATATTTTGCAGCAACGTTTTTAATAATATATTTGATCATCATTGTACCGTCTGCCATTTTAGACATTTGGCCAAGTTTTGGTTCAATTTCAAATTGTCCCGAAGCTGCAACTTCTGGGTGGTGATATTTTACAGGATATCCTGCTTTTTCAATTTCCATACACATTTCGCTGCGACATTCGTAACTTGTGTCTAAAGGCTTTGCAATGTGATATGCTTTTTGATGTTGAATAACGTTTCCTTTTCCTTCGTTGTAAGTGTTCCAAGGTGCTTGGGAAGCATCAAGTTCAACAGCAATGTGATTATGTTCTACGTTCCAAGCCACATCATCAAATAAGAAAAATTCAAATTCAGGAAGAATAAGCATTGTATCTGCAATTCCTGTATCTTTCATATATTGTTCAGCAGCCAAAACAATGTTTCTTGGATACTGTGCCAACGGACGATTGTTTGGATAATCAATAATCATTGCGTTTCCAGTCATAGAAAGTGTTGGAATTTCACAGAATGGATCAATCATTGCTGTTTCTGGATCTGGAATAAATACCATATCTGATTTTTCAACTACTGCATAACCATAGTTTGATGCATCAAATCCAACCCCTTCTTTCATAATATCTTCACTAAAGCTTTGTGCTGGAATTGTAACGTGACGGAATTGACCATTAATATCAACCATCTTAAAGTCTACCATTTTGATGTCATTTTCTTTAATCATTTTCATAACATCTTGTGCTGTTTTTGCCATTTTGTACCCCTAAAATCAAAAATTTAACAAATCTTGCTATTCACTTGCATTCACTTTGTTATAATTCCTATAAAATTATCATTTTAATTGTAAATTACACTTTTAAATAATGCAAGAAAATCATTTTATTACAGTTTTTTATCACCATTTTTTAAGTTTCTATTGACAGAAACAAAAACATACATTATATTCAAAGTATAAAATGTTTCTATAAACAGAAACAACGCAATAAAAAGCATATAAAGGAGAAATCTTATGGAATATTTAAAACAATACCCAAACAAAGAAGGTTATTTTGGAGAATTCGGTGGTTCATTTGTGCCAGAAGTTCTTCAAAAAGAAATGGATAAAATCACAAAAGCATACTACACAATCAGTAAATCTCACGATTTTATTAACGAATTACGCAGCATTAGAAAACACTTCCAAGGCCGCCCAACTCCAGTTTATTACTGTCGTCGCCTTTCAGAAAAATACGGTGGACGCATCTACTTAAAACGCGAAGATTTAAATCACACTGGTGCTCACAAATTAAATCACTGTATGGGTGAAGCGTTGCTTGCAAAATACATGGGAAAGAAAAAAGTAATTGCAGAAACTGGTGCTGGTCAACACGGAGTTGCACTTGCCACAGCAGCAGCTTACTTTGGTTTGGAATGTGAAATCCACATGGGAGAAGTTGATATTGCAAAAGAACATCCAAACGTAGTTCGCATGCAACTTCTTGGAGCAAAAGTTGTTCCTGTTACCCACGGGCTCAAAACTCTTAAAGAAGCTGTAGATTCGGCTTTTGATGCTTACCTTGAAGACCCAGTAAACAGCATTTATTGTATTGGTTCTGTTGTTGGACCCCACCCATTCCCAATGATGGTTCGCGATTTCCAACACGTAATTGGTGTAGAAGCTCGTGAACAATTCTTAGAAATGACTGGTGAACTTCCAGACGAAGTTACTGCTTGTGTTGGTGGTGGTTCAAATGCAATGGGAATGTTCAGTGGATTCTTAGATGATGACGGAGTTCGCCTTACTGGTGTAGAACCTGCAGGACGTTCACTAAAACTTGGGGACCACGCAGCAAGTCTTTCTTACGGAAAACCAGGCGTTCTCCACGGATTCAAAACATATTTGCTTCAAGACGAAGAAGGAAATCCAGCTCCAGTTTATTCAATTTCTAGTGGTTTGGATTATCCTGGAAGTGGCCCAGAACATTGTATGCTCAAAGACACTGGCCGCATTCAATACACTGTTGCCAGCGACCAAGAATGTTTGGAAGCGTTCTACACACTTAGCCGCTTAGAAGGAATTATTCCAGCCCTCGAAAGTGCCCACGCCGTAGCATACGCAACAAAAGCCGCACAAGAACGCCCTGAAAAATCAATTTTAGTTTGTCTTTCTGGCCGTGGCGACAAAGACATCGACTTTATTGTAAACAACTACGGAACTGGCGAAGATTATTTAAAATAATCCCAAGTCAATTAAGTGCGTAGCAACAGTTATTTGTCATCCTCGGGCTTGACCCGAGGATCTTTTTTTACACCACGTCAATTGCGAACGAAGCGAAGCAATACGTCCGGTCAAGGCACGCTTAGCTCAAGGCCTTGACTCGGCCGTTTTTAGGGTTTGTATTAAACCCTAAATCCACAGATGGGGATGTCTAAAAAGTTTAAAATGTCATAGATTTAGATTTTCGGGTAGATCCTCTGGTCTAGCTAGAGGACGAAAATGACATAAAATTACTTATTAGACAGTCCCTTTAAAATTGTTGTTTGTCACCATAGGGCTAATTTTATGGTAATGTCCGACAAAGACGAAAACCAGTATCTGACCTACTATTATGATTTTTGGCCGCTGTTTGAGAATTATAGATTTTACACATAAAAGGAACGAGCTCATCCAATTCTCTAGAATCTTTAACACTTCCACCTCTAAACACAGCATTTTTTGGATTTGAAGAATCGCTATCATTACACCATTCATTTACATTGCCAGACATGTCATATAAATCAAGTTTATTCGACACTTTCCCTCCCACTATTTTAGTCTCGCCACCGGTATTTTCTTCATACCACGCAACAGCATCTACGTCTTCACTTCCTGCATAAGTATAGTTCCAATTAGTGCTGTCAGTTGGGTTACCACCTCTAGCAGCAAATTCCCATTCTGCTTCTGTTGGCAAACGGTATCCTTTTTTGGAAACATCAGCTCTAACATCAATTTCGCCTGCATCTATTTCATCATCATCATCTATATCATTATGTTCACCTATGGTGTATACAAGGTATTCTGCCCCCATAGTTTTTTTTGTTAACTCATTGCAGAATTTTACAGCCTCATACCAACTTACAGTTTCTACAGGATTATTATCACCCTTAGCAACACTAGGGTTAACCCCCATTACAGATTCGTATAATTCTTGTGTTACTTCATATTTCCCTATTGCATACGGTTTTAAAGTTACAGATGAAAAAAAAGCACCTTTATCTTCATTTTTATTAACTGTCGTTTCTCCTTCCAATACAGGAACAAGTTCACTATAAACTATGTTGGTTCCCTCTATTGTTATACCGTCTCTGTCTGTGTATGCAGTTTGAGCATTCTTTAACGCAAGTTTACCTTCGTCATTAAGTACATATTCTTTATCATTTTCATCTTTTATGTTCACAAAACAATTAATATAATTAAAACTTTCACCCTCATTCAATTTTATTAATTGAGCACCGGCATCAACGCTAGCACCAGAAGTTGCAGTACAAATTACATTGTTTATCTTGGTCTCACTATTAAACCTGTTTCCAATTTTTATACATTTAGGATCATCTGGTTCTGGTGGAAATTGAACTTTTATTGTGCCAATTTGACTTTTTCCATTCAAAACAACATAAACATATTGTTTGTACATAAGCATAGACGAAGTTGTATCCATACTTACTGTATCAAGATCTATAGTACCTTTGTGTAAATATATTCCGCCACCTTTGTCATTTCCTGTATTATTTTCAAAGGAACAGCTCTTTATTGTACATTTTCTTACAGCATCGTCTGTGGTTCCGTCCACAGAAGTACCATACATATACAATGCACCACCACCGTTTTTTGCTTGGTTTCCTTCAAAAGTACAATTTTCTATTGTTGAACAAATTTCTTTCCCGTTCAAAGAAATTGCACCACCAGCGGCGTTGGCGTCGATGGAACTATTACTATTGAATTTACAATTTGTTATGTTAACTATAATATCTTTATATTGCATTCCGTCAGCAACACTGGATATTGAAACAGCACCTCCATTTGAATTCGAAGAACAACTTGTGAACTCGCAGTTTTCTAATGAAATATTATATTCTTTAGAATCCTCATTTTTATTAAAACTTACAGCACCACCTAACGTTTCCGAAGTATTTTTTATATTAAAAAACTTAACATTTTTACAAGAAATATTATATTTTTGTGAATAAATAACACCAGAAGCAAAATATTTATCGTTTCCATCAATAGTAATAAAGTTTTCATTATCACACTCTATTTTCAAATTGTTAGAACAATTAAATAAGGCAGAAGTCAAATTATTAGATACATTTATAGTAACATCGCTATCTGCCTTAATAGTTCGTAAAGCTTTCACTTCAATAGTATCTGTTGCATTTAAATTTTCACTTATGTATACAGGAGAACCTGGTTCCGAACTTTCCACACCCATTACCTTCGTCAAAGTGTCCCAATCTGTAACTGGGTACCCTTGCGAACCAAGAGGTGCCAACTGTTGCAAAATAGTATCTTTTGAAGAGAATAAAACTCCTCCTTCGTCTTCAAAAATTTTTGGATACGGATAACTATTTTTGTCAGAATCAAAACACCATTCATTAAAGGCATTATTAAAAGATGTTTCATTTACAATTTCGTCTGTGGTTTTTCCTGTTGAGGCATCATTACCTGTAGTTGGGGCATATCCACTATTTACAAAAGAATCCCAATAACAGTCTTCATAAGATTCAGAACTAATCATATATTTGGCTGCAATGTTAACTTTTCCAACATTTATACATTTTGTTACTGATACAAAATTTTTACATTCACTTGACACAAATACAATTCCACAACCATAAGGTGAATCGCTAGAAGTAAATGCAATTTCACCTTTATTCAAACAATTTTCAATAGTAATACATTTGTAGCTAGCACTAATGTCTAAACATCCTGCAATTCCACTTCTATATATACTTGCACCCGTAATCTTTCCTGTATTAATACATTTAGAAATTTTAACAGTTTGCACTCCCTGGTCTGAGCCACTATCACAAAGACCAAGTATACCACCTGCCTTGTTGGTGCCATTAATTACTGCTGTATTAACACAAGAGGTAATGTCACTTCCAATATTCGCATTGTTTACATAACCTACAATTCCGCCTGCTGCACTATTTTGTTTAGAATTTTTAACGCTAGCAGTATTTATACATTTTTCAACTTTTCCACCATTTAATTCATTTACAATACCACCCAAATAGTCAAAGTCAGAAGAAGAAAGGTTTCCTGCAACTTTTAAATTTGAAACATTAAAATTTGCTCCTCCTGCATAGCAAATTAATGGTTTTGTTGCATCTTTATAAGTTATTGTTTTTCCATTACCGTCAAAAGAACCTTCATATTGAACAGATTCTGTACCAATACCTGTCCAATCATTTTCAAGTATAATGTCATTTTCCAATTTGATTCCAAGAGCATTATTACCAGAGCTTCCTTGTGAACATTCTAAATCTGCCCCTCCATTAGAAGATTTAATTATAATAACGTCCTCATCAAAATCTTTGTTAATAATTTTTGCGGCATAACTAAGTCCTGTTGCGGTTTTTACATTTAAAGTCATAGTACTAGAATCAAATGTTAAATCTTCATTGGAAACAGTAATTATTGCTGTGCTAGCAGGAACTAAAACTTCTACACTTGCAATTACTTGTCCATCAACTGTTGCTTTAATAGTTGCTCTTTGATCACTTGCAGTCGCTGCTGGTGCAGTTATAGTTGTTCCTGTTTCATTAATAATAAACTTTTCGTCAGTTACTGAATATGTCACACCTTCTGGTTGAAAAAGAGAAGCGTCATTACTTAAAGAAATATTATAGCCCCCATTTGCTTCAAGACTAATTGGCTCATCTACAACTTCAGGGTTAGCAGATGGCACATCTGTTTTAGCTAAAATAATTTTCCAAGGACAAACATTTACATAATAACTTGCAGAAACAGAGTTTCCCACAACCAAGCAATCACCGTTATTTTTTGGAGACATTGTAACAGTATAATTACACAAACCAACAACGCTGTTATCTATAATTACTTTACCATTTTCTGGGCTAACAGAAACATTTCCTTTGTTCCAAGTAAACGAAACATCTGAATCTAAAGAATAATCCTGTGGTACACCATCTTCTGTTATCTTTATTGAAGGCGTTGTACCTGTATAGTTATGTGTTAAGATAGCTTGTTCTGTATATTGTGCAACTTTTTTTGGGTTTTCCCTAGTGCCAACTTCAGTTTCGTCTGGAGAACTGTTTATTTTAAATTTACCACTCTCTAATTCAAATTTTACAGGAATTGTTTTTATTCCTGAAATATCTGAGTTGTCTTTACGAATAATTGTAAAAGGTACTTGCCCAACAGCATTTACGTTATACTCAAAATGATAGTTATCAGTAGGAACATTATAAACTGTAGTAGAAGGTGTACCATCGTCTAATTCATAAGTTTCAGAAATCAAAAATAATTTACTACAGTCATCAATTTTATCAAATAGTTCATACTCACGGTTTTGCTCACTAGGCACATATTGTACAGAAAATTCTGATAACCTTCCTTCAACATAAGCTACAGTAACTTCATTAGATATAGTCTTTGCAATATATGTTCTGTTATTCTTTGTTACAGTATTAGTAACAACACATCTGTAAACACCAGACTTTCCTTTTTGCATTGTTACGGTATAAATATGGCTTGTTGCTTCCTCAATATTATCCCAATTATTATTTTCGTCTTTAGTTTCCCACTGGTAACTTAAAGATCCACCATAAGAAAGCGGCCTAACAGAAACTACAAGGTCATGAATCAGGTCTTCAATAGTAGCTTGCACAACAGAAACTTTTCCTTCTGGTTGAATTTCTATTATAGGAGTTTCAGCCCTAAAAGTAGATTCCAATTCCAAAACAATTTTGTTCACGCCAAAAGCAATTTCCACCCAATCACTTGTGCCCTTAAACAAAGTTTCATTTTCATTATTCAAAATAACAGCAGAAATCTGTACTGCAACCCCAACAGGAACTTCATCAAAAGAAACTGTAACATTTTCTCCAGGAATAACCTTTGCTTCAAAAGTTTCTTTTATTGCAGAATCATTTGATTTTAATTCTACAATTAAAGTATGATTTATTGTTGCAACAGATGCTGCACTTCTATAAGAAGAATTTACACTTCTTGAATCTGCTCCAGATGTTTCCATATTATTTGGAATCTGAATATTAAATTTAAGATCCACAATTTCGGATTGTTCAAGCCCTCTACAACCAAATAAAAATAAAATAAAAAATACAGAAACTACATAATTAATAAATTTTTTCATCTTCTTCTCCAATTTAAAATAAGCCACTCTATATTGTAAATGCATTTTTCATTTTTGACAAATTTATAAAATCAGTTCCATAAAATAAAATTTTCATCCTTAAAAAAAAAGACTGTCTTGGAAGTTGTTTAAAACTTCACAAAAGACAGCCCCCTTTTTTTTTAAAAAATTTTGAAAATCTAATTAATAAAGAACAACGAAAAGAACATATACACACTTCCGCCTAACATAAAAATGTTTCCAATCACATGCATATATTTTACTTTTCTTAAAGAATAAAAAATCAAACCAATCAAATAGAATACACTAGACAAAATCAACATTCTAAAACTTTGCGCAGAAAGAACTTCGTACAAAGTTTTACAAACAAAAAGCCCAGACCAGCCTGCTACAAAGTAAAAAACAATATTCAATTTTTCATACTTTGTACCAAATACAGCATAAATTGTAGCACCAACAATTACCAAAGCCCAAACAATTCCAAAAAGAACCCAACCAGTTACATCTTGCAACTTTGTAACAGTATAAACAGTATAACCAAATCCAATAATTAAAAAGGAAGCCGCATGAGAAAGTCTTTTAAAAACTTCCTTTGCACCGCTGTTTGTTAATGCGTGATGCAAAACCGAAAATAAATACATCAAAATCATTGAGCTTCCAAACAAAGCGTACATTGTAGTTGTTAAAGAAACATAAGTTTTTGCTTTTCCAATAGCAATAGATTCCAAAATTGCAGTAGCAGCTATAAAAAGTCCAAAACCAATTCCCTGTACAATAGCACTTAAAATTTCTTCTCCAAGAGTATATTTTCTTAATTTGCTATTTAATTCAAAAAGTTGTTTTTCTTTTAAGATTTTTTGTTCAGCCTTTTTCTTAGCACGTTCCGATTTAGCATAATTTGAAGCAGCATATTTAGCTTTTAATCTTTCAGGATCTTTTGCATACTGAATGTTCACTTCTTGAACAGCTTTTTCATAATCATCCTTCAACTGAGTTAATCTTAATTTCTTTTTTTGTTTTAAAGAAATTAAAGTAGATCTTCTTACTGCTTTTGAAGCAATTTCATCTTCTCTTCTTGACATAATCTCACCTCATCAGAACAATTTATATATTTTTACGTCTAAAAATTTCGTACAACAAAACACCTGTTGCCACAGAAACATTTAAACTATCAATTTTTCCACATGTTGGAATAGAAACAATAGAATCACATTGTTTTTCTAAAAGTTGCGAAATTCCTTGACCTTCGCTACCCATAATCAAAACTGTTTTTGAAGCAAATTCAATTTTGCCACAAGTTTGCCCACCAGCATCTGCACCGTAAACCCAAAAACCAGCTTCTTTTAATTTTTCTACAACTCTCACCAAATTATTCACAATTGCCACAGGAACCCACGCAGAAGCACCTGCACTACTTCTGGCAATAACATCATTTTCTTCTATGTTGTTAGCACTTTTATGTTCTGGAATAACAACCAACGAAACCCCAAACTGATCACAACTACGAATAATTGCTCCAACATTGTGAGGATCCGTAATTCTGTCCAAAATTACAACTGTACAAGATTTTTTTTCAATATCACCATCTTCTTTATTACAAATTTGCTTCAACCAAGAATCAAATTCCACATAATTTGCAGAACTATTTTCCTTAGAATCCACTTCTTTTTGCAAAACAATTCCACGATGATCTTGCAAAGCCGCAGGTAAACTGCCAACCATTTCATCAAGTTTAGAATTTTCAACCTGAACAGCATTCACCCCGGCGTTTTTGGCGGTTGTTAAAATCTTTTTAACCCTTGACCCAACCTTACTATAAAAAAGTTGCACCTTCTGAGGATTTTTTTTTGATTTTTCAATTGCATTTACGCTTTCTTCAATTGCGTGAAAGCCAGTAACAACCACCTTCATAGTAAAAAGCTTTTCCTATTTACCACAACATTTTTTGTATTTTTTTCCACTGCCACAAGGACAAGGATCATTTCTTCCAACTTTTTCACCAACACGAGTAACAGTTGTAGGAATTACATTACCAGCAACATATTTCCATTCACCATCAATCTGTTTAAATAAAGAAATTTCGTGATGAAGATCATGCATATTGTGAAGAGTGTAGTCTGCTTGGAATTCTACAATTTGTTCATCATCTTTTTCGCCCTTTTCTGTGCGCAAGATTTTTAAACCATTCCATTGAGCTTCTTTACTCCAATCTTCAGTAGCCTGACGGTCAATTTCAGCAATTCCGTCACCTTCACTACAAGAATTAATAATGTAATCAATTTCTTGTTTTACATAAGACGAATAACGAGCACGCATAACAGATTCTGCGTTAGGTGCTTTTACCTTACCTTTAATAATTGGTTCACAACATTCAGAATAAGCTTTTCCCGAACCACAAGGACACATTTTATTTTCACTCATATTTTTACTATAACAAAATTACCACAAAAATGGAAGAGTATTGGTTTTTATTAAATTTCCAGAATATTATAAGTAATCTTTATTATTGATGCTTTTAGATAACCACTTTGATTTAATACTCTTTTAAAACAACTTTCAATTATTTTGTTTTAGTTCCTGCACCTTTTCTAACGGCAACTCAGTACATCTAGCAATTTGTTCTACAGGAAGCCCTTCTTTTAATAACTTTTTAGCAGTTTCAATAGCTTTTTGTTCTGCACCTTGTTCAATCCCTTGCTCTATTCCTTGCTCTATTCCTTGTTCTATTCCTTCTGCAAGGCCTTCCCTGTAAGCTTCTCTGCGTTGAACTTTTATGTCTGTTTCGTAACTGTATTCTGCAATTAACATATTTTTAATCTCCTGTGTAAGGGCGCTGGCGCCCGATTGTTAATTGGAAACTGCAAGTTCCTGCACCTTTTCTAAAGGTAAAGCTGTACATTCTGCGATTGTTTCAAGTGGAATATTTTTATGTATCATATTTTTAGCAGTTTCAATAGCTTTTTGTTCTGCACCTTGTTCAATCCCTTGCTCTATTCCTTGCTCTATTCCTTGTTCTATTCCCTGTTGTATTCCTTGCTCTATTCCTTGTTCTATTCCTTGTTCTATTCCTTCTGCAAGGCCTTCCCTGTAGGCTTCTCTGCGTTGAACTTTTATGTCTGTTTCATAACTGTATTCGGCAATTAACATATTTTTTATCTCCGTGGATTTGCGTTTCAAGTATTCGCTTAAAACACCATTTTGTAATGCTTTATTAATTGCTTGTTCTAACGGTGCTTTGGGATTTTCTTTTTTGCTTTCTCTGATGTAGTCAATTAATAAAGAATATTCTTCCAATTTTTTGCATTGTTTTAAAATTGGATTGTTTTTATCAGTATTAATATTAACAATTTTTACGGTAATTTCAACCGAAAACTTGTTATTTTGAACATTATATTTTTCTTC
>JAFXDY010000117.1 GCA_017521105.1 Treponema sp.
GAACTTGTTTCGCAATGGAGCGACAGCGGAAACACGAATAGCCCGTTTTTTGTCTGTTTTACAGACAAAAAGTTGCCCAAATTATTTATTTTTGGTGGGAAAATGAACAATTTATTTGCATCAGATACAATTTTTACAGTTTCTCAAATTACAAGTCTTATTAAAGAGATTTTAGAGGCATCTTTTAATAATATTACTTTGGAAGGGGAAATTTCTAACTGGCGGCCAAGTGCTGCTGGACACATTTATTTTACTCTTAAAGATTCAGATTCCCAAATTAAAGCAGTTATTTTTAGAGGCGCAGCCAGCAAACTTTCTTTTAGTCCAAAAGACGGAAACAAAGTGCGTTGTAAAGGAAGTCTTTCTGTTTATGCCCCACAGGGAAATTATCAAATTATTGTTACTTCAATGGAACTTGCAGGACAGGGAAACATTTTGCAAATGCTTGAAGAACGTAAAAAGAAATTGGCGGCAGAAGGACTTTTTGATTCAAACAGAAAAAAGAATTTGCCAATGTTTCCAAAAACAATTGGTGTTGTAACAAGTCCTACAGGGGCGGCAATTCGTGATATTTTAAACGTTTCAAAACGAAGAAATCCTACAATTAATATAAATATTTTGCCAGCAATTGTTCAGGGAGATGGAGCGGCAGAAACAATTGTAAAAATGATTGAACTTGCCAATTTTTATGAACTTTGTGATGTTTTGATTATTGGCCGTGGCGGTGGTTCTTTGGAAGATTTATTGCCTTTTAGCGAAGAATCTGTTGTTCGGGCAATTGCAAATTCAAAAATTCCAACAATTTCGGCAGTTGGTCACGAAATTGACTGGGCAATTAGCGATTTTGCAGCAGACAGACGTGCTCCAACACCATCCGCAGCCGCAGAGATGGCGGTTCCACTTTTGGGGGATATTCAACAACAACTAACCTACTACAAAGATTCAATGTATACAGCAATTAAACAACGGGT
The DNA here is from genome assembly GCA_017521105.1 of Treponema sp. Classification (GTDB taxonomy): domain Bacteria; phylum Spirochaetota; class Spirochaetia; order Treponematales; family Treponemataceae; genus Treponema_D. Next base: position 972 of record JAFXDY010000117.1, read on the forward strand.
TGAAAACACAAGATTGATGATAAAATCTTTTAATCCAGAAAATCTTGAAGTTCGTTTTAGAAATATTCAACAACCGTTGCTAAACAGATATGCAACTGCAAAAGAAAATCTTGTTGAAAATATGAAAAAAAAGATTTCTGATTTGCGTCAAAAAATTGAAACTAGCAAAACAGTTTTAGAAAACGCAAGTCCCCAAACAATTTTGGAACGTGGTTATTCAATGGTAACAGATGAAAACGGAACTGTTATTCGTGATTCTGCTTCCATGAAAGTGAATGATAACTTGATTATTCGTCCTGCAAGTGGAAAAATATTTGCAAAAACAACTGGAGTTGAAAAGTAAAAATTAATACAGTTTGACACAAAAACAAATAAGGAATAAATATGAACACATTTGAAGAAAATTTAAAAAAATTAGAAGAATTGACAATTGATATTAAACGTCCAGACATTGCTTTGGAAGACGCTCTTAAAGATTTTGAACAAGGAATTAGTCTTGCCAAAGGAATGGAAAAACAACTGGACCAAATTGAAGGAAAAATCCAAATTTTAATGACAGAACCAGTTCCAATGGAAAAAGATAATCCTCCACAAATGGATTTATTTTCTGATGATTCTGAATTAAATGGAACAAGAAAATGAGTTTAGAAAATCCTGTTAGAACGTTAAATGTAGAAGTTGCTCGTAAAATTGCTGCCGGTGAAGTTATTGACCGCCCAAACGCCATTGTCCGGGAATTAATGGATAACGCCATTGACTCTGGTGCTACAAAAATTATTGTTGAAATTTCTGGCGGTGGAATAGAAAAAATTAGAATTATTGACAACGGTTGCGGCATGACAAAAGAAGATTTGCAAAATTGTGCCCGCCCACATGCCACAAGCAAAATTTCTACAGAAATTGATTTAATGAATCTAACAACTTTAGGATTCCGTGGTGAAGCTTTGGCTTCAATTGCCGCTGTTGCCCGACTTAGCATAATTAGCGGCGGATTTAAAATGCGTGCAAGCGTTACAGAAGATCATATTATTGAAGAAGTTCCACAAACAGAAGGAACAATTGTGCAATCTGAAGGATTATTTGAAAACTTCCCTGCTCGCCGTCAGTTTTTAAAACGTGCAGGAACAGAAGCTTTAATGTGCAAAAACACATTTGTTGAAAAAGCACTTGCCCGCCCTGACATTGCATTTAAATTTATTCAAGACGGAGAAACAAAATTAGATTTGCCAGAAAATCAATCTTTAAAAGATAGATTTTGCATGGCTTGTTCTTACAAAGAACCTTCTGAACTTTTTTATCAATTGGAAAATTCTAGCATTGATGGAGATTGGAGTTTTTCTGTTGTAATTGGGGAACCTGCAGTTTCTAGAACTAACAAAAAAGAGATTTTTATTTACACAAATGGAAGACGCATTCAAGAATACGCTTTAGTTCAAGCAGTTGAATATGGAGGTCAAGGATTTTTCCCAAACGGAACATATCCTGTGGCTGCTGTTTTTATAAATATTCGTCCAGATTTAATTGATTTTAATATTCATCCGGCAAAACGTGAAGCAAGATTTTATGATATTTCTTCGGTTCATCACGGTTTAAGTTCAACTTTAAAAGCATTTTTTAAGCAATACACAAGAGAAAATTTTGAATCAAATCTTCAAGCAGACGAAATTAATCAAAACTTTTTATTTGAATTAAATAAAAATAAAATTGAAAATGATTCAATTTCTGACGCAAAAACATTTTCAAATAACGCAAATTATGATTTTAACTCTTTGAGCAATGTTGCAAATCAAACAAATAATCAAACAGAAGAAAAAATAGAAGAAACTTCTGAAAATTATAAAAAACACATTTCTTATAAAACGCCAGTTGAATCTTCCCACACATTTTCTGATTTAGGGTTTAATACAAATCCTAAAAACGGCCGAGTCAAGGCCTTGAGCAAAGCGTGCCTTGACCGGACGTATTTTAGAAGCCAATATTTGGGAATAAAAAATACAACTTCCGGTGCAAATCAATCTGAAGCAAAATCATTTGAAACACGTTTTAATTTTAATTCAATGGAAAATGTTTCAAAGGCCACAAATCTTACAAATTTTTCTCAAAATGATTTTTCTACCTCCGTGCACGAAAAAACAGAATCCATAGAAAATCAAAACAATCAAAATAATCAAAATTGCGATTCAAATATAAAATTTTTAGGTTCTTGTCTTGGAACATTTTTACTTGCTCAAAAAGATGATTGCCTTTTTGTAATTGACCAACACGCAGCCCACGAAAGAATTTTATTCGACAGAATTATTTCTTCTCAAGGCGACGCACCAAGACAGCAATTATTAATTCCATACAAAATTAAAACAGAATCAAAATCTCAAGATAATCAACTTTTAAAATTAAAAGATCGACTTTGCAATATTGGTTTTGAAATAAATCAAGTTTCGGAAGGGAACTGGGAAATTTCTACAACTCCAGACCGCTGGACAGGAACTGAATACGACCTAAAAACGCTTTTGTTTGTAAAACAAGTTGAACCAGAACAAATTATTAGAGCAATTGCCGCAATGACAGCCTGCAAAGCCGCAGTAAAAGATGGCTACGTTTTGGACGACATTACCGCCGAAAAACTTGTAAAACAAGCCTTCACTTTAGAAGATCCACACTGCCCTCACGGCCGCCCAATTTACACAGTCTTTAGCCGCGAAAAATTGTTTGAACTTGTAAAAAGGACGTAAAAAAATCCCCTGCCGCAAAAATCGACAGGGGACTTTCAAAAATCATCAGAAAAATCTACTTAATCGACTCCAACAATGAATCAATTTCGGCAGCCTTGAACGTTGGATTTTTTTCTTTTACAGTAAGCAAATATCCTTCTGCAAGGTTGTTTTGATTTAATTGAATACAAACTTTTGCAAGTTCTATGTAAGCATCCCAATCTTTTTGATTCATCCTAAGCAATTCTGTATAACTTTCTTTTGCTTTTTCATAATCTCCATTTTTTGCATAAGCTCTAGAAAGATTACTTCTTGCTTCTAAGCTTTTTGAATCTGATTTTAATGCATTTTGATAATACAAAATTGAATTTAAATAATCTTCCTTAAGCAAATAAACATTACCCAAATTATTATTTGCTTCAAAGTTGTTTTTGTCATCATTATAAACTTGTAAAAACAAAGCTAAAGCAGTATCTAAATCTGGAGGTGTTAAATTCATATACATTACACCAAGGTTGATTTTTGTCTTAATATGTTTTGGATTAAGTTTTAAAACTTCCATATAAAACGGAATTGCTTCATCAACTTTTTTTGAAACATCAAGAATTAAAGCGTAGTTATAAATGATATTTGCCTTTGTTTTGTCATTTTTTACAAAATCTTTTTCTTGATATGCTTCTCTTGCAAATTTTTCTGCTTCACTAAATTTATTTTGATCAAACAAAACTGTAGAAAGATTAAACTTTGTTAATGTTAAATCTGAACAAGGTTCTAACATAGAAATTGCTTTTCTGAATTTTTCTTCTGCTTTTGAAAGTTTTCCCGCTTGGTAGTAAACATTTCCAAGTTCCATTGTTGCAGAAACATTTGTATTATCAATTACCAAAACACTTTCGTAAGAATTAATGGCCCCGTTATAATCTTTTCGTTTTGTTAAAATTCTTGCTTCTTCTAAATATGCTTTTTCGTATCTTGGATTAATATCAATTGCTTTTCTGAACGCAGATAAAGCAGCATTATCATTACCTAATTTCAATTGAGTTACACCCAAATTGTATCTGCTTGGTTCAAATGAACCATTTAAATCGCAAGAAGTTGTAAAAGAACGAACTGCCTCAGAATATTTTTTTTGTCTATATTGAATTTTTCCTAATTCGTAATAATACAAATAACTATTTGGATTACTTTGAATTGCTTTAGTTAATTCAGTAAGAGCTTTGTTTAAATCATTCTTTTTTAATGCATCTTGAGCCAAAATATAATGGGCATTTGCATCATTAGGATTACCTTCTAAAGCTTTATTTGCCATTGCAACAGCTTCTGTAAATAATTTGTCTTTTTCAGTTTTAGAACTAGATTTTTCATAGGCTTCATAAAGAGACTGAGCAATATCAGATCTAATTGCCGCATCATAAGAAGGATCATTTTTATCAATTGGCAACATTGAATTTGCTTTTTTAAAATGTTCAATCGCTGTTGCAACATCACCAGTTGCCAATGCGGTCTTACCTAAACGTAGCTGTTCATTAACAGCATCAATTTTTTTCTTTAATTCAGCATTTTTCTTTGCAATTTCAGCTTCTTTTGCCTTACGTTTTTCTTCTGCAATTCTTTTTTCTTCTGCAGCTTTTGCTTCTTTTGCCTTTCTTTCTTCATCTTGTTGCTTTTTAAGTTTAGCCTCTTCAGCTTCTTGAACCCGACGTTTTTCGTCTGCACGCTTTTGGTCTTCTTGAAGCTTCATTAAACGTTCCATAGAAAGTCTATTTTCTTCAGCTTGTTTATTAGATTCCGCCAAAGCATCTTTCATAGAAGAAATTGAATCTTGCATTGCATTTGTAATTCCATCTGTATCAATATCTACAGTAACATTACTAGAAGTTCCTTTCCCTGCCTCAGCATCTTTTTTCAACTGAATAATTTCGTCAAGTAAAGCAAGAACTTCTAGATTATCAGCATCTTTTAATAAAATTGTATCTAGCAAACTTAACGCTCTATCATATTCACCCTTATCTGCATAAGTTTTAGCCAAATTTATAACGTTAGAATTTGAGTTTCCACTTCCACAACTACGCACACAAACAACAGAAACAATAATTAAAATAATAATTCCAACACCAGCGGCAATTGCAATTTTTTGTTTTTTAGTCAATTTTGGAAAATTCATAGCAACTCCAATTTGTTTTTAGTCTAATTCAGATTCTTGTTCATAATCAATTAAATCTTCAGCCCCGGAAGATAAACTTGTAGAATCTGTATTATGTAATGAATTGGCAACATCTTCAAGAAGTTTTCGTCTTCTTTCAGCTTCTTCTGCCCTTTTCTTTTCTTCTGCTAAACGTTTTTCTTCGGCTAGTCTTGCTTCTTCGGCCAATCTCGCTTCTTCTGCAAGTCGTTTTTCTTCGGCAAGACGTTCTTCTTCTTTTCTTCTTTCCTCCGCTAAACGCTCTTCCTCTTTTCTACGTTCTTCTGCTAATCTTTCTTCTTCTTTGCGGCGTTCTTCAGCAAGACGTTCCTCTTCAAGACGTTGGCGTTCTAATTCGGCAGCAATTCTAGCTTCTTCTTCCGCGATTCGTTTTGCTTCAGCTTCTGCAAAAATTCTTTCCTGTTCAAGACGAACTAATTCCCGTTGCAAAGCCGCAATTAAATCTAAAATAGCCTGTTTTTGAACATCATTTGGACGCAAAATTAAAAATCGTTCATAATCTGCAATTGCAAGTTCATAATCTTGATTCATTGTATACGCATTTGCTCTATTTAAAATTGCATCAGCATAAGTACCATCTGCTGTAATTGAAAGTGAATAAGAATTTATTGCATTTTTATAATCTTTTATTGCAAAATAAGAGTTTCCTTGATTATATGATAATAATTTCTTATTTGTACCAGATGTTTTTAATCCCCTTGCAAAAGCTTCAATAGATTTTTCATATTGCCCAAGTTGATAATAAGCCAATCCTAAATAATTATACAATTTTGGCGAAGCACTTGGAACTTTAACTTCTTCTTCTAAAAACAAAACTGCTTGTTCAGGTTTATTATCCATAAACAACGATTCACCTTTTGAAGGATTTAAGTTTTGAGCAAAAAGAATACAATTTGAAAAAACAAATAAGATAAATAATTTTAATTTCATTAAAACAATCCTACCTTGTACCATTTATATAACATCTAAACAATGCATTTTGATACATTTTTTAAATTGTTATTTGACAGAATACACAAATTCAATATACTCTATTATATCGGTTAAAATATTTTTCTACTTCATTTTTATTTTAGAGGATTTTTATGGATATAGTTCCAATACTAATAATTTGTGTTTTAGGTGTACTCATTGTTTCATTGATTATTTTTATTGTAAAAAATACCCTCATTCCAAAAAAAGTTGACGTTTTGCCAAAATTAATAAAACAAGGTAAAACACAACAAGCAACAAAAGTTGCAAAACAAATCATTGCAAAAGATTCAAAAAATTTCATTGCTCATTACTATCTTGGAAAAGCATACATAAAAGAAAACAAACTTGAATTAGCAATAATTGAATACAAAATAGTAAATGAAAATGCTCTTTTTGGAAAAGAAATTAACGAAATTGAATTTAGACAAGAATATGCATCTCTTCTTTTAAAATACAACCAAACAAATGAAGCATTAAAACATTATCTTTTATTAACAAAACTTCAACCAAATAACGCAGAAAATTATTTTAACTGTGGACAAATTTATGAACAACAAAACAGATATGACATTGCCTTAGGATTTATGCAAAAAACAGCATTCTTAGACAAAAAACATGCAAAAGCCCACGCAGAAATTGGACTTATGATGTATAGAACTAAACAATATAGCGAAGCAAAAAAAGAAATTGATATTTCACTCCGATTAAATCCAGAAAATTACTCTGCGTATTATTATCTTGGAAAAATCTTAAAAGATGCTAAAGATTTACAAGGAGCTATCAAAGCTTTTGAAAAAGCACAAAGAGATCCAGAGGTAAAACAAAAATCAATTATTGAACACGGTTCTTGTTATATGATGGCAAACAGACTTGATAACGCAGCATTAGACTTTCAACGTGCAATTGAGTTAGACAAAGAAAATGAAAAACCAGAAACATTATATGCCAGATACTTTTTAGCAACATGCTACGAAAAAACAAGAAAAATTGATAAAGCAATAGAACAATGGGAAATGATCTACAAGCAAAACAAAGCTTTTAGAGATGTTACATCAAAATTATCTGAATACAAAGCTCTTCAATCAAATGACTACCTAAAAGATTATTTAACATGCAGCAATGAAGAATTTATTTTAATTTGTAAAAACGCAATCGAAAAAAATTACAAATTACAAATTATGAATTGTGACTTAAAAAAATGGGGCTGCCAACTTACTGGTGTAGACAAAAGAGACGAAGCTTGGATGGCTGTAAAAAAACAATTATTCTTCATTCGTTTTTACAGAGAACCAGAGCCAATTGACGATGCCGAAGTAAGACAATCACTTGATGAAATGAAATCTTTAGGAAGTGTAAAAGGATTTTTATTTTCAAGTTCAGGTTTTTCAAATTCAGCAAAAAGATTTGCAGAAAACCGTCCTGTGGAATTAGCAGAAAAACAAAAACTAGAAGCCATTCTTTCAAAAGCTGGTGAATAATGAAAATTCTTTGTGTATCTGATTTTGTTGACCCGTTAATTTATAATCCAAGGGTAAAAGAAGTATTTCCAGATATAGATTTAATTCTATGTGCTGGAGATTTACCAATGGATTATATAGACTTTATTGTTACAGTGTTTAACAAACCAACATATTTTATCTTTGGAAATCACAACTTAAAAGAATATCATTATTATCACAAATCTGCAAAATTTGAATCACAAAGAATAAATTATCAATACGGGGAAATTAGTCATGGTCACGGGGCAAACTATCTTGGTTTCAAATCAGAAGTAAATCATCAACTATATTTTACAGATCCAAAAACAGGAAAAAAAACACCGTTATTAATTGCCGGTGCATCAGGTTCAAATAAATACAATAATGGCTTAAATCAATTTACAGACTTCCAAATGAAAATAAAATTGTTAAAACTTGTACCAAAGCTATTGATTAATAAATTAAAATATGGAAGATATTTAGACATATTTTTAACACATGCAACGCCACGGCATATTCACGATAAAGAAGACCCTTGTCATGTTGGTTTTCCTTGTTTTAATTGGTTCATAAAAAAATTTGAACCAACTTACATGGTTCACGGACACATTCATCTTTATGATTTACGTGAAGAACGAATTGGATTATATGATAATACAACAGTTGTAAATGCCTACGCTCATTGCATAATAGAATTACCAATTAAAAATAATAATTAAAAAAAAACGGAGTTTATAATGAATTTTGAACAAGCCCAAACCGAAGAAGATTTTGCAAAAGCTAGAAACAAAGCTTTTTTTAATGAAATTCAACATCTTCTTTCGCCAGAAGAAGCATCTTTAATTTCTTTAAACGATGTAAAACAACTTATTCACCCAACAAACGAAACTTACATTGGAATGAAAGTTATTCCTATTGAAAAAATTGTAGGTAGCGAAGGACGATATAAAGACTTTGATAATAACTTTTTCCCAAAAAGTTCGCATTTAAGAAACAGATGGGAACATGTAGATGAAGCAGCAATAAAATCAATTACACTCCCACCAATTAAAGTTTACGAAATTGATGGTCTTTATTTTGTAAGAGATGGAAATCACAGAGTTTCTGTAGCAAAAGCAAGAGGAACAGAATTTATTGATGCAGAAGTTGTTTCATTACAAAGTGAAATTAAATTAAAAAAACCAGATAATATGGCAGACATAATCAAACAAATTATTAATTACGAAAAACGTTCTTTCTATGCCGAAACAAACTTTGGAGATATTACAGACTATTGGTGTTTAGATTTTTCAACACCAGGAAGATACGACGTAATATATAATCACATTTTAACACATAAATATTTTTTAAACCTAAAACAAACAGAAGAAGTTTCTATGGAAGAAGCAGTAACTTCTTGGTTTACAAAAGTATATGTTCCAATTATTTCTACAATCAAAACTAAAAAAATCTTAAAAAAATTTCCAAAAAGAACCTACTCCGATTTGTACGTTTGGATTGTAAGATACTGGGACGATTTAATACGTAAATTTGGTAACAATGATATTTCCATAGATTTGGCAGTAGAAGACTTTACAAAAAAATACAAAATTCCATTATATAAAAGATTCATTAACACTTTTAAACGAATTGTATTAAGAAAAGCCATAGATTCGTTAAACGATTCATCAATAAATACTGTTTTCAACTAAATTTACTCAGTTAAAAAAACTTGACGACTAAATATTTCAATGTTAAGATTAACGATAACCGCTTAATTTTAGGAATTTTAGATTAAGTAACAAAAGGACAACTTAAAAAAAACAAAGATTTTTAAGTTTTCTATTAATATTGCACCAAAGTGTGCTTGCATAGGAGATGACTTTGAATTCTATTGATTCATTAATTAATGTACCTCTCTTAATTTCAATGGGAATTGGGCTACTACTTTTGTTGTTCTTACTCATTATGAAATTAAGAAAAACGTCCCACTCAAGTTTCATCTTTTTTGTTGTAGTTGCAGTTGTTATTATAGGAGCTGGATACACATTAATCTCGCAAGCTTATATTAACATTGTATTTACAATAATCATTTCAGAAGTTTTATTATTGCCTTATGTAATCTTAAAAACTTTTGACAATCCTAAAAAACGTGAAGAAAAACTTGCAGCAAAAAAAGCATCAACTCAACAAATGGCTTTAGAACAAGATTCTGCTAGCAAAAAGTTAATTGCAGAAATTGAAGCAAAACACCAGCGATTATTGGATGTAAACAAAGAACTTATTTCAAAAGTTTCCACATTCTTTTCTAACGAAAACAGTATGGAAAGTTTTATGGAATACTGTAACAAGTTTATTTCGGAAAAAGTTTCTGCTGATGGATGTGTTATTTTGTTAGCTGATGACTATGACAATACACTTGCAGTAAAATCTTTGGCAGGAGCTTTTCCTCCACCATATAAATTACCAGATGATTTACCACACAAACCAATTCGTGTAGAAACAAACTTGCGTTTTGCAACTTTTAACTACAACGATAACGTTTTTGGTGATGTTCTTACATCAAAACAAGCTTCTTTGGTTGCAGATTCTGTAAAAGATCCTAGAATCTTCCAAAATGGCCCTGAAGATTTCTTGCGTTGTGGTAGTTATATTTTTGTTCCAATTATTCAACAAGAAGCGGCAATTGGTGTTGTAGCCCTTTCTAGAAAACCAGATAATGCAAAATTCACAAAAGAAGAATTTGATACAGCAGTTATTTTAGTAGACGCTATTGCAACATCATTAAAACCTTTATACAGTTTCTTGTCTTACGCAGAAAGTACAGAATTGAACAAAGGTGGCGACATTGCTACAAGTTATCAAAAACAGTTATTACCACAAAAATTACCAATTATTCCAGGAACATCAATTGGTTGTTTCTCTGTTCAAACAGAAAACGTTTGTGGTGACTATTATGATGTAATTGTTTCAAGAAAAGATAGAATATCATTCATCATGGCAGATATTGCCGGAAAAGGAATGAATGCATTAGTTGTTATGACTATGGTTCGTGCAATTTTAAGACTTGCAGTAAACACTCCACAGTCTGCATCAACAATTTTATCTTGGGCAAACAGAGGAATTTGTTCGGACACTTCAAAAATTGACCATTTTGCCAGTATAGCTTTGATTAATTACGACAGTGTAAACAAAGAAGCACAAATTTCTACTTGTGGAAACAACCCTGTATTCATTTACACAGCAGCAGACAAATCTTTCAAACAGATTTCATCTCCTACTGAGCCAATGGGTGTTTCAAAAGAAACTGTATACACAGACATTAACATTAAGTTAAATTCAGGTGATATTATTGCAACTTGTACAGACGGATTACTTGAATCTCTTAATGAAGATGGTGTACAATATTCAACTGAACAATTATCAAAATCAATAATTAAAAATTGTAATGCAAATGCCAAAGATATTTCTGCTAAAGTTAAAGAAGACTTTAGAAAATATTGTGGATCTGCACAACAATACGATGACCAAAGTCTTTTGGTTATTAAGATTCAATAAGGATAAGGAGCTTCTGTATGGAACTTAAAATACGTAAAAATGGTGATGTATACATTATTGATGTTACAGGCGAAATGGACCTTTACAATTCTTACAAATTAAAAGAACTTGTAATGAAAATGCTAGAAAAAAGTGTAAAAAACTTTGTTATTAACCTTGAACAAGTTGACTACATTGACTCATCTGGAATTGGTGCTTTAATTTACATCTGTTCTACAATCAAAAAGATGAATCTTAATTTAGCAATTGCAAACATTCACGGTTCTGTAAAGAAAGTTATTGAACTTACAAAATTAATGGGTTACTTCCCTATTGCAAATAGCATTGAAGAAGCTTTATTAATGGTAAAAGAATAACAAAAAAAACAAATTAGATACAAAATACGAATAAATTAAAAAAGTTACCTAAACGAGGAGGTCTATTGTGGAACAGGTATTTAAGGAACTTAGATCAGACGAAAATGATCCATTATTCGACAAAACAAATATGCTTAAGAAGGAATTTCCTTCTGATTTTAGACAGATTAGATATTTCACATTATTGATTGTACAATCAGCTCCAACTGAAATTAAAGAATTAAACCTTCTTGAACAACAGATTAGTGAAGTAATCAAAAATGCTGTAAAACACGGAAACCACTGTGACATCAACAAAAAAGTAACAGTTTGGTATTCTTTTAGTCCAACACACTCACACATTATTGTTCAAGATGAAGGTGAAGGATTTAAAGATCTTGAAAAATGGAACGAATTCAACAAACAACGTCTTGAATGTTTACATAATAATGACTTTGTTAAATTAGCAGATTACGTTTCTTTTAAAACAAAAGAATCTGATAGCCAAGACGGTGGAAACGCATTGTTTGCAGCTTTGGAATATTGGAATGGTGGATTTGTTTATAACGGAAAAAGAAATGCTGTTGCTATGTTAAAAAAATACCAACAGAAATTTCCAAATGCAAATAAAGATGGAGAATAATAAAAATTAACTCTATCAAAAAAAATGGAGCTGCTAAAGAAGAATTTTCTTTTTTTGCAGTTCCTTTTTTTTAGTTTATTATGATTAAAAAATTTATATTTTTATTTTTATTACTTTTCTCTTCACTATTCATTTCTTGTAAAAATGAAACTGAGAATAGATTGTATTTAAATAAAAATTGGCAATATTCAACAGAAGGCACTTCTGGACCATTTTATGATATTTCAATAAGAGATTTTTCTAGATTAGCTAATAAAGTTGAAAATAAAAAAGGTTATATTTGGTTAAAATGCAATTTTACAATTCCTGAAGAACTACAAAATCAAACATTAACGTGTTATTTGGGAGTTACAAAAGTAGCCGATAAAGTTTTTATTAATGATAAATATGTTGGTAAATCAGGATTTTTTCCTCCAAAGGAATTTACATCAGGTGAAATTTCAAGTGCATATACAATTTCACCATACATTTTAAATTATGATTCAGATAATGAAATTATCATAACTCTCTGGGTAAACGGAATTGGTTCAGTTTCTTCAATCCCTTTTTTAGGTACAGAAAACGACATTTATGTTTATAAAACCGCAAACGATTTCTTAAATTCAAATATATTTTTATTACTTTCTGCAGTACTTGTTGTAATTTCCTTTATCTATTTTTTCTTATACATGTTTAGTCCCTTGGACAGGTCTCACCTTTCATTTTCTAGAGTTACCTTTTTTTCTGCTTTTTACTTGGCTACTGTTTGTTTAGGTGAATATGCAGTTGTTTTCCAAGGAAAATATTCTTACTTGATATTTGAAAAGATTTTTAATGGAATTATGGGAATAGTAACTGCTAATTACGCAGTTTCTTTTATTCGCGACTTTTTGGGACACAAAGACACAAAACGAGCAACAATTTTTAGAAAAATAAATGTTTATTTATCTATCCTGTTAGTATGTATTCCAGGCGACTTAAAGCATTTTTACGATATTCTTTACGTAACTTATACTTTAGTTGCAATTCATATTGGTTATGCAGTTTTATTGATTTTTAAGTCCATTAAAGAAAAAAACAAAAAAGTTGGCATTATGTTAATTGGATTTACACCGGTTTTATCATCAATTGTATTTTCAATTATCTTCATGTTGATTACAAATAAATTTGTAATATTAATTATTGTAGTTGGTTGGCAACTTACAATTTTAAGCTTCCTTACAATTTTAATTCATAATTTTTCAAAAACCCAAAGTGATTTTGAATATTTAAATAAAAACCTTGAAAAATTAATTGCAGAAAGAACTCAAGAACTAAAACAAACAAATATAAAATTAGCAGAAACAAACACAAAATTAAATTACGAAAAAGATAGAACAGAAAAAGAAATTTTACTTGCTGCAAATGTACAAAAAAACTTCTTTTCGGCAGAAGTTCCAATAGATTCTGACTGGGAAATTGCATTGTATTCAAAAGCTTTGGCTGGTGTTTCTGGCGACCTTTATGATTTTTATTTTACAAATAAAAACAAACTTGCTGGATTGGGAATTTTTGATGTTTCAGGACACGGAATTGCTTCTGGTTTAGTAACAATGCTTGTAAAAAACATTATTACACAAGAATTTGAAAAAGGTAAAAATAAAAAACTTTCAGAAATTGTTGGCCACATAAATAATAGGGTTTTAAAAGAAAAAGGAAATATTGAAAATTACTTAACTGGAATTTTATGTAGATTAGAAAAAAATAGCATTGAATTAGTTAATGCAGGACATCCTTTTCCTTTATTCTACAATGCTTCTACAAAAGAAATTAATAATTTAGATAATCATAGTCAAACTCGTTGTGGTGTAATTGGAATTTCAGGCTTGCCCGCAGTTTATGAGTCTTTTTCTTTAGAGATTACTTCTGGAGATGAAATTTTATTCTTTACAGACGGAATTACAGAAGCTAATAATGAAAACAAAATTGCCTTTGGTAAAAAAGGATTATTAGATTCCTTTACAAAAAACATTTCAAAAGATATTAATGCTCAAATAGAATCCTTAATTGAAGATTTACACGATTTTGTTGGAAATGAAAAAATTAACGACGATGTTTCAATTTTAATTTTAAGAAGAAAATAGTGGAGATGGGGGGAATTGAACCCCCGTCCGAAAAAGTAAACCAGGTACATCTACAAGTTTAGTTATGCGAGGTGATTGTTGATCGCCGGTAGCAGCATAACAAGCGTCGTCGACCTATTCTGATTAAAGAGTCCCAATCAAAGACCAGAAACAGTGATTGGCAAGTCCCGATAAGGTAAAAGAACATCAATCAACGCGGAACAGGGCCGATTGAGTTCCTGCAAAGCAGACTAGGCTGCCATTGCGAACTGTTCTTCGTCAGAATATTCTTCTTCACGTTTTGCAGTTATTTTTTTGTCAGTTTAAGGAACCTTCACTCCTACTTGCAGTACAAGACTTCCCAATTCCGTCGAAACCGGTACATCCCCAAATACTTAAAAAACATTATCTATGAATACTTTTTAATTGTCAATTATTAATATACTTAATAATTATATTTTTTCAACTGGAATTTTATAAATACTTCCACAATTTCTACAAATAATTTCCAAAGGATCTGGACCATTTTTCTTTATGTCTTCAATTTGTTCTTTTGGTAATGTTCGTAGATAATTTATGTAATATTCTTCGTTACATTTACAGTCAAAAATTATGTCGCGTTTTAATGTAATTGTAGGAGAAAATTCTCTGAATAAACCTATAATTATATCTTCAGAATCTACTTGTTTTTCGCTGTATAATAAACCTAAACTTGGGCATGCTTTAAATGCATTTTCTACACGGCGAAGTAAATCTTCATCTTCTTCTGTTTCTTCTGCGTGACTATCTACTTGACTTCCTAATTTTGCTGTTCCACCTGTTTTTGGCATAATTTGCAAATACATTGCCCCTGCCCCAATTACCCGTCCTTGTTTGTCAAATTGAATGCTTGAATTAAATGCTGTGTTGATTTGTTCTGATTGTGCAAAATATGTGGCAAAATCTGTAGCAATGTTTCCACTGTTAACTTCAACTGTAGAACTTTGTGGATATTTGTCATCTTTGTGGATTCTTGAAAATGTAATTGTTCCTTGCCCTAAAAATGGGTTAAGATCCCAAGATTCAAGAGGTTTGTCTAATTGAATGTGTTCGTTAAATAAAAAACTTCTTACAAAACCTGTGGAACTTGCTTCTACGGAATATCCTTGTGCAGGTCCGTTTCCTTCGAATTTGATTGCTGTATGTTCCATATCTTTCATCATTGGAATTGTAAGAGCTCCACATAATGACGCTTGTCCCAAAATGTAAGTTTCTAAAATGCCAAGATTATGTTGTGCACGAAGTTGATTTACAAATCTTGTTCCATGGAATAATGCACCACGAACTCGACCTTCTGCCATTGTAAAAATGCGAAGTTTGTCTTCTTCTAATGTTTGTAAAAATTCGTTTAACTCTTTGTCTTCAATTTCTTTCTTAATCATACTTTATAATTTATTATAAATTTTGCATTTTGGAAATAGGATTTTTATTTTTAGTTTGCGTTAGGGTATGGAAAAGTTGCGAAGCAAGCCACCGCAAGAGCTTTGCTCTGAGGAGGCCGAGGGCTACCGAGCTTTGGAACACCCGACAGCAGCTTTGCTGCTGGAACGCCCTTTTTGAATGATTGAATATGTGTAAAATTTTCGTTATAATAATTTATCAAATTTTTTTTAAAGAGGTGAAAAAATGGCTGTTGATGAAAAATTACAAACTGTAAGACACAGTTGTGCTCACGTTATGGCTGAAGCTGTTTTAAAGCTTTTCCCAGGAACAAAAATTGCTATCGGTCCTGCTATCGATAATGGATTTTATTATGATTTTGATTTTCCAAAGGACACCAAATTCACCGAAACTAATTTTGCAGATGTAGAAAAAGAAATGCGTCGCATTTTGGCAACTGGTGCTGAATTTGTGCGCAAAGAAGTTTCTAAAGAAGAAGCTCTTAAATTGTTTGCTGATGAACCATACAAAATTGAATTGATAAAAGATTTGCCAGAAGGCGAAACAATTACAACTTATGAACAAGATGGTTTTATGGATTTGTGCCGTGGACCTCATGTTGCAACTACAAAAGAAATTAATGGTCAAGCTTTTAAAATTGCAAAAGTTGCTGGTGCTTATTGGCGTGGCGATTCTTCTAGACCAATGCTTACTCGTGTTTATGCTTATTGTTTTGCAAAACCAAATGAATTAAAAGATTATTTGGCTATGCTTGCAGAAGCAGAAAAACGTGACCACAGAAAACTTGGTGTTGAAATGGATTTATTCCATCTTGATCCTGAAGATCCAGGGCAGGTTTTCTGGCACGCAAATGGTTGGACTTTGTATACAACATTGCAAAATTACATTCGTGCAAAACAACAAAAAGGTGGCTACTTTGAAGTTCATACTCCTTCAATTATGCCTCGAACTTTGTGGGAAAAATCTGGACACTGGGCAAAATATCAGCAGATGATGTTTATTACAGAAAGTGAAAAACGTCTTTTTGCTATTAAACCAATGAACTGTCCAGGTCACTTGGAAATTTTTAATACAAAACAACGTTCTTACAAAGATTTGCCTTATCGTTTTGCTGAATTTGGTAGTTGTGCTCGTAATGAACCTTCTGGAACTTTGCACGGAATTATGCGTGTTCGTGGATTTGTTCAAGATGATGGTCACATTATTTGTACAGAAGAACAGATTTGTGATGAAGTTGCAAGATTCTGTGCGTTCTTAAAGGATATTTACAAAGACTTTGGTTTTGACAAAGATATTAAAGTTATGTTTAGTACACGTCCTGAACTTAGAGTTGGAACTGACGAAGATTGGGACAGAGCTGAAAATGCTTTGGCTGAAGCTTGTAAAGCGGCTGGTTTGGAATATGAAATTCAGCCTGGTGAAGGTGCTTTCTATGGTCCAAAACTTGAATTCCAACTTGTTGACTGTTTAGGTCGTCGTTGGCAATGTGGTACAATTCAAGTTGACTACCAACTTCCAAGTGCAGAAAGATTGAACGCACAATATATTGGTGCAGATAATCAAAAACATCACCCAGTAATGCTTCACAGAGCAACTTTAGGTTCTTTGGAAAGATTCTTGGGTATTTTGATTGAAAACTTTGCTGGAGCCCTTCCTGCTTGGCTTGCATTTGAACAAGCTGCAGTTGTTCCTGTTAGCCCAGATTTTAATGATTATGCAGAAAAAGTTTGCGATACATTAAAAGCTGCAGGAATTCGTGCTAATGCTTACTTAAATGATGACAACATGAAAGCAAAAATTAAAGGCATTAGTATGGAACACAGAACTCCATATATCCTTGTTGTTGGAGAAAAAGAAAAAGCAGAAGATTCAGTTTGCGTTCGCTACAGATTCTCTAGCGGAAAACAACAAGAAACTAAAAAACTTTCTGAATTTGTTGATTATGTATTAGACATAAACGACAAAAAAGGAACTGGAATTTAGTTTATAAAAAAAAAGAGGATGTCTAAAAAGTACGATTTTTGTCTTTGTCATTCTCTGGCTTGACCAGGGAATCTAACTTGAAAATATATTCAAGAGATTGTCGTAAAAGATCCTCGTATCAAGCACGAGGATGACAGTGTCATTTATTACTTCAAGGACGACAGTGACATTTATTATTGAAATTATAACAATGACATTTTTCACTTATTAGGCATCCTTTATTTTACAACTGGAATATCACTTATTCTGGTTGTATAACATTTGGAAAGTCTTGTTCTAGACATTCCCCACTCACCTTTTTGAATGCTTCTTGCAACCGACACAACGTTTCTGCCATATTCTTTTGATAAATCATCAATATGATTCATAAACTTTCGTTTTTTTTCTGCATCTAAGCCATCTTGCCATAATTCATTTTGGAGTCCTGTTGAAGTTAGTTTGCTTAAAATTATCATTACAGATCTATAACCAAAACCTTGCCTAAATATTTTTTTTAATGCAATCATTGCGTATTTTACAATATCTGGGGTATAGGAAGTTTGATAAGAAAATTCAACGTAAGCACAATTTGTGTATTTTGAAGATTCGTCATCAGAATAATAATTGCAGGTGGAAACGTAAACAGTAATTGCACCTGCATCTGATTTTTGTAAGCGAAGTTTTTCCACAGCCGTTTGGGTGTATTGAACAGCAGCCGCTTGTAATATTTGAAAATCAAAAACTTTTTTAGAAAACTGTTTACTTGATGTAATTGAATCGTGTTTTGTTCTAATAATTTGATTTATGCAAGGAAATCCATTTAGTTCTTGAACTGTAGCATAACCTTGAATTGTTAAAAGTTTTTTTGCTATATTTGGTGGCATATTTTTTAAATCTAACGCAGTTTTTATTCCAATACGATTTAATTTTTTTGTATTTTGTGAACCAATTCCCCAAATAAAGTTGCAATCAAGAGTTTTTAAAATTGAATCAATTTCTGTTTGATTATACATAAACACGCCGTTATGCTCTTTTGCAAGTTTATTGTACAATTTTGCCAGAGTTTTTGTTGGGGCAATTCCAACGCAAACAGCAACACCAATTTCTTTTAAGATTCGCTCTTTTAATTGAAAACCAATTGAAATGTAATCTGAATCTGAAAAATTAAAATCATTAAAAAAAAGAAATGATTCGTCAATTGAATATTCTTCTACAGATGGAGCATATTCCATGTAGATTTGATTGAGTCGTCTGGAAATATCAGCGTAAAGAGTGTAATTACTGGAAAACACAGCAACATTATTTTTTTCACAAAATGCATTTACTTTATAAAATGGTTCTCCCCTTTTTAAACCAAGTTGTTTTGCTTCTTTATTTACAGCAATTAAAATGCCATCATTGTTAGAAAGAACAATTACAGGTTTGTTTCGTAAATCTGGTCTGTAGATTTGTTCGCAAGAGGCATAAAAACTGTTTGCATCAACGTGAAAAATCATAACTACATAGAATTTTTTACTGTATGAATTACATGCGTAATTACACCACAAATTACAACTTCCGACTTTAAGTCGCAAACACGACCTAATCGAAATTCACCATCTTTTTCATAAACATCATAGCAACCTTTTCCAACTGTAATAGCTCTGTCAATTGTTAATAAATCTCCTTTATAAATGCCAATTTTTGAATATGCCTCTGAGTCAATTTTCATAAAAACTGTAGCAGCAGGATGTTTTACAAGCAGAGTATTTAAATCTAATATTTTATCTTCATAGCCTTGTGCTGGCGACGGAAAACCTGTAATCATACATATAGTATATCACAATACAGATTATAAGTAAATACAAATACAGTATAAAATTGAATTTTTGTGCAAAATATCTCAACAAAAAAAAATCAAAAAAAAATTAAAAATTAGTAAAAAACTATTGATTAATTTTTTAATTTACTATATATTAAATATCACATCACGGGCAGTAGCGCAGCTGGTAGCGCGTCTGGTTTGGGACCAGGATGTCGCAGGTTCAAATCCTGTCTGCCCGATAGATACGAGACCTTCTCTTTTGAGAAGGTCTTTTTTTTGTTTAAAATAAACTTAAGATGTAGAATAGATTTAGACAGGATTTGAACCAAAGTGAGCGCCAAAAATTGCGAGCAGTGCGCAGCAATTTTTGGAAAAGCAGGCAAGGATGCCTGCGATAGCGAGCGACGGCGGCGCAGAGGAAAAAAACAGGACGTTTTTTGACGTCGCGCCAAATCCTGTCTGCCCGATACAAAAGACCTTCTCTTTTGAGAAGGTCTTTTTTTTGTTTAAAATAAAATTGAAAATGTAGAATAGATTTAGACAGGATTTGAACCAAAGTGAGCGCCAAAAATTGCGAATTAATGAAGCAATTTTTGGAAAAGCAGGCAAGGATGCCTGCGACAGCGAGCGACGGCGGCGCAGAGGAAAAAAACAGGACGTTTTTTGACGTCGCGCCAAATCCTGTCTGCCCGATAGATTAAAAGGTTTTCACGAAAGTGGAAACCTTTTTTTATTTTTAAATAGATTAACAAATTTAGGAAAAATTAGGATTTGAACCACCCAAAAATCGAAGAAGCATAACTAGCGTTTTAAACCGTAAAAACGGTTTTGAAAACCATGTTAGGTTTAGTTTCCATAATAGCGAGACAATTTTGAGATTATTATATCTTCAAAATTTCTTCGTCCATCAATTATTGTATAAACAATTACTTTATCTTCAGAAATTTCATAAACGATTCGGTAATAACCTTGAATAAGTTCTCTATACTGTAAAATCCCCTGCTTTTCTAATTCAGGCACAACTCTGCCACTTCTAGGATGTTTCTTTAAAGACATTATATTTTCTTCAAATTCTGAGATTATTTTTTCAACATAATTTTGTGACAGTAAAAAATAATATTCGACTATTTCATTCAAATCGTCTTCAGCAAATTGAGATACTATAACTTCGTTAATTTCCTTCTCCACAGTTATATTTCCTTCTTAAATTTGAAAAGACTTCGGAGACAGGTTTGTACTTTCCGTTTTTAACATCCCTTTCAGAAAATTGAATAATCTTTAATAAATTGAAAGCATTTTTCATTTCTTGATAGGATTCCACATCTATTAGTACAGCTCGAGATTCTCCATTTTGCGTTATGACAATGGGTTCTTTCCTGTCATTAACAAAATTCATCATATCGGCCGCATTTGTTTTAATATACGAAATAGGTTTTATGCATTCTTGGACATTTGTTATCATATTTACCTCCAGTCTTTTTATTATACCATATTTAGACTAAAAAGGCAATTATTTCCAATACAGGTGGTCAAGGGACACTTCGTTCAGGCCCTTGACTCACCTTTGTTCCAGTTTTACTAAAATTGTAAAACTGGAATACGTCCGGTCAAGGGGCACGACCTTCAAGCCCTTGACTCGCTGTCGGCTACGAACATTTGTTAGGCTGTTATTTATTCTATGAAAATCTACTTCGTGTAGAACTATTATTTTCAAGTTCCTTTACAAGTACAAATCATATCATCCCATAAATATTCTATGTTTATCAATATCCCATTTATTGTTCTTATATGAATTAATTGACCATTTTGAAGTTCTTCTATTTCATGAGATTCAATTAAGGTAGAGTTATTTATTGCATATCCTAACGATTTATATCCTGGATCTGATAGACAAGTTCCATAAAAATTAATTTTTTTTATATTAGAGGTCATAAACATTTCTTCGAGTTTATTTAGAAATTCTTCATAAGACTTTGTTTTAAAAACAGTCTTATTTCTTTTGTCAAAGATTTTGTAAGTTGAAAATGCAGGAAATCCATTATTTTTACAGAATATTGAATAGTCATGTTTTCCATAATAAGTTGTACCATTTTGTTTGAATAATTCATAAGAACCGATTGGCTTTATATTAGAAACAGAAAGATTTCTTATTACTAATAAACAGGGAAAACAAATTATAGGGAAACCTAAATAAAAAGCTAACGCAATAATAATTCCCTTTTTTATATTTTTTCTTTTTATTTTATTTAATGCGATATTTCTTTCTTCTTCGGATTTACATTCATTTATTATCTTTTTTTGAATTTCAGAATTTTTTTTGAGTTCTCTTGAAATCAATTTATATATTACGAGAGCAGTGCAAATAATAAAAATACCTATAATCGAAAAAAATATAATCTTCATTATTTTTTTATTTCCTAAAGCACCTCAGTGGGGTGTGAGCATAACAACTGGTTGTACCGCAGCGGGCTTGACCCTGCCTACAATCGAAGAGCCGTTAAGAAAAATGCGACAGCATTTTTTAGGCTCATCGAAATAATGGCTCGGAACAATTAATTGTTCCGCTGTCGGCTACGAACCTTTGTTATGTGATGTTTATTACAAAATTGGAATCAAGATTTCATTATTATCTTTTTTGTAAAATCCCTTCCAATCTTCTTTTATATAATAATCTGAAACAGACATTTCAGTTCCAATTTTGTACCAATTGATTGTTTCAGTTTTTTTATTTAAATCTTTTTCTATTTTTAGATTATTTTCATAATACTGATATATTTCTTTGTTTACATCATATTTAAGGAACAATTTATAATTCTTAAAATCAAATTCACCTTCGCCGTAAATTTCATGTTTTGCAATATCTGTAGGAGAATTTGAATATTTTGTAAAACAATACTTACCATCATCCTTCTTGAAAAAACTAAAACAAATACCTTCATAGCCTTCTACATATATTTTTTTCCCTATGAATAAATCTGATATGTTTCCTGTATTAAATATTTTTTGTATTTCTGAAATTAATTCTTTCTTTGCTTTAAATAAATTGGACATATCATCATCATTTATAACATGATCCAAATACGGATAACCAGCTAGAATCGCATACTTTAAAAAATACTCAGCTTTATCATAGTCTTTCTGAATACTGTAACAACATGCAATATTGTATAAAGAAAAATACGATTCTTTTACTGTTTCATTATTATCTTTTTTAATTTTTGTCGAGGAAGCATTAAATAAACTCTGATTTAAATTATACTTTTCCCAAAAGTTTTTATAATTTTCAATTGCCTTATCATATTGGCTTCTATCAAAATAATCATTTGCAATTTCATAATAAGAGATAATGGAGTTTAATGATTCTGATGATAAAGGAATACTATAAATTAATAAAAGTAATAGAAAAAATAAACTTTTCTTTTTCATAAAAAATCCTTTATTTAAATTATGCGCCCCAATGCGGGCGTCCACATAACATAATTTCTCCGTATCTTGCATAAGAATTTTATACAGCGGTTTTTGTCGGTGTAAAATCTTTATAAAATCTGCTAATTCAATATTTTATCACAAAATTGAGAAAAAAAGAATGATTTTATAAAGATACATAAATACACAGCTCTTAGAGATTGTTCAACACCGAACGAAAAACCCTTTACAAAATACTAGTGATTATTTATAATTATAATTGGAAATGCTCAGTTTCAGGCGGCGTCTCCCAAACTCAATCTAGCGATGCTAGAAATAAGAAGTTAGGGAGGCTCTAAGATGACGATTTACGAAATTATTTCGTTGGCTATTAATTTAGCTATTCTAATTCTTAGTTTGCTCTCTTATTTAAATAATAAAGAGTAAAAAATAAAAGCCGCCAAGTCCGACACACTTTAGCGGCTTTTGCAACTAATTCGTGGAGACGACCAAATGAATTGGGCATTTCCTTTCTTTTAATATATATC
>JAFXDY010000118.1 GCA_017521105.1 Treponema sp.
ACTGGCGGCAGAATTATCTAATTTTTTTGGAACAACGTTATCTTTTTCACCTGTAATTTGAAAAACATTTACATTACATTTTTCAGTTTTATTTTCCCAAACATATTTTGGCATTTTTCCAGCAACACTCACAACACCAGCAAAAACATCATTTGCTTCAAGGGCTAGTCTATGTGTCATAAAAGCGCCATTACTAAAACCAATTGCAAAAACTTTTTCTTTACTTGTGTTATAATTTTTTTGAAAATATTCTACAACAGAAACTAAAAATCCAACGTCATCATTATTATTATGACCAATACCAGAGTTCCATTCAGGAAGAGACGTTCTAACTTTTGGATTTTTGGAACCGTTCACCCAAACAACTGTATAACCTTGGGAAGTTGCCAACTTTTCAAAACCAGTTGTAGACCTAAAACTACTGGCACTGTTTCCGTATCCGTGCAACATAATTATCAAAGGCGAATTTTCCACAACTTCCGGAAAATCAACAATCACTTTGTGTTCAATTCCTTGGTAAACGCAAGAAAATTCATTTTTGGTAATCAATGAAATTTTCTGCAATTTTGTAGACTTACAACCAATAAATAAAAAAAGAACTAAAAAACAAAAAATTTTAATTACATTTTTTTTCACAAAACTATCCCTTCTTAATAAAAAATATTATATTTGATTATAACATTAGTTTTGATATAATAAAATCAGTATTTACTAAAGTAAGAGGTTTTTATGAAAAGAACATTTTTGGCAATTCTGTTTATTTGTTTTACAACTTTTTCCTTTGCACTAGAAATTGGCGATAAAGCTCCAAATTTTAAAGTAGAACTTTCTGATGGAAAAAAAGTTCAACTTTCTGATTACAAAGGCAAATATCTTTTTTTACATTTTTGGGCAACTTGGTGCGGTCCTTGCCGAAAAGAACTTCCAGAATTACAACAATTTTACCAAAGTCTTTCGCCATCTTCAAAAATACAGTTTTTGGCAGTTTGCATTTCTGACACAAAAAAAAGCATGGATTCTTTTATGAAAAAAAATAAATTCACATTTCCAACAGCCCTTGACGAATCAGGATTTTTGGTAGCATTTCCTTACGACGTTCAGGCAATTCCAGTTTCAATTATCATAAATCCAGAAGGAAAAATTGAAAAACAAGTTATTGGAATGATGAGCCCAAAAGCATTGGAAAATTTTGTAAAAGATTATGTTAACTAAAAAACAAACAATTTTAATCATCAGTTCTATATTTCTCATTGGATTAGGATTTTTTCTAAAAGACAATCTAATGATTTTTAGAAAAGCCATTTTTATTTGCATGGAGTGCATTGGAATTGGATAATCACAAAATCATAAAACACAGAAAACTAATCCAAATTTTATCACTTCTCATTTACAACGCCGATGTAAAAAATTGGTTTACAGGAAACATTTCCCGTTCTCCATTAAAAAATGTTTGTGTTCCAGGCTTAAATTGCTATTCTTGCCCTGGAGCAATTTCTTCGTGTCCTTTGGGGGCAATTCAAAACACTTTAGCTTCCGGAAAAGCACCCATTTTAATTACAGGATTGCTTTTACTTTTTGGAACACTTTTTGGCCGTGCCATTTGTGCATTTTTATGCCCAGTAGGTTTCATTCAAGAATTGATTTATAAAATTCCTTCACCCAAAATCCCAAAAACTAAAAAAATAGAAACCGTTTCGCAAAAACTTCAAAAAACAAAATACATCGTTTTAGTTCTTACCCTCGCCCTTCCATTGCTTTTTTATTTTATAAATGGTTTTGCTTCCCCATATTTTTGCCAATTCATTTGTCCAGCCGGAACTGTGGGCGCTGGTTGGCCATTAGTTTTGCTTCAAAAAGGACTTTCTGATTCAATTGGATTTTTATTCAAATGGAAAAGTGTGATTGCAGCAGTTTTAATTTTTTGGTCAGTTTTCAGTTTCCGCCCATTCTGCAAATACATTTGTCCTCTAGGGGCAATTTATTCATTTTTTAATAAAGTTGCAATTTTTGGAATTAAAGTTGATTACACAAAATGTACAAACTGCCAAAAATGCACAAAAGATTGCAAAATGAATCCAAAAGCCGTAAATTCAACAGAATGCATCCGCTGCGGACAATGCATCTCACAATGTGATTTTGGTGCTCTTAATTCATAATTCATAATTCATAATTTCCTTTACCATTTTATAAGAAAAACCAGCATTCACCATTGCCGCAAGTAATTTTTCATCACGTTTTCCGTGTTTATAAAATTTTTCGTAGGCTTTTTTACAAATGTACTCTTCATCATTTTGAGAAAAATATTCATCCAAAACTTCATTGGCAATATCTTTAGAAATTCCACGTTGCAAAAGTTCTGCCATTAATTTTGTTCTACCTTCAAAATGATTTATTCTTCTTGTATTTATCCAGGCAGTTGCAAAACGTTTATCACTTAAATAATTTTTGCTTTCTAAGTAAGAAAGTGCATTATCTATATATTTTTTTTCAAACTTTTTGGCTCTAAGTTTATTACACAACCCAAATTTACATTGTTCAGCCCTAGCCAAATATTCAACAGCTTTTAATTCCACAACACAAGTTAAACCTGCATCTAAAATTTCATCAGTTTCAACTTCATTAAACTCTGCACCACTTTCAATACTATCAATTTTTACAGTATTTAAATATTCCTGACGAACATAAAAAGAGGAACAAGCATTTGAACTAACTTTGTACATACCTTCGTATGCCATAGGAACAATAGACTTTATTATCATAGTATAAAAATAATTTGCTTTACATGAAAATGCAAGAAAATTAAATCAAGGTTGTAATTATTTAACAAAACTCTAACAAAACAAAAAAAACGCGACAGTTATAAAAACTATCGCGCTTTGTGCATTCAAAAAAGTTATGCAACCAATTGAAAAAATGATTGACTAACGTTTTGAGAATTGGAATCTTCTACGAGCACCGCGTTGTCCGTATTTTTTACGTTCAACCATACGAGAGTCACGTGTAAGGTATCCGTTAGCTTTAAGAGATGTACGAGCATCTGGATCAATTTGAACTAATGCACGTGAAATTCCGTGTAAACAAGCTGCAGCTTGACCATTCAAACCACCACCTGTAACGTTGATTACGATGTCATATTTGTTTCCCATTGAAGTAACTAACAATGGTTGATTAACAACTTGAACTTGTTCTGCAGATGAAAAATAATCTTTTACATCTTTTCCATTAACAACAATTTTACCTGAGCCATCGCGAACAAATACACGAGCAACAGCAGTTTTTCTTCTTCCTGTACCAATAGCAATATTTTTTACCATTTTCTATACCCCTGAATTAAAGTTCGATTGGCTGTGGATTCTGAGCAGCGTGTGGATGTTCAGCACCAGCATAAATCTTAACGTTATCCATCATCTTGCGACCAAGACGATTATGTGGAAGCATACCTGCAACAGCCAATTTCATTGGATCTGTAGGATGTTTTTCTGATAATTTTGCATAAGTTTGAGTTACAAGACCACCAGCGTATCCTGTGTAGTGGTGATACAATTTTTTTGTTTCTTTTCCACCAGTTACAGCAGCTTTTTCAGCATTAATAATTACAACATAATCACCCATAAGTTGATTTTTTGTATATGTTGGTTTGTTTTTACCACGTGCAATTGCAGCAGCTTTAGCAGCAACACGTCCCATTGGTTTTCCGGCTGCATCAATAACATACCATTTGCGAGCCTGTTCGTATTCTTTAACGAAAATTGTTTCCATGATATACCTTTCTAATTATAAATAAAAGTTTATCTAGCAACTTCTAAATATTTGCATCTTATTCAAAAGTCACCTTATGATTTCTGATGAGCAGTCAAAAATCATATTTAACGGGTATGATATAATATCAGATTTTTAGCGTGAGTGTCAATGATATCAGAAAAAAAATTGATTTAAA
The DNA here is from genome assembly GCA_017521105.1 of Treponema sp. GTDB lineage: Bacteria > Spirochaetota > Spirochaetia > Treponematales > Treponemataceae > Treponema_D. The sequence continues at coordinate 3,938 of JAFXDY010000118.1, forward strand.
AAATTAACATATTATAAGTATATAACCTCATATTTGTCATTGCGAGGAGCAATGCGACGTGGCAATCCATTCACTAGATTGCTTCAACTTCTATCGAAGTTTCGCAATGACAAATTCCATTTATATCTTTCATATAAAAACAACTATTCTTGTTTTTCAGATTCTTTTTGAGCTTCTTTCTTTGCTTCTTTTTTATCTTTAATATCTGCTGCACCAATAAATAAACAAATTAATCCAACAAATGCAGCCAAAACAGGCAAAGAACCTTTTAAGAAAGCAATTACATCAGCGCCCCAGTTTAAAGGGAACATTGGCAATACCGAAAAAACTGTAAATGCAATAAAAATAATTCCACAAATAATAGCGAACATAAAATTCCGTCCTCTCAAATAAATCTTATATTTTTAATTTTACTGAATAAATAGATTTTTTACAATTGGAAAAAGCACCACAAACAAACATTCAAACACCAAGGCAGGTAAATAGTTTGCAGTTTTAATTTTTTTAAGTCCCAAAAGATTAATTCCAATCATCACAATAATTGCCCCACCACAAGCAGTTAATTCAGAAATTAATAAATCAGAAACGTAAGGCTGGATTACGCCAGAAAGCAAAGTTAAAGCACCTTGGTAAACTAAAATTGTGATTATAGAAAATGCAGTTCCAATTCCCATGGCAGCTGCAAACGAAATTGCCATAAATCCGTCTAAAATTGATTTTGTAAAAATAATTGAATAATCGTGTTCAATTCCGGCTTTAAAAGATCCTACAATTGACATTGCCCCAACACAAAATAAAACAGAAGAATTTAAAAAAGCATAAGCAAAGTTTTTATTATTTTGATTTTCAAGACTTTCTTGAGGTACATCTTTTTGATTTTTGCTTACTACTTTAGAAAGAAAATTTCCAAAACGCAGAATTGCCCCATCAATATCAATAATATAACCAATAATTCCGCCCAAAATTAAAGACAAAGTTAAAAAGATAATATTGTCATATTTAAATGCCATTTGAATTCCAAGAACAACTGTTACAATTCCTGCAGCAGTTTGAATCATATCTGAAAGTTCATCAGAAAATTTTTTAGCAAATAAAAGCCCAAAAATTGAACCAACCAAAACAGCAAAACAATTTACAAATACTGCAATCATATTACACCTCAAAAAAATGCAAAAAAAAAAGAGATTACCAATGTTGGCAATCTCTTATGCGGAGGAGCCGACTTGAACGGCCACGACTTACGCCACAAGCACCTCAAGCTTGCGTGTCTACCAATTCCACCACCCCCGCGGAATGTTTACAAAATATATCAAATTTCACTTTTTGTGTCAAGTGGAAACATTTACATCTGAAAAACATTTTTTAATTAAACATACACATCATCATTTCTTCCTTTAATTATTAAATGACCTTCATCAAAGGAACGTCGCAAAATGCTAAAAAATATTGATGTTATTCTCTCACACTCAGATTTTCTCATAGGAGTTAAAACAGATTCTTCATCAAGAATTTCTAATTTTCGTCCTTTAGAAACATTAGATAGAATTTTTTCTCTAAATTCCACAGATTTTCCAGCAATTAAATGACAAATATCAGCAATTGACATATCTCGCAATTTTTCTTGAATAAATCTATCATCTGCATTTACAACATCTTCAATTGTAAACAATCGGCTTCGTAAATCTTCACCTAAATCTGGATTATCTTCCGAAAGAACATTTATAATTTCAGATTCAGATTTTGGATCCATTTTTTTAAGAATTTGAGCAAGAACATTTTTTCCGTCAATTGATTCTGCTTTTTCGGAAGTTTGCTTTAATGATTTTTGATGCAAAGATTTATCAATTCGCTTAATTACATCTGGACTAATTTTTTCCATTTTTGCAAGACGAATCATAACTTCTTTTTTTTCATCTTCCTTCATTAAATTTATAATTTGAGCCGCTTTTTTGGGAACAAGATGAGACAAAACAATTGTCTGAACGCCAACGGATTCTTCTTTTAACAACAAATAAACTCGTTCAGAATCTGCATCATTCAAATATTCAAAAGGTTTTCCTTCAGAAAAAGGCATTGCTCTATCTAAAACTTCTTGTGCCTTTTCTTTTCCATAAACTTTTTGAAGAATATCTCTGGCAGTTTCCACTCCTCCACTTTGTCTTGACTGTTTAATAAGACCTTTAAATTCTTCCAAGATTTTTTTGGATTCTTCTGGACTAACAGATTTTATAGAAGCAATTTCTGGAATAATTTTTTCAATTTGTTCTTCTGCCAAATGCGGTAAAACTTTTGCAGCTTCATCTTCTCCAATAATAATCAAAAATTTTGCAACACGACGATAAATTGAATCTTCTTTTTGTTCTGGCTTTGGAACTTTATATAAAATCTGTTCTGAATTATTTTGGTTATTTGAATTATTTTTATCTGGTTGAGTATTTGTATTATTTTGACTATTTTGACTATTTTGATTTTTTTGATTCTGAATTTCATCAATAACTTTAGAAATAGACTGAAATGTAAATTTTTTAACATTCGAAACATTTTGATTATTTTTTGCCTGATTAGAAAGAATTACTTTATCTTCTTTTTTTGAAAAAATATCATCTGCCTGTTTATTATCATTTTGATTTTGATTTAAATATGCATTTTTTCTAATTTCATTTAAGTCCATACAATAATTCTACTACTTTTTTTTGTTTTATGGTATATTTTCTTTTATGTTATTTGGATATTTGCTTGCTACAGTTACTGTAATAATTTGGGGAATTACTTTTGTTTGTACAAAATCTTTGCTACAAGATTTTTCTGCTTTAGAAATTTTATTTTTTAGATTTATAATTGCATATATTGGACTTTGGATAATGAATCCAAAAAGTGAAAAAATTGCAAAAAAAGATAATTTGTTATTTTGTTTCGCAGGTTTAAGTGGTGTTGTTTTATATCAATTTTCAGAAAACATTGCAATTAATTTTACAACAGCTTCAAATGTTAGTGTAATTGTTTCAATTTGTCCTTTGTTTACAGCAATAATTGCACAAATATTTTTAAAAGAAAAACACATAACTCCTTTCTTTATTCTTGGATTTATAATTTCCATAATTGGAGTTTTTTTTGTAAGTCTAAATGGAAACATTCAATTAAAAATTAATCCAAAAGGAGACTTACTTGCCCTCTTTGCAGGAATTTGTTGGGGATTTTATTCTTTATTCGTTTCAATGATTAATAAAAAAGAATACAATTTAATATGTTCAACTCGGAGAATCTTTTTCTTTGCAGTAATTTTTATGATTCCACTTATGATAATTGGAAACAATATTTCAAATATTACAGCAAATTCAGATTTAATAAATTCAATGAACGTAAATCTAAATTTTTCAGAAAATATACAAAGATTCAAAAACTTTTTAAATGTTGGAAATCTTTTATTTTTAGGATTATTAGCAAGTGGATTTTGCTTTAGTGCTTGGAACAAAGCCTGTAAATTAGTAGGAACAGTAAAAATTTCTTTTGGTATATACTTAATTCCAGTTGTAACAATTATTTTTGCATTTTTTACCCTACATGAAAAAATCTCTTTTATGGGTCTTCTAGGAGCAATTTTAACAATTACAGGATTATTTATTAGTAATATTAAAACTTCTTCAAAAATGTAAATAATTCAAATCATTGTATAATATAGATTTTAAATTATTCTCATATTGATTTTTTTACAATTTTGTAATAAATTAATTATAATATTGTAATAATTACAAACTTGTAGTAATTTTCAAATAAGGAATAATAATAAAAAATGAAAGAATACAACAAAATACTAAAAGACGCAAATATTAGACCATCAATTCAAAGGTTAGCAATTTTTGCATTTTTAAAAGAAAATAAAATTCATCCTGACGTTGAAACTATATTTACACAATTATCTCCATTGTATCCAACCCTTTCAAGAACAACGGTTTACAACACTTTACAATTATTTGAAGAAAATAAAATTATTCAGGCAGTAAAAATTGATGATGACAAAATTAGATACGATGCAGACACTAGTTACCACATTCACTTTAAATGTTGCAAATGTAATAGAATATTCGATGTTTACAACAAAGAAAACACAGAACCTTTTATTAATAATTTCAAAAATGATTTACCATCTGGCTTTGTGATTAATAATTTTCAAACAAATGTTTGGGGAGTTTGTAGCGAATGTCATTAAAAAAAAATGGTCAAGGCACTTTTTTTCAAGGCCTTGACCGTACGTATTCTATAACAAGAACTTTATATAAACACTTCTTCTAATTTTTATTTTAACAATTCCAACAATTCACTTCTGCGCCATCTTACAGCAATTGTATATGCAGTATCACCAGAAACATTTTTTACAGTTTTATCAATTCCATAAGACAACAATGACTGAACAGTTTCTTTTGATGCATTTTTAGCAGCATAATGCAAAATTGTATTTCCTTGAATATCTGATTTTGATCCAGCATATTTTACAATGTTAGAAATTATCTGTTTGTTATTTTTTTCAAGTGCAATTGTAACCCCATTTCTTCCTTTTTTATCAATAATTTGGAAAGGATTTGCACCTTTTTCTAATAACATTGCAGAAACTTTTACATTATTATTTTCAATTGCATAATTCAAAGCTGTATATCCATCTGAGTTTCTTGTATCAATTGGATATCCATCTTCAATTAAGTTTTGCAAAAGTTTTGTAGACCCATTAAGTTTTACTACAATATGAATTGGAGAATTTCCATCACTATCTGTAATAGTATAGTTATCTCCCAAAATAGACTTAATTGTTGAATAATCTTTATCAATTACCATTGAGAATGGAGTATTTCCTGTTTTATCTCTTGAAAGAGGATTTACACCTGCATCTCTAATTAGTTTTATTATTTTTTTATTTCCACACAAAGCAGCTTCGTGATATGAATTTCTTCCGTTAACTTCTTGTACATTAGGATTTGCACCATAAGATAATAGCATTTTTACAACATCATAATTTTGTCCACGAATAGCATCCATTAAAATTGTAACACCATTAATATCAAATGCATTTGGATTTGCACCGTTGTCTAAAAGTTTTGTAGCAAGGTTCATTTTTCCAGTTAAACAAGCTTCAGACAATGGTGATTTTCCCGCAACATTTTGAGCATTTACATTAATTCCCAAATCTAAAAGCTTATCCATAGATAATTCAGCATCCCATCTCACCGCAGTATGCAATGGTACACTTCCCAAATTGTCTCTAACGGAAATTTCAGCACCGCCATTCACAATCATTTGAATAATTTCTGGATTATTTGTTTTTACAGCATTAAACAAAGCTGTTTCTCCGTTTGCATTTTTTGCACCAATATTTGCACCTTTTTGCAACAAAGAAGTAATAGCATCTGGATATTCCCATTCAGCAGCATAATGAAGCGCTGTATTTCCACTACCATCAGTTGCAGAAATTGTTTTTGAAGTAATCAACCAATCTTGAATTGAACCGCCATATTTTAATGCCAATCTTAATGGAGAATTGTTGTTTGTATTTGTAGAGAAAATATCTGCATTTTTTTCCAATAAAATTTCGCCAACTTTTTGACGATTTTTCATTACAGCATAAAATAATGCAGAGTTTCCGTTTTTATTTCTAATGTTCACTTCATCACTTAAACTAATAACATATTGAACTTTTGCCAAAGAAGCATCATTTATTAAAGCAATATGCAAAGGAGTGTTTCCGTCAGAATCTTGCAACAAAACATTAGTTTCATTTACAATTGCTTCTAACATTTCATTTTCTTCCTTCAACAATGCTAAAGATAACGGAGATTCTCCTCTTGTATTTTGTGTATGAATATTTGCACCATTTGCTGCTAAATATTTTACAGTAGAAATATCTTCATTTTTAAGGGCAATTTCTAATGGTGTAACACCTTCTTTGTTTCTTGAATTAACTTCTGCTCCATTTGTAACTAACAATTCCATTACATCAAAACCAGCATTCAACATTGCAGCAATATGGAGAACTGTATCACCAAACATATCTTTTTCATTTAAGTTAGCTTTAAAACTTATTAAGAATGAATAAATATCTAGCATTTTTGCTTTTGGAACAACTAACAAAATTGGAGTTTTTCCCAAATTGTCTTTTGCATTTACATTTGCACCAGCATTTAACAACATTCGTGCAATTTCAACATTGCCATAACGCACAGCTTCATGCAAAGGTGTATTACCAGAACTATCTTGAGCATTAAAGTTTGCATTATTTTCCAATAAATATTTTACAATTGCAGTATGACCAAAAATAGAACCAAAATGTAAAGGAGTTTGACCATCGTCAAATCGGTAACTTAAGTTTCTTGAAGTTAAAGCTTCTTGGAAATATGAAAAATCAGTTTCAACTTGCTCTGCTCCACCGTAAATTAAAATTGCAGCAATTTGAACACAATCATCATTATCAATATTTTCAAAAGCCAAATCTAAAGGAGTTTTTCCGTTATCTGCTTTTACAGAAATTGGGATTTTTCTATTTACACAGAATTCAACACCTTGTGGATTATGAGTTTCAACAAAATAGTGAACAATAGATTTTCCTTCTGTATCACGAATTTCACCAGTTTTAGTTGTAACAAAAATATTGTAATATTCAGGATCTTTATCAATAGCACAATCTAAAGCCGTAATTCCATTTGCATTTCTTGAAAAAATATTTGCACCCATTGTAATAAGAGCTTTTGCAGCATCATAACAACCATTTTCAATTGCAACATGAAGAGCTGTATTGCTTTCATAGTTTTTTAATTCTGCATCAGCACCTTTTATCATAAAGAAGGTGATTAAATCTGCATCATTAATCTGAGCAGCAAGATGCAAAACTGTGTTTCCATCTTCATCAACTCCATTAATATCACTTGGCATAAGAAACTGACCTTTAGCAGCATCAATTTCATTATTTTTAATCATTTCATGCGGAGTTTTACTACCAGAAGATTTTGTAGAAAGACAACTTGTAAAAGAAAAAGATAATAAACAAATTGCGAATAATAATTGTACTGTTTTACTTTTATTCATATTTTCCCCTATATGATACTAGTTCTATATTCTCACTATCGGGAAAAATAATAATACAGTTTAGAAAAAAATTACTAAGTATGTTTGATTGTATTTAAATAGATTTAATTTGAATTATCTTTCAATAATTCAAGCATTTTGCGAAAAGCACTGTCAGATTTGCTAAGTTCTTTTGAACCCCGAGTAATTTTACACAAAGACATTCTAAATTTTTTTGCAATTTCCCGCTGAGTAGAACCTTTATCAATTTCTTTTACCAAAAGCCATCTATTTGCAATATCTTTTAATTCTGGCTGGGTAAAAAGACAAAGAAAAAAATCATAAAGGAACTTTTCATCACCAGATTTTATAATAAGATTAGAAAGTTCCTTTATTGTTTGTTCCACTTGTTCAGCTGAAATTCCGTTATTTTCTTCAATACAATTGTCTTTGTTATTATTCATAGAAACAATTATACAACTATTTCAATAATCCTTCAATCTTTTTAACAGCTTCGTCCAAATAACTACATTCAACAGATTCAACATCACCAGCATCTACCGCTTGAGATGTACTTTCTTCCATAGGAATGCGAGCCAAAACAGGAATATTAAAATCTTCTGCAATTTTATTAATATTACTTTTGCCAAAAACTGTAATTTCTTTTCCACAATCAGGACATTTTACATAACTCATATTTTCAACAAGTCCCAAAATTGGAATATTCATCATATTTGCCATATTTACAGCTTTTTCTACAATTACACGAACCAATTGCTGTGGAGAAGAAACAATAATAATTCCATCAATTGGCAAAGACTGGAAAACTGTTAATGGAACATCTCCAGTTCCCGGTGGCATATCAACAAACATAAAATCAACATCATTCCAAATAACGTCTGTCCAGAATTGTTTTACAGCACCAGCAATAACAGGCCCACGCCAAATAACAGGATCAGTTTCGTTTTGAAGCAAAAAGTTCATAGACATCAATTGAATTCCGCTGTCTGTTACAACAGGATTCAAAGCTTCTTCACCTTCTACAGCAGTTGCCCGTTTATCACCAACTCCAAAACTTTCAGGAATTGAAGGCCCCGTAATATCAGCATCCAAAATTGCAGATTTAAATCCATCTTTGCAAACTTTACTAGCAAGTAAACTAGTTACAAGAGATTTACCAACACCGCCCTTTCCACTAACAATTCCAATAACTTTTTTTACACTACTTTTTTTGTGTAAATCAACATGAAAATCTCTCTTTTCGCATTTTTCGCTACAGCTACTACAATCGTGATTACATTCAGCCATACAAACTTCCTTATAACTTTAGATAGGCTTAAAAAAAGAATTTACAGTTCAAAAAAAGCGCGGGTCCCAGCGACGAAAAAAAATTAATAAAACTTCGCCACTAACGCTCGTTTTTTAATTTTTTTTCTGCGTCCCGCTTTTCTACAATCACAAACTTTGTTCTTTACTAACTTTAAGCTTATCTAAAATATACTAATACATAAAAAAAAAATCTATATATTTCTTTTTTTTTCTTTTGGGCGTGTTTTTATGCTTTGCATAAAAACCAGGCTATCCGCTCCAATTCGGAAAACAAGTTTCCGAATTCCGCTTCTATCCTTCACGCCTAACGTAACCGCCAGTTTATTTTTTTTTAAATATACAATATAATAGTAAAATATATAAAAAATTAGGAGGAGGAACTTTTTTACAGTTCCTAATTTAAACTATGACATCACAAATGATTGCTCATCTTATTGCCTTTGTTCTTTATTTAGGACTTATGGTATTTGTTGGATTAAGAACAGCAAAAAACAACAATTCTGCATCAGACTTTTTCTTGGGCAGCAGAAAAGTTGGACCTTGGGTTACAGCTTTAAGTGCAGAAGCATCAGATTCATCTGCATGGCTTTTAATGGGTCTTCCAGGACTTTGTTATCTTGGTGGTTTTAAAGAAACATTTTGGACAGCATTAGGTTTAATTGTAGGTACATACCTTGCTTGGCTCATTATTGCAAAACCTTTACGCAAATGCTCAATTGCATTTGACGATTCAATTACAATTCCTGAATTCTTAAAAAACAGATTCAAAGACAAATCAAACATTCTTTCTATTGTATCTGTTTTCTTTATTGTAGTTTTCTTTACAATTTACACAGCGTCAGGATTCGTTGCTTGTGCTAAACTTTTCCGTTCTGTATTTGGTTTGGACTGGAATATTGGACTTTTAATTGGATTTGTAATCATTCTTTCTTACACAATTATGGGTGGATACAAAGCAGTTTGTACAACAGACTTTATTCAAGGTGCATTAATTTTTGTTGCTTTTGTTATTTCTTCTATTATTATCATTACATCTTTAGGTGGTGTTGGAAACGCAGTGGACCAAGTAAATAACTTTACACAAAAAGCTTTAAGTGGAGAATTTGGTAATTCAATTAAAGACTCATTTACAGCAAACAAATCATTTTCTGTAATGTCTGCAGTTAGTGCTTTTGCTTGGTGTTTAGGATACTTTGGTATGCCACACATTATTGTTCGCTTTATGGGATGTCGTTCAAACAAAGAAATTACAACAGCTCGTCGTGTTGGAATTACTTGGATGATTATTTCTTACATTGGTACATTTATTATTGGTACATTAGGAACAGCTTATCTCTTTAATAAAGGAATTTTACTTGGAGCAAATCCTGCAGAGGTTTCAATTTCTGGAATTGCTGTTTTAGGAAACGGAACACAAGAAGCTGTTTTCTCAGAAACAATGCTTAAAATGTTCCCAGCATTTATTGCAGGAATTTTCCTTTGTGCAATTTTAGCAGCTGCAATGTCTACAGCAGACTCTCAATTACTTTCTGCATCTTCTGCAATTGGTCAAGATATTTTCAAAGGAATTATCAAAAAAGACGCAACAGACAAACAAGTTTTAACAGTAAGTAGAATTTCTGTTTTGGTTATTGCTGTTGTTGGTTTATTACTTTCATTAAACCCAGATAGTTCAATTTTTGGCTTAGTAAGTTATGCTTGGGCAGGATTTGGTGGTACATTTGGTCCATTAATTTTACTTGCTCTTTACTGGAAAGGAACAACTGCAAAAGGTGCAATTGCCGGATTAATTTGTGGTGGTGTTACTGTTGTAGTTTGGCACAACTTAAAAGGTGGAATTTTCGACGTTTACGAAATTCTTCCTGCATTTATTATTTGTTTAGTTGTTACAGTAGTTGTTTCATTGTTTGATAAAAACAAAGATTCTCAAATGCTTGATCAATACGAAGCATATAAAAACATGGCAGACTAATTCTAAACAATATCTAAATATTATTGTCATCCTCTGGCTCGACCAGAGGATCTTTTTATTTAGGGTTTATTACAAATAACTTTTTTATCATTCCCCCATAATAACATATTTGCTTTTCCCCTACTTTTTTTTATATATTTTTTTTAAAAAATTATTGACATATTTGAATATATATTGCATTTTATCGATAGAAAGATAAAAAATTGTCAACAGAAAACGACCCAACAATGTAGCTAAGTTTTTTGAAGAAAGTGCTTTTTGTCCTGCGTATGTGGGGCTTATCATTTTTTTAGATTGAGGTTACTTGAATGAACGGAAGTCAGGTTACCATTGATCATGTATCCAAAAAATTCGGCGACTTTGTTGCTTTGGATGACATCAACTTTGTTATTAAGCCTGGAGAATTCTTTTCTCTTTTAGGCCCTTCTGGTTGCGGAAAAACTACTCTTCTTCGCATTATTGCTGGTTTTGAATTTCCTGATGATGGTGTTGTATTATTTGATGACACAAACATCATTCCTTTAAATCCAGACAAACGTCCTTCTAACACTGTTTTTCAAACTTATGCATTGTTTCCACACATGACAGTTTATGAAAACGTTGCTTTTTCTCTTAAACTAAAAAAACTTCCAAAAGACGAAATTGACAAAAAAGTTAGAGAATATGTTCATCTTGTTCAATTGGACGAACACATCAACAAAAAACCAAATCAACTTTCTGGTGGACAAAAACAACGTGTTGCAATTGCCAGAGCATTAATTAACGAACCAAAAGTTCTTTTACTTGACGAACCACTTTCGGCTCTTGATGCAAAATTGCGTGCTAATCTTTTAATAGACTTAGACAGAATTCACGATCAAATTGGAATTACTTTTATTTATGTAACTCACGACCAAGCAGAAGCACTTTCTGTTTCAGACAGAATTGCAGTTATGAATCATGGTCATGTTTTACAAATTGGAACTCCTTACGAAATTTACGAAAGCCCTGCAACTCAGTTTGTTGCTCAATTTATTGGCGAAACAAACCTTTTTGATGCAGAAGTTGTAGATTGTGTTCCTCACAAAGATGTAAATGGTCAAGATGATTTTATGGCAACTTTAAAAGTTCCAGAACTTGGTCAACAAGCACCTTTGGCAACAGACACAGAAGCTACAGCTGCTTTAGACCGATATATGCAAGTTACAGATTACGAACACACAGAAAAAGGTCAAAAAGTTGCTTTTACAATTCGTCCAGAAAAAATTCGCATTACATTGGAACCTCCTGCAACAGGAAGCCGCACAGATGTAAATGTATTTAGTGGAATTGTAGAAGAACCAATTTATTCTGGGTTCCAATCTAAATTTTATGTTAGACTTGAAACTGGTAAAATTATTAAAGTTTTCAAACAACACACAGATTACATGGACGAAGGTCCTGTAATTCGCTGGAAAGACAAGGTATACGTTTCTTGGTCTGCCGAAGATGCGTACATTGTAGAAGATATCGAAAAATAATCGATTTTATAAGTTATTGAAAATTATTTGAGAAGATTACCAATGAAAGATAAAGCTTTAGAAAAACAAAAGAAATTTAAGCTTAATACAGGAACTTTCTACGGATGGCCAATGGGAATTTGGTTTATGATTTTTTTCGTAGTTCCTTTAGTAATAATCCTTGTATACAGCTTTTTAAAAAAAGGTGTATACGGTGGTGTTGAACTAAAATTAACATTAAAAGCTTACATTCAAATGTTCAAACCAGAATATGGCTTGATTTTACTACGAACATTAAAAATTACAGTAATTTCCACTTTAATTACAATTTTAATTGCTTTGCCTTGTGCTTATGCAATGGCTCGCAGTAAACATCAAACTTTATTTTTGTTTTTGATTATTATTCCATTTTGGACAAACTCATTAATTCGCATTTTTGCCTGGATGAGTATTTTAAACAACGATGGAATGCTTAATCAAATTTTATTAAAACTTGGAATAATTAAAGAATACTTGCCATTTTTATACAACACAAAAGCGGTAATTTTAGTAAGTGTTTACATGTACATTCCTTACGCAATTTTACCAATTTTTACTGCTGTAGACAGATTTGACTTTTCTTTATTGGAAGCAGCCAGAGACTTAACTGCAACAAAAATGCAAGCAATTACAAAAGTTTTGCTTCCTGGCATTAGAAGCGGAATTGTTTCGGCATTAATTTTTACATTTATTCCAATTTTCGGGGCATATACAGTTCCTCTTTTAGTTGGTGGAAAAGATTCATACATGCTTGGAAACATCATTGTAGACCAAGTTCAAAAAACTAGAAACTGGCCTCTAGCTGCAGCATTCAGTATGATTATCACTTTAATTTCTGTAATCGGAATTATTTGGATTACAAAATCAAATGATAAAGATGCCCAACTTAAAAAGAAAAATACAAAAGAAGATAATTACGTTGGAGGTATTCAATAATGTCAAAAAATCTAGCAATGCTCTTCAACGATGCTTTTAAAGCAAAGCGTCCAAAATCTGAAAATGCAAGACACGCAAAACGCGCATGGAAAAAACGTGGACATTTAAAATTTTCATTTTCTAAACTTGTTTTGTATTTAACAATTTTGTTTTTATTCATTCCTTTAATTATCATTTTTGTTTATTCATTTAATGAAAGCAAAGGTTCTGAATTTACAAAATTTAGTTTAGTTTGGTACAAAGAACTTTTTGTAAACTCTGATGATTTGTGGCATTCTTTGCTAAACAGTTTTATTGTAGCTTTTTCATCTGCAATTGTTTCTACAATTTTAGGAACAATGGCTTCTATTGGTGTAAACTGGTACAAATTTAAGGGAAAAAAATTAATTCAAACACTCACCTATTTGCCAATGGTTTTGCCAGAAGTTATTATTGGTATTTCAATGGTAATTTTCTTTTCAGGAATCCATTTGCCATTAGGATTATTTACAGTTTTTGCAGCACACACAACTTTCTGTTTACCATTTGTTTTTCTTATGGTAAATGCCCGTCTTGATGAATTTGACTACTCAATTGTAGAAGCTTCACACGATCTTGGAGCAACAGAAGTTCAAACAATGACAAAAGTTGTAATTCCTGCAATTATGCCTGGAATTCTTTCTGGATTTTTAATGGCAATTACAATGTCACTTGAAGATTTTGTAATTACATTCTTTGTTTCAGGACCAGGTTCTACAACATTACCACTTTATGTTTATTCAATGATTCGTTTTGGCGTTTCACCTGTAATAAATTCACTTTCTGTAGTAATGATTGTTTTTACTTGTTTAATTGCATTCCTTTGCAGAAAAGGCTTAAAAGGATTTGCAGCAGGACATTAATAAATAGTTCAATATTTTAAGTAATAAAATATTAATAGTCATTGCGAGGAGCAAAGTGATGTGGCAATCTACTTTAGGAGTAAATACAACTTCTATCAAAGTTTCGCAATGACATAAAAAATTAAAAAGTCAAAGGAGACAACAAATCTATGAAAAAAATTGTAACAATTGTTTTGTCAGCATTATTGTTATCACTCTTTACATCTTGTGGTTCAGAAAAAGATGATGGTACACTTTATCTTTACAACTGGACATATTACACACCAGATTCAGTTTTGGAACTTTTTGAAAAAGAATTCAACTGTACAGTAAAAGTTGACACATTCGATTCAAACGAAGTTATGTATGCAAAATTAAAAGCTGGTGCAAAAGGTTATGATATTACATTCCCTTCTCAAGACTACACATCAATCATGATAAAACAGAACATGGTTCAAAAAATAAACAAAGAAAAATTTACAAACATTTCAAAAATCAATCCTGAATGTAAAAAACTTATGACATTCGACCCAGAAATGGACTACCAAGTTCCATATTATTTAGGAATGGCAGGAATTGCAGTAAACAAACAAAAAGTAAAAGATTACACAAAATCTTGGGACATTTTTTCTCGCACAGATTTAAAAGGCCACATGACAATGATGGACGATATGCGTGAAGTTATGGGTGATGCTTTGGCTTTCCAAGGATACTCTGTAAACTCAGTGAATCCTTCAGAATTACAAAGTGCAACAGATTTAATCAACAACAAATGGAAACCAAACCTTGTAAAATTTGACGCAGAAGGTTTTGGAAAATCATTTGCTGCTGGAGACTTTTGGGTTTGCCAAGGTTATGCAGAAGTTGTTTACGGTGAAGTTCCAGAAGATAAACAAGAAGAAATGATTGATTTCTTCATTCCAGAAGAAGGCGGACCACAATACTTAGATTCAATGGTTATCTTAAAAGGCGCAAAACACTACGATAGAGCTATGGAATTTATTAATTTCATTCACCGTCCAGAAATCTACGCAATGTTCCTTGACGAATTCCGCTTCCCAGGTTTTGTAAACTTAGAAGCAGACAAATTAAGAACAACAACACCAATGTACAAAGCAGAAGATATGAACAAAGGCGAACTAAAATTAGACATTGGCGAAGATTTGGAACTTTATAACGAAAAATGGCAAACAATTCGTTATACAGCTGAATAAATTTAAACGTTTAACATTTTATAAAGTCATTATTCACCATTTTTTTGTTATTTTTGGTAGAATAATGACTTTTTTTTATGGACATTTTAAAAATCAATAATATAATAGAATTATTATACTAATAAATTGGGGAAAATTTTATGGCTGATAATGAAACAACAGTTAAAGTTCCATTTTTAAAAAGATTAAGTACAAAATATAGTATTATTTTATTAATTACTACATTTTTGTTTTTTTCTGTAATGGTAATTTTTATTTCAACTGCAATTCGTTCACAAATCAAAAACATTACTTTTAGTATGGGTGAAAATATCGCAGATGGACGTGGTGCAGAAATTTCAAACTGGATTGACATATACACAAATGACTTAAAAATTTATTCAGAAGCAGAAATTAATGCTACTGGTGATAAAGAAAAAGTTTTGGAATGGTTGCATAACAACACACAACTTAGAAATCGTGATTACGACTACATGTTCTTTTGTGATACAGAAGGAACATCTTACCGTGATACAGGTTTAGTTGGTGGAAAAGGCGCATTAACAGAACGTGACTATTATAAAGCTATGATAAATCAAGGCCTATCTTCTTTTACAGGAGAAATGGTTCTTTCAAAAACATCAGGGCAATATGTAATTCCTATTGCAAGACCAGCAAAAGATTCAAACAACAAAACTTTTGGTTTTTATGTTGGAATGCTTGGTTTTAAATCTTTATCTGACAAAATTAAAACATTTAAAGTTGGTGAAACAGGATACTTTTTCCTTGTAGACAATAAAGGACGTTACATTGCACATCCAAACGAAAGCAAATTCTTAAAACAAGCTAACGAAAATGAAGAGTTAAAACAACTTTTATTAAATAAAAACAATCACAACACTTTGGCCACAATTGATGGTGTTGAACAATATGTTTTCTCTAGCCAAGTGCCAAACTTAGGATGGACAATTTTCCTTTCTCTTGAAAAAGAAGAAGTTCACAAATCAATTATGTACGTTCAAAACGTAACTGTAATTTTTGGTATAATTTTTGCAATTGTTATTATGTTAGTTGTAATTTTATTCTTGTATAGCATTTTCAAACGAATTAACAAAGTAACAGTTTTGGTTGGCCAGCTTTCTACCGGAGATGCAGATTTAACAACACAATTAAAAGTAAAACACCAAGATGAAATTGCACTTTTAATTGAAGCAGTAAACAAATTCCTTGCTAAATTCCGATCAATTATGATTACAATCAAATCTTCAGAAAATGAATTGGAAGACGCAGGTAGTACATTATCTCAAGAAATCAACTCTACAACTGCAACAATTTCACAAATGTCTAACAACATTAGTGTTGTAAATAAACAAGTTCAACAACAAACAGAACATGTTGCTAACTCAGCTTCTGCAATTTCTCAAATTACAAGAAACATCGAATCTCTTGACAACATGATTCAAAGTCAAGCCGCTTCTGTTGTTGAAGCTTCTGCCGCTGTAGAAGAAATGATTGGTAACATCAATTCTGTAGATAGATCAGTTTTCAAAATGTCTGAAGAATTTACAACACTTGAAACAGATACTAAAAACGGAATTGAAATGAACTCTGCAGTAAACTCTTTAATTCAAAGAATTGCAGAACAGTCAACTTCAATGGTTGATGCCAACTCTACAATTCAGAGTATTGCAGAACAAACTAACCTTCTTGCCATGAACGCCGCAATCGAAGCCGCTCACGCAGGTGAAGCTGGTAAAGGATTCTCGGTTGTTGCCGACGAAATTCGTAAACTTGCAGAAACTTCTGCTGAACAATCAAACAAAATTGGTATTGAATTAAACAATATTCAAGATGGTATTAGCCAGGTAGTAGAAGCTTCTTCTGAATCAGAAAAATCGTTCCAATCTGTTTCTACAAGAATTAACTTAACTGGTGAATTAATTACTCAAATTAGATCTGCAATGGAAGAACAGCAATCTGGATCTCACCAAATTCTTGATGCTCTACAAGCTATGAACGACAGCACAACAGAAGTTCGTGGTGCAGCACAAGAAATGACTAACGGTGGTGAAGCAATCATAAAAGACGTTCAAGAATTGCAAAGTTCAATGTCAAATATTCAAACTGCAATCTCTGAAATTAACAGTGGTACTTCTTATGTAAATCAAACAACAACAAATCTTAAAAATGTTTCTTCAATGCTAACAGAAAACATTACAAAAATTGGTAATGACGTAAACCTTTTCAAAGTATAAAGTTTACTATTTTGTTAAAATTGGATGTCCGAATCAATTGTTCTGAAAATTACAGAAACAATAACTTGCGGACATCCTTTTTTTTTATTTGCGAATTAGATTTTTCTAAGGTATACTGAATGTATGAATGATACAACAATAATTACAAATAGCCCTATTGGACAACACTTAGACGCAATTGGAGAATCAAAACCAGCCTCTTATTTAATGTTTAACAAAAAAAAGATTGAATTGGTTGCAAAAATTACAATTGGACGTGGCGCAGATAATGATGTAGTAGTAGACAATAAATTGGCTAGTAGACATCATGCTCTTATTCAAAAAATAAAAGATACATATTTTCTAAAAGATGAAGGAAGCACAAATGGAACTTTATTAAATGGAACTTCTATACCTAAGGATAAATATGTAAAATTATCTCCTGGAGACAGAATTACAATTGGAAATATGACTTTAGTTATTTCTTAATTCATTTATTCTATGGAAAGTTTTTATAGCAGAATTACAAAGCTTTTAGAACTAAAAAATCCTCTTCCCTACTCTAATTTTTTTGATATAATTAACAATGTATTAAATATTTTAGATTCAGAAAAAAACAATTATAGGCTACCAACTAAAAACAATGAACTTGGTTCTTTACTAGATTTTACAGAATCTAAAAATTTACCATTAATCATTATACCAGACATTCATGCCAGAACTGACTTTATTAAAAACATACTTGATTTTAAAATTTCACCTGAATTAAAATTCCTAAACAACAAAAAATCAATATCCATTTTTAACGCTTTAAAACAAAAAAAGATTAGAGTTATATGTGTAGGCGACGCTTTACATACAGAAGTAAACACCGCACAAAGATGGGAAAACATTCAAGAAGAATTCTTAGAAGAGATTCACACAGGTCCTGCCATGACAGCTGAAGCAAAGGAATGTTTTTCCACATTAGCTGCATTAATGATGCTTAAAACTTTTTTTCCAGAAAATTTTCATTTTTTAAAGGGAAATCACGAAAACATAAACAACACCACCGGCAACGGCAACTACGCATTTAGAAAACTGGCTGATGAAGGTCAAATGCTAAAAACATTTATTCAAGAGTATTATGGAGATGATATACTTTTTTTAATTTCTTGTTATGAAGATTCGCTACCATTAATAGCAGCAACTAATAATTGTGTAATTTCTCACGCAGAACCAAGAACATCATACACAAAAGAACAATTAATTAATGCAAAAAACAATTCACAAATCATTGAAGATTTGACTTGGACTTCAAACGGAGAAGCTGAAGAAAATTCTGCAAAACAAATTATTAACAATTTAATTCCAAATAATAATAAATCAAAATATTTTGGGGGCCACAGACCTGTAAAAACAAATTATAATTCATTACAAAACGACACTTTTTACCAAATTCATAATCCACATAAACAAAATATTGTATTAATTTATAATAATAGACCTTTTAATCCAGAAACTGACATTATAGGAGTTGATCAATGAGTGACGAATTTCCACAAATGATAGGTAAATACAAGATTTTAGGAATTATTGCAAAAGGTGGCATGGGAGTTGTTTACAAAGCTATTCACCCATCTTTAAAACGTTATGTAATAATTAAAAAATTAACAGCCAGAGGAAGAAACGGAAACGCAGAACGATTCAAAAAAGAAGCTCAAATTTTACTAGATTTACAAAGTCCTTATATTGTCCATCTTTTTGATTATTTTACAGAGGCCGGATTTCGCTACATGGTAGAAGAACTTGTAGACGGTCTTGCTTTAGATAATTTAATAAAAAAACAAACTTCACTTCCCTGTCCAATTGCAATGTTATTTATGCAAGATGCTTGTTTTGCATTAAAATACGCTCACTCAAAAGACATAGTTCACAGAGATATTAAACCTGGTAATATTTTAATTTCAAAACGTGGTGAAATCAAATTAGCAGATTTTGGAATTGCCAGCGACAACGAAGAAAAAGAAAACAATCTTACACAAACAGGCGTTGCATTAGGAACTCCAGCATACATGCCTCCTGAGCAATTTGAAGACAGCGCAAATGTAGATAATCGAGCAGACATTTATGCATTGGGAATTATGCTTTATGAAATGCTAACCGGAACTAAACCATACCCTGGAACATTTTCAATTGAAACTCTTAATACAATCAAAAAGGGAAAATATATTAATCCATGTAAAATTGAAAAAACAATTCCTAAAAAAGTTGCAAGAATCATTAACAAAATGATAAAACCAAAAGCAAAAAATCGTTACCAAACAATAGATTCTGTTTTAAAAGAAGTAAAAAAATATTTAAAACATTATGACACACATGAATTGCGAGTTCAAATTGCAAAATCTGTTTTAAGCAGAAATCCTTATGATTTTAAAAACATTGAACCTAAAGACAAAATAAAACAAAGAATTAAGATAATTTCAATTTCAGCAATTGCAACAATTGCAATTTTTATTGGTTGTTGGAAAACAGGATTAATTCACAAAACAATATTATCTCCTTGGTATTCTCCTGTAAAAATTGAAATGCAAATGCCAAAATCATTATCATCAAATATGGACTTACCAATTAGAGCATTCTTTTTTGAAAACGACAACAATGAAATACCAGAAGTAAAATCAAGTGACAGAACATTCTTTATAAAAGGTAGTCGCCTTATAGACAAAATTTTCCCACTAGAAAAAGGTATTAAAGTTTCTAGACCTGCCGCAAAAAATATAACATACACCATTAATACAGTATATTTAACCCCTGGTGAATACAGAGCAAAAGTTGTAGTAGGACCTTATGTTTGGTGGAAGTCCTTTACAGTAAAAGATAGCGAAACAATATTAAAATACGATTTTCTTAAAAACATGACAAGACAAATCAAAATAAACCCTTCTGCATTTGATAAAGAAAGTGGAAACGAAATTACACAACAATGCTCATTCTTCATATTAATCAACAACAAGTGGGAAAGTTTAGATTCTGTAGATCTTGAAAAAATAAAATCAGGTACTGTATGGAAAATTAAAGTTTCATCAGAAGGCTATACAGAAGAAATTTTCTCTTTATTAATAGATTGGTTCCAAGACGAAATCTTTGTTTCTGCATCCCTTTCAAAAAATTGATTTAACTTGAACGGACACAAAATAATCGTTATATTTAATGTATGAACAATAAAGAAGATATTTTTGAAAACTCTATAATACCAACAGATAAATTATTACCTTCAAGATTAAATATTATTCCTTTACAAGGAAGACCAATTTTTCCAAATATTTTTACTCCTTTAATGCTTAATTCTACAGAAGACATAAAAATTGTAGATGAAGCATACGAACAAGGTGGTTTTATTGGCATTGTAATGGTTAAAAATGAAACTGAAAGTCCAACATATTCAGATTTATTTAAAATTGGAACAGTTGCTAGAATTATTCGCAAAGTAAATCTTCCAGATGGTGGAATTAATATCTTTATTTCTACAATCAAAAGATTTAAGTTAAGAAAATCACTACACAACTCTTTTCCAATTTCTGCTGCAGTAGAATATTTAGAAGACGAAGAAAGCGATACTTTTGAAGTAAAAGCCTTAACTCGTGCAATTATAAGCGAAATGAAAGAAGTAAGCGAAAACAATCCACTTTTTTCAGAAGAAATGCGCTTAAACATGGTAAATATTGATAACCCTGGAAAAGTTGCCGATTTTATTGCTTCAATTCTAAATGTAGAACCAGAAGATCAACAAAAAGTTCTTGAAATGACAAACATTCGCCAAAGAATGGAACAAGTTTTAGTTTTCATAAAACGTGAACAAGAATTATTGCGGGTCCAAAAGAAAATTCAAGCAGAAATTAACAATCGCGTAGAAAAAAATCAAAGAGAATATTTTTTACGGGAAGAAATG
This sequence comes from Treponema sp., assembly GCA_017521105.1. GTDB lineage: Bacteria > Spirochaetota > Spirochaetia > Treponematales > Treponemataceae > Treponema_D. The sequence continues at coordinate 24,957 of JAFXDY010000118.1, forward strand.
AAAAGTATTCAAGAAGAACTTGGAGAAAATGCATCTGGTGACAAAACTGACTATATAAAATTTAAAACAAAGATAGAAGAATTAAAATTTGAAGGCGAAATTAAAGAAACCGTAGAAAGCGAACTTTCAAAATTTTCATTGATGGATCCAAATTCTTCTGAATACATAGGAACAAGAAACTTCTTAGAATTAGTAACCCTTCTTCCTTGGAAAAAAGAAGAATTCGAAAATTATGACATTTCTACAGCACAAAAGATTCTTGAAACAGATCATTTTGGTCTTGATGATGTAAAAAAACGAATTGTTGAATATCTTTCAGTTCGCAAAATGAAAAAAGATTCAAAAGGTTCTATTTTAATTTTAGTTGGTCCTCCTGGTGTTGGAAAAACTTCAGTTGGTCATTCCATTGCAAAATCTATGAATAAACCTTTTTATAGATTTAGTGTTGGTGGCATGCGAGATGAAGCAGAAATCAAAGGGCATCGCAGAACATACATTGGTGCTATGCCTGGAAAAATAATTCAAGGACTTAAAATTACAAAAAGCAACTCCCCTGTTTTTATGATTGACGAAGTTGATAAAATGGGTTCAAGTCATAATGGGGATCCAGCCTCTGCATTACTAGAAGTTTTAGATCCTGAACAAAACGTTACTTTTAGAGATAACTATTTAGATTTGCCATTTGATATTTCTAATGTTTTCTTTATTTTAACAGCAAATACACTTGATTCAATTCCATCCCCTCTTCTTGACCGTGCAGAAATTATTCAACTTTCGGGCTACATCGACCAAGAAAAACTTGAAATTGCAAAAAAATATTTAATTCCAAAAAATCTAGAAAAAAATGGATTAAAGAAAAATCAAGTTAAATATACAAAAAATGCGCTTTTAACAATAGCTCAAGAATATGCACGAGAAGCTGGTGTTAGACATTACGAAAAATGTCTTGATAAAATCAACAGAAAAATTGTAACACAATTAATAAAAGATTACGAAGCTTCTGCTGTAAAACAAACTGAAAATAATAATGAAAATAAAGAAGAAAAAATTTTAAAAGATGAATCAATTTTATCAAAACAACTTACAATTGATTCTTCAGATTTGTTTAATTACCTTGGAAAACCAAGTTTTGATGAATCTGAAATAAAAACAGCAAAAATTCCAGGAACAGCTATTGGACTTGCTTGGACAAGTATGGGTGGAGACACACTTTTACTAGAAGCAACTTCATTTGCAAGCAAGCAAGGATTAATTCTTACAGGACAAATGGGCGATGTAATGAAAGAATCTAGCCAAATTGCTTTTAACTGGGCAAAGAAATTTGCAATTGAAAAAGGTAAAGTAAAACCAAAATGGTTTGAAGAAAACACAATTCATTTGCACATTCCAGAAGGTGCAACACCAAAAGATGGACCAAGTGCTGGAATTACAATGGCAACAACTTTCACTTCTCTTTTATGGAACAAAACAATCAAACCAAACCTTGCAATGACAGGGGAACTTTCATTAACAGGACAAGTTTTACCAATTGGAGGATTAAGAGAAAAAACTGTTGCTGCAAAACGCAATAAAATAAAAACAATTATTATTCCAAAAGCAAACGAACGAGATTTAGATGATATTCCAGAAAATGTAAAAGCAGGAATTAGATTCGTACCAGTATCTAATATTTCTGAAGTTTTAGAAGAAGCATTAAAAATAAAATAACACAAAAAAGAGCGTCATAAAAAATGACGCTCTTTTTTGTGTTATTCATACATACCAATTTTTTTAATCCATTCAAGTAAAGGTTCATTCCATTTGAACTCTTTCATAAAAGGACCATTTAGCATACCAAAACCGTGTTTTCCCCACTCATATACGTGAAGTTCACAATTTTGAATATTTTTTTCAAGTAAAGCATCATAAAGACGCAATGAATTATTATAATCCACAACATTATCATCTTTACAAACTACAATATAAGTTGGAGGCATATTATCTGGCACTTGAAGTTCCATAGAAAATAAATCTTTTCTTTCTTGAGTTTGATTTTTTCCAAGCAAACTACGTCTTGACCACTTATGAGAAATATCATCTTGCATAGAAACTACAGGATAAATTGGCATAACAAAATCTGGACGCAAAGAAACAGCTGTTTCTATTCCTAATTTTTCAAGTTCGTTAAAACGCTCTCCAAACTCCCCTGCCATAGTAACTAAATGTCCTCCAGCAGAATACCCTATTACACCAACTTTCGAAGCATCAATTCCAAATTCAGCTGCATTTTCACGTACAATTTGAATTGCACGTTGAATATCTTCCAACATTGCCGGATGATTATACAAACTTTCATTAGTACGATATTTTAACATAAAAGCAGTAATACCATTTTCAGAAAACCATTTAGCAGAACAATATCCTTCATTATAAAGCCCTAAATGATGATAACTTCCACCAGGACAAACAATCACTGCAGTTTTTGTCTTATTTTCCTTTGGTTCATGCATATACATTACAGAAGGTTGTTTTTCCATCCCTTTTACGTTTCGCCATAAATAAATTGTTTTATCTTGGGAATAACAGAACAAACAACAAAATATAAAAACTACAATAAAAAATTTCTTTTTCATAACTATAAAATTATATCATTATTGCAAATAAAACTCCATAATAGTATTATAATTTTATGAAAAACATAAAAGCTGTTATTTTTGATATGGACGGAATCTTGTTAGATACCGAAACAATTTGCGATAAAACATGGCAAATGGCATTAAAAGATTTTAATATAATTGATAACAATGATACAATAAACAAATGTCGTGGAACAAATAAAACAGATACAATATTAATTTTAAAACAATATTTTGGACAAAATTTTAATGCCGAAACTTTTCTTACAAAAACTTCTGAATATTTTCATAAAATAGAATTCGAACATGGCATTCCACTAATGCCATACGCAAAAGAAATACTTGAATACCTAAAAGAAAAAAATTACAGAATAGCTCTTGCATCGTCAACAAGATACGAATCTGTAAAAAGACAATTAACAAATGCAGGTTTAATTGATTTTTTTGAAACAATAACAACAGGAGATATGGTTAATCATTCTAAACCAGATCCAGAAATTTACCAAAAAGCAATAAAATCACTTAATCTAAAACCAGAAGATTGTATTGCAGTAGAAGACAGCCCAAATGGCATAAAAAGTGCTTTTGCAGCAAATCTAAAAGTAATTATGATTCCAGATAAGATTCAACCAACAGAAGAAATTAAACAAAAAACATTTAAAATATACAAAAACCTATCAGAAATAAAAGAATTATTATAAAATAAAAAGGATGTGGGTGTGCAAAATTAAACTTATTACTTATACAACACCCCATCCTTTAAAATGAATTATTTATATGTCCAATAAAAACCTAAAGCCCAAGTATCACACACTACCCGATCATAACGAGTTCTATTTTGATAATCAAAGAAAGCAGAAATTGAATGATTTTTATTTAGAACAAAGGTAAAATCAGGGCGAATATCAAAAACAAAACCTCCAACCCAATCATTTTCCCATTTTTTATTTTTAGCTCCCCATGCAAAAGAAGTCCAAGCACCCAAAACAAATTTATTAGACAAAGTATAGTCTAATCTACCACCAAAATATATTGCAGGAGTATAATTATCATTTTCCCAAAAAGTAAGTCCAACTTCTGGTCTAATTACCATAGAAATTTTAGGAATATCCCAAGTTACTGCTGCACCTGTTCCAATTCTAGAATCATTTTTTTGACCACCAATTTTATTTATGGCTAAATATGCATCCAAAGTAATATTACTCAAAAACAGTGACAAAGATGTATAAAAGTTTCCACTTCCTTGCAAAATTCCTTCGTAGGCAATGCTAGCAGTAAATATATCAAAAGGATGAATCATAAAAGCTGCATTAAATACAGGAGAAGAAGTTGTAACACCAGAAGGAATTGTAATACCAATTTCCATAAAATCATCTAAGCGATAACGCAACCCTAAAGATGCTTTTGTATTACCATTGTACCAACCAGAGTAAGTATTAGCATAGTAAGAATAACCTGCTACATCAGCTTGTCCAGGTTCTGCATCTTTAAGACCACCTTGAATAATATGTGCATAAGGTTCCCAAAGATTTCCTAAACTAGAAGGTGCAGGTCCAATTTTCCATTCAAGACGTGTTCCCATTCCTACATCAAAACCTTCAAATGGATGAAATAAAAAGTTTACATAATAACCATCAATTTCTCCATTAGTCCACCAACCACCTTGATTATTATGATTTGTATACCAAAAAGGATTTTGCCTTGTGTTAGCAAATGTAAAATGAGCAAAAGATTTTCCATCCCATTCAGTTAATGCCCCCCAATTCAACATACCTTCAACTGTAAACTTGCCAATATCAATTCGAGCTTGTAAAGTTTCAATTAAACCATAAAATCTGAATTTTGACCTATTATCATTTTTCACAGAATCATAAGGAGCTCCAAATCCAGTCCATAATGTACTTTGAACACCAGAAGATTTTAAAACTTGAGATGATAAAACTCCAGTAAACAAAATGAATGAAATAAAAAACGCAGTAATTTTTTTCATAATTTTCTCCATATAAAATTTCATTAAACACAAACAAACTACCACGATTTCAAAAAAAATACAACAATTACAAAAAAAAAAGAAGAACTGTGGAAAACCACAATTCTTCTTTAATATAAAAGAAATACTAGTAATTAGTTACTTAAATTACCATTTCTTTTCAATTTGATCACAGATATTCAATTCATCTTCGTCCATAGAGAAGAACTTAGCTTTTGTCATATCTGGAACTACATTGACAGAATCACCTAAGCGGAATTCAGCATTTGCTGTTGTTTTAGCAATAATGCTTTGTCCTTTATTTGATACAAGGTAAAGGTGTGTTTCAGCACCAAGAGGTTCTTTGTTAGTAATTTTCATCTGCATATCATCTTTTGCAGCTGGTTTGTCTACATATTTAAGATCTTCTGGGCGAATACCGAATGAAACTTCTTTACCAATATAATCTTTAAGATATTTAGCTTGTTCGTCTGTTGGGTTAATTTCGAAAGAACCTTCATCACAAACAATTTTTCCGTTCTTTTCAAGAACTTTTACTGTTAAGAAGTTCATTGGAGGTGTACCAATAAATCCTGCAACGAATTTGTTAATTGGGTTGTTGTACAAGTACAATGGAGCACCAATTTGTTGGATAAATCCGTCTTTCATTACAACGATTTTTGTACCAAGTGTCATAGCTTCAATCTGGTCGTGTGTTACATAAATCATTGTAGCTTGCAATCTGTTGTGTAATGAAGCAAGTTCAGAACGCATAGTTACACGAAGTTTAGCATCCAAGTTTGACAATGGTTCGTCGAACAAGAATACTTTTGGATTACGAACGATAGCACGTCCTACAGCAACACGCTGTCTTTGTCCACCAGAAAGAGCCTTTGGTTTACGATCTAAGTATTGTGTAAGGTCAAGCTGTTTAGCAGCATCGCGAACACGACGGTCAATTTCAGCTTTGTCCATTTTACGAATTTTAAGACCGAATGCCATGTTATCATATACAGTCATGTGTGGATAAAGAGCGTAGTTCTGGAATACCATCGCAATATCGCGATCCTTTGGTGGAACATCGTTCATTTCTACACCGTCGATGTAAAGTTTACCTTCAGAAATGTCTTCCAAACCAGCAATCATACGAAGAGTTGTTGATTTACCACATCCAGATGGTCCTACGAAAACACAGAATTCTTTGTCTTCAATTGTGATATTAGAATTTGTTACAGCACGAACACCGCCGTCGTAAATTTTTCCAATACCTTTTAATTCTACTTTTGCCATTTTTTAAGGCCTCCATAAAGGGTTATATTATTATACATTCATTTTAATACCAATAAATCTGGAAGTCAACTTTTTTTTTATTTATTTTTAATAAATTTTTTTATATATTATATTGACATTTTTGTTAGGTTACACTAACTTATAGATAGTTAGTTGCTCCTAACGTAAAAAAAATAAATCAACTTGTTTTCCCTAATACAAGTAATCTAGAAAATGTTTTTAAACAAGAAAGGCAAGAGTTTTTACTACTCTTGCCTTTCTTATTTAGGGTTTAATACAAACCCTAAAAACGGCCGAGTCAAGGCCTTGAGCAAAGCGTGCCTTGACCGGACGTATTTTAGATACGTTTATTTTAATCTTTTTAAACTCTTTCAGTTGGAACAGGAAGAGCCTTTTTACCCATATATGCAACAATTTTTGAACCATTTTTAAGCATATCAACTGGAATTACAGCTGAATCAAGACGTTTTCCATCAACTTCAAGATATTCAATACCTTTGCAAACATTTTGTGGATTTTTTACTTCAATATCAAGATTCATTCCACGCCATCTTCTTTCTACCTTAAAACCGTCCCAATCATGTTTAATACATGGATCAATTAAAAGACCATCATATTGTGGACGAATTCCAAGCATGTATTGAGTTGTAGAATAATAATTCCATGTTGCAGCACCAGAAAGCCAAGATGTTCTACAGTTACCAGCACGTGGTGAATATGTAGAATATGTTGTTTGACCAATTACATAAGGTTCACTTTGGCGAATTTCTGCTTTATCGTTATATGCTGCAGGAAGAGCTGCTTTTAAGTATTCGTAAGCTCTGTCCCCATTACCCATCATAATTTCTGCAATTACACCCCAACCTTGTGTATGGTTAAAGATACCTGCATTTTCTTTAATACCTTTTAAGAATACAACAGAAGTCATAAGGTCTGAACGAGTTTTTACAAATGGAGGAGCACAAAGCATTAATCCATAAGGTGTTGCAAGTTTTTCTTTTACAGCTTCCAAACAAAGTTTTGCTTGTTCTGGAGTTGCAGCAGAAGACATAACAGCCCAAACTTGTGTATTAAAGTAGATTTGACCTTCTTCAATTGTTTGAGTTCCGTAAACAGTTCCATCTTCGCCAATAGCCCAAATGAACCATTTTCCGTCCCAGCATTTTTTCTGAATTGCTTCATCCAAAGCTTTTCTGTGAGCTAAAGCCCAATCAGCTTCTTCTTTTTTACCAAGACGAGTTGCAATATCTGCATAAGTTGTAAGACCTAATCTTAATTGGAATCCTACAAACAATGATTGACCATGATATCCAAGTTTAAGACAGTCGTTCCAGTCTGCCAAAAGCCCACATGGAATTCCATCTTTTCCCATTCTTTCAAGGTTGAATTCAAGAGCACGTTTTAAGTGACCAAATACAGTTGCTTCTCCACCGTCTGCATAAGGCACAACTTTATTATAGAAATCAAAGTTTCCAGTTTCTGCTACATAACAAGGAACAGCGTGGAAGAACCATTGACAGTCATCTGAACGATATTCTTCTGGTTTTGGAGCTTTTTCGTGTCCTGCATTAAAATCTTTAGAAATTACAGGAATAGCACCACCATTTTGACACTGACCAGAAAGAAGTCTTACTAATCTTTCTTCTGCTTCCTGAGGAATTGCAGCACTTACACCCAAAATATCTTGAACAGAGTCACGATATCCAAGCCCGTCACGTTCTCCGTTGTAAACTAAAGAAGCAGCACGGCTCCATGCAAATGTAATTAAACAGTTATATAATCCCCAAACATTTACTGTGTGGTTAATATCTTCATCTGGAGTGATTGCCTTGAATGAACCTAAACGATTGTGCCAAGTTGTAACTAATTTTTCAAATTCTTCGTCTGCACGTTTGAAGTTACCAAATTCAGCAACAATTTTTGCACCAACATCTCTTGCATCATCAATACCAAGCATTAACATAATTTCTTTTGTTTCACCTGGTTGAAGTTCTAAATCACCTTGAACTGTACCACAAGAGTTATCTCCGTAAGCTTCAGAGTTTGTACAAGCTCCTTCAACAACAGCTTTTGGATGTTCATAAGAACCGTAAGTTCCAATAAATGCTTCGCGGCTTGTATCAAAACCTGTCATTGGAGTTCCAACTAATGCAACCCATTGGCTCATGTAAGCACCACCAACTTCCCATTCTGGATGTTGGATGTAAAGGTTATCTTGAATTGAATAACGGAGCAAGTTATCTGCAACTTTTTCACCTTTTACAATGAACAAAGAATATTGCAAGTTTACT
>JAFXDY010000119.1 GCA_017521105.1 Treponema sp.
TTGCAGATAATAACTTCATCTTCTTCTTTAGATTCCAAAAGTGCCAGCAATTTTGAAAAATTTGTTTTTGCTTCTAAAACATTCACTTTACACATAAAAACCTCTCTGTTTAAAAAATTATTAAAAAAATATTGACCAACTTGACCAATAAGACTAACCTGACTAATTAAAATGTAATAAAGAATTGTCATTCCGTCAAGAAAAATCCTGGCATTCCCCCACTTAAAAATAATTGTCATTCCCGCACTTGATGCGGGAATCTATCCCCTACAACACCTCCAAACCACAAAAAAAAATCCTCAGAAGCATAAACTTCCAAGGATTCTTCCGAATTCTGAATTCCGAATTCTGCATTAGATTTAATTTTTATTTCTTCCAGAAATAAAAATTAAATCTTCATATTCATCACATCTCTAACTTCTTCCAAAGTTTTAATACCAATTTCGCGGGCTCTTTCAGCACCTTTAATCAAAACGCTACGAATATAATCAGGATTTTTTTCAAGTTCCATACGTTTTTGGCGCAAAGGTCTAAGTTCTTCGTTCAACGCTTCAGTTAAAGTGTTTTTAAGCATACCGCCACCACCTTCACCAATGCGAGCTGCAATATCAACAGGATTTTCCCCAGTACAAAGACTAATCAACATTAAAAGATTTGCAACTTCCGGACGATTTACAGGATCATAAGTAATATTTCTATCCTGGTCAGTTTTTGCCTTTTTAATCATTTTTGCAGTTTCATCTTCAGTTGCACAAAGCATAATAGCATTACCACGAGATTTACTCATTTTCTGACTTCCGTCCAATCCCAAAATCATAGGAGTTTTAGACAAAAGAGCCTGAGGTTCAGGGAAAACATTTTCCTTACCAGTAGCTTCACAGAATTTTTTATTAAAGCGGCTAGCAATAGTTCTAGTCATTTCCAAGTGAGGAAGCTGATCCTTACCAACAGGAACAACATTACCCTTACAGAACAAAATATCACAAGCCTGATGAACAGGATAAGTATACATTCCCGCATTTACATTTTTAAGCCCAGCACTTTCAATTTCTTCTTTTACAGTAGGATTACGACTAAGTTCCGCATTACTAACCAAAGTCAAAAATGGCAACATCAACTGATTACATTCAGGAACATAACTATGAGGATAAATTGTAACATCCTGCGTTTCTGGATCAAGACCTGCAGCCAAATAATCAATTACAAGTTGTTTTGTATTCTGGCTAATTTTATCAAACGCATCATGATCAGTTAAAACCTGGTAATCCGCAATCAAAATCATAGTAGGAACACCCATCTTTGCCAAACGAACACGATTTTGCAAAGACCCAAAATAATGCCCAATATGAAGATTCCCAGTAGGACGGTCCCCAGTTAAAACTCTATATTTTTTAGGATTTACATTCAAATCAGCTTCAATTTTTTTACTACGTTCAACAGCCGCTTCAAAACTTTTGTTAATATCAGAATATTTAATTTCGTCACTCATACAATAATCCTTTTTTTATTTTTCTGGGCGAATCCCTGCTTTTTTTTGCAAAAAATCAGGGTCGGGCTATCCAAGGTTCCGCTATCGCTCCAAACCTCTGCAACTTCGTTGCTCCGGTTCTGCTTCGCAGCCTTTCCTATCCCTTTCGCAAATTTACAATTAAACATTTTATCAGAAAAGTGGAAGATTCTCAATAAGTAGCTGATATATCTCTTTACAAGTTAAAAATTACCAAAAATAAACCCAATATTTTTCCATCTACATCTTGTTTATATGTCAAATATATTGTAGATTAATAGGACATAAAAAAAAACTGCCGTTGACAGGATTTGGTTATATCCCCCCTAAAGTAGTGGTAAAGAAAAATAGGATTTCTTTATGGGACTACACGTAATGGAGAACGTAGATGCTTGAACAAAAGGGCACCAATCAGTATTACATTACCAGACAGGATTCCACTGAATCTAACGCTCGAAGTTACCCACGAAAATTCCCTTTTGCACTAGCAAAAGCACAAGGCTCATGGATCGAGGACGTAGAAGGAAACAAATATCTGGATTTTTTGTGCGGAGCTGGAACTCTTGCACTTGGTCACAACGACCCCGATTTAAATCAAGCTATGGTAGAATTGCTAACAAGTGGAGCACCCCTACACACCTTAGATTTAACAACCCCTACAAAAGATGAGTTTGTACAAACAGTAATCTCTTTATTGCCAAAAGAACTTGCAGAAAATTGCAAAATTCAATTCTGTAGTCCTTCTGGAACAGATGCAACTGATGCTGCTATTAAGCTTTGTAAAACGGCTACTGGTCGTTCTTCTGTAATTGCTTTTGGCGGTGGCTACCATGGAATGGGCCATGGAGCATTGGCTTGTACAGGAAATCTTAATGCGAAGAATAAAGTAAATGGTTTGATGCCAGATGTACATTTCTTCCCTTTCCCTTATTCATACAGATGTCCGTTTGGACTTGGTGGTGAACAAGGTGTAAAAGCCGCTTGTAATTATTTTGAAAGAACATTAAAAGACCCTGAATCTGGAATTACAAAACCCGCTTGTGTAATTTTGGAACCAATTCAAGGTGAAGGTGGTGTTGTTCCTGCCCCAATTGAATTTTTACAAACTGTAAGAAGAGTTACAAAAGAACTTGATATTCCATTAATTGTTGATGAAATTCAATGTGGAATTGGTCGTTCAGGAAAGCTATTTGCTTTTGAATATGCAGATATTGTTCCTGATGTAATTTTGTCTTCAAAAGCAATTGGCGGAAGTCAACCTTTATCAATTGTAATTTACAATAAAAAATTAGACACTTGGACACCAGGCGCTCACGCTGGAACTTTCCGAGGAAACCAACTTGCAATGAAAGCTGGAACTGTTTTACTTAAAAAAGTTTCACAACCTAAATTTTTGCAAGATGTTTCTAAAAAAGGCGAATTAATCAGATCTAGATTGAATGCATTAAAAGAAAAAGTTTCTATTATTGGTGATATTCGTGGACAAGGTTTGATGGTTGGAACTGAATTTGTTGATCCAAAAGGTCAAAAAGATTGCATGGGTTCCCTACCTGCTTGTGGCGAAATTGCAGCAAAAGTTCAAAAACTTTGTTTTGAAAACTTCCTTGTTGTAGAAAAAGGCGGACGAAACGGTTCTGTAATGCGCTGTTTATGTGCCTTAAA
>JAFXDY010000120.1 GCA_017521105.1 Treponema sp.
AAATGAACTTATGGAAAATTTTTATACAACATCATCAGATAAAATCACAAGACAATATTTTGATTCATTACTATTAGAAGCTCGATATTTAGACAGTGCAATTCCTTCTACAAGTTTTTCCCTTTTTGGCAAGGAATTTTCTACTCCAATTATGACGGCCGCTCTTTCTCACCTTCACAACACCGCCGAAAACGGAATGATTGTTTATGCAAAAGCTGCAAAACTAAGCGATGCAGTTCATTGGGTTGGTATGGGGGAAGATTCCGAACTTGAAGAAATTGTAAAAACTGGTGCAGCTTCAATAAAAATTGTAAAACCTCACGCAGACAACAAAGAAGTTTTTAGAAAAATTGAACATGCCGAAAAATCTGGTTGTTTTGCAGTTGGAATGGATATTGACCATTCTTTTGCAGGCGACGGAAACTTTGACAATGTTTTGGGCCTTCCAATGGCAGCAAAAAGTTTTGACGAACTAAAAGATTTTGTTCAATCAACAAAATTGCCATTTATTGTAAAAGGGGTTTTGTCTGTTCGAGATGCCGAAAAATGTGCAAAAGCCGGCGTAAAAGGAATTCAAGTTTCTCATCATCACGGAATTATGCCCGCTGCTGTTCCTCCACTTATGATTTTGCAAGATATTCGAAAAGCCCTGGGGCCCGATTTTCCAATTTTTATTGATTGTGGAATTGAAAGCGGCCTTGATGTTTATAAATGTTTGGCACTTGGAGCAACAGCAGTTTCTGTTGGACGCCATTTAATGCCACTTCTTAAAAAAGGCCAAGACGTTGTAAGCAAACGAATTAACGACATGACCGCTGAACTCAAAGGCATTATGGCAAAAACAGGCGTGCAAAATCTTAGTCAAATGGACAGTTCAGTTATTCACAAAAGAATGTTTTAAATTTTTATTCAAAGAATTTTATTCAAAGAAAAGTGAAAAAAAAGAGCAGCATAGTTTCTTTTTAAGAAAAAAAACTATGCTGCTCTTAATAATTAATAATTAATTTTTATTTTTGTTGTTTTGCAACTTTTGATTTAATAAAGATTAATGTTGCAAAAAGAATTACAAGTCCAACAATCCAAGAAATTATACAACTTGCAACAATTCCAATTGATTGTGTGAATCCTGCAACGATGTATGTTATGAACGAAACAACTGCAACTGTTAATGCGTAAGGCAATTGTGTAGAAACGTGTTGAACGTGGTCACATTGGGCACCAGCACTTGCCATAATTGTTGTGTCGCTAATTGGTGAAATGTGGTCTCCACAAACAGCCCCAGCCATACAAGCTGAAATTGAAATTATTCTTAATGGTGTTCCCACTGGGAAAATTGCGATACAAATTGGAATTAAAATTCCAAATGTTCCCCAAGAAGTTCCTGTTGCAAATGCAAGTCCACAAGCAATAATAAAGATGATTGCTGGCAAGAAGTTCTTTAACCCTTGAGCACTTCCTTCTACAATTCCTGCTACGTAAGATGCTGCACCAAGTGAGTCTGTCATTGCTTTTAATGTCCAAGCTAATGTTAAAATCATAATTGCTGGAACCATTGCTCTAAATCCTTCTACAAAAGAAGACATACATTCTGTAAATGAAAGAACTCTTCTAATTAAATAGAAAGCAATTGTCAAAACAACAGCTGCAAATGAACCTAAAACCAATCCAACAGATGCATCACAAGCTGCAAAACTGTCTACAAAGTTTAAGTATGTTGCATTTGCAATCATTTGGCCTTCAACTTCGCCAGCAACTTGTGCTGTAAAAAATCCGCCTGTATAAATCATTCCAAGAACACAGAAAACAATTAAGAAAACGATTGGTAAAACTAAATCAATTACTTTTCCTTTTGTTGTTGTTCCTGTTTCTGATTCATCGTTATTCATTACTTCTAATGCTTTTTCGTATTTTGACATTTCGCCATATTCAAAACGCATAAATACCATTGCAAACATCATTACAATTGTTAATAAAGCATAAAAGTTGAAAGGAATTGCTTTACAGAATAATTCAAGACCGTTTTCACCTTCAGAAACAAATCCTGCAACTGCGGCAGCCCAAGAACTGATTGGTGCAATAATACAAACTGGAGCAGCTGTTGCGTCAATTAAATATGAAAGTTTTGCTTTTGAAAGTCCGTATTTGTCTGTTACAGGCTTCATTACAGAACCAACTGTAAGACAATTGAAGTAATCATCAACAAAGATTAAAATTCCTAAAAAGATTGTTGCAATTTGAGCACCAACTTTTGATTTTATGTGTTTTTTTGCCCAGTTTCCGAATGCAGCTGAACCACCAGCTTTATTCATCAAAACAACCATACTTCCCAAAACAACAAGGAATACCAAAATACCAACATTCCAACTGTCTGAAAGTTGGGAAATCATTCCTTCACTAAAGATGTGATTAAAAAATCCAGGGAACCCTGATGCAGCGTCTATTGCATAAAAAACACCACCAATTACAATTCCAATGAACAAAGAAGAATAAACTTCTTTTGTCAACAATGCCAAACAAATGGCAACAATCGCTGGAACCAACGACCAAAATGTACCAACCATTTTAAAATTTCTCCTAAAAAATAAATCTCATTTTTCAGTATATCACGAGATATAAATTTAGCAAAAAAAATATTTAGAAATATCTTGATTTGATAATTCCATAGATTTTAGATTTTTTGCAATTTCATGTTTTTTCTAAAACAAGTTGCAAAAAGAAATAAATAGTAATATACTATAAATATGGCTAGTATTCGTAATTCCGGATTTGCTGATTTACCACTTCATACAGGTACTGTCCCAAGATGGCTTGCCGACAGAATGATGGTGATGGGAACTTTAATAACAGAATCTATTATTCAAAATTTTGGAATTGATGAAGTTTTAACAAGATTAAGCGATCCCCTTTGGTTCCAGTCTTTTGGTGCAGTAATGGGAATGGACTGGCATAGTTCCGGAATTACAACTTCTGTTATGTATGCCTTAAAACGAGGATTAAATCCAAGAGCAAAAGATTTGGGCATTTACGTTTGCGGTGGCCGTGGAAAATATTCAAGACAAACCCCAGATGAACTTTTGCAAATTGCAGACAAAACAGGCCTAAACGGAGATGAGTTTGTAAAAAATAGCAAGCTTGTGGCAAAAGTTGATAACAACGCGGTGCAAGACGGATTTCAATTGTATCAGCACAATTTTATTTTAACAAAGACTGGAAAGTGGGCTGTTGTTCAGCAAGGAATGAACGTAAACCAAAAACAAGCCAGACGATACCATTGGTGCTCTTCCAGCTTAAGGAGTTTTATAGAAGAACCTCACAACGCCGTAGTTGGCGACAATAGAGGACAAATCTTAAACTTAACAGACAAAAACGCAAAAACTTCCAGAGATTCCATTTTGTCAATGAGTTTAGAAAATCCAGAAAAAATTATGAAAGAAATAATCCAAATTGGAAAACCTGCCAGCCAAATGATTTTGTTTCAAGATGGAAAAGTTTCTTCCTCACAAAACACAAAAAACAATAAAAACACCACCGCCCCCTCAGTTCAGTTATCTTTGTTCCCAGAATTTCCAGATACACAAATTTCTGCACAAAACACCAACCAAGTCTTTGAATTCCAAAATTGCGGAAGATCAATCATCATGCCAGCACATCACGAAGTTTTGGCCCAAGATGTAGATTTAAAAAGATTAGGGGGAGTTTTGGCAACAGCATATCAAGCCCAACCACAAGATTTTGAATCACTAATGCTCACACCAGGACTTGGCCCTAGAACATTACAATCATTAACATTAGTTAGCGAAGTAATTTATGGAACACCTTCCAGATTCAATGACCCAGCAAGATATAGCTTTGCCCACGGCGGAAAAGACGGACATCCTTTTCCAGTGCCATTAAAAATTTACGATGAATCAATTAGAATATTGCGTGAAAGCATTGAAAAATCAAAACTAGGCTACAAAGAAAAATCAGAATGTTTGCAACGCCTTCACACAACAGCTTTAGACATAGAAAAAAATTGTTCTCCCACCGTAGACTTTGAAAAAGCAATCCAATTTGAACGAGCAAACTCAAAAGCTTGGGACGGAAAAACAATTTAATTAATGTAGAATTATTAATTACAATGCTAAGTCTCCGTCTTTAATCCAACCAATTTTACGGAAAACTTTACCAAAAGCCCAACACAAAACCCCAGGCAAAACAAAACAAATCAAAATCAAACCGAGCCAGTTCATAAAATTAGGAGAAATTGCAGCAGCACCGTGAGCAACAGCAGTTTCAGAAGGGCTAAACCATCCAGTAACAACACCAATTTGACCAACCAAACCACAAGTTCCCATACCAGAACTAACAGCCGCCCCATTCATTTCCATTTTGAACAAACAAGTTGCAATAGGACCAGTAATTGCCGAAGCTAAAGTTGGCGCAATCCAAACCTTAGGATTTTTAATAATATTTGGCATTTGAAGCATACTAGTTCCAAGCCCTTGCGAAAGAATACCACCCCAACGGTTTTCCTTAAAACTCAACACCGCAAAACCCACCATCTGAGCACAACACCCAGCAACAGCAGCACCACCAGCAAGACCAACAAGCCCAAAAGCAGCACAAATAGCAGCCGAACTAATTGGCAAAGTCAAAGCAACACCAACAACAACCGAAACCAAAATTCCCATCCAGAACGGATGCAACTTAGTAGACCAAACAATCAAATTACCAACCGAACTTGCAGCAGCACCAATATATTTTGCAGTCAAAACAGTAAGCAAGGCACCAACTAAAATAGTAACAGCAGGAGTTACAATAATATCAACCTTAGTTTTCTTACTAACAAGACATCCAAGTTCCGCAGCAACAATAGCAATAAGCAAAACAGCCAAAGGCCCACCAGCACCACCAGTAACATTTGCAGCACTACCAACAGCCGCCAACGAAAACAACACCAAAGCAGGCACATTCATTGCAAATCCAATACCAATAGCCATAGCAGCCCCAACAACATGAGCATCAGTAGCAAAGTTCCCAGCATCAACCAAAAACTTAAAAATTGGATTTTCCCCAAGACGCAAAAGTTGCTGTCCCAAAGTCTTAATAATAGTTCCAATCAAGAGCGAAGAAAAAAGCCCCTGAGCCATACCACTCATAGCATCAATCAAATAGCGTTTAACATATTTGTTCATAGCATTTTTTTGTGAGATTCGCCTCACACTCCTTTTGAGAAAAATAAATTGTAATTTCGAAAAAGATGGGATACGCAATGCACCGTGGCGTCATTGGTAAAGAAGGACACTATGGACTCTGTCTATTTTGCATCTCAAACGTGAATATTCATAATCTATACCATTTAGAAAATTGTTGCAATATCAAGTGTTTTTTCTGGGCGTTCCGGCAACTCACATACGTTCGTTGCCGTCGCTATGTTCCAGGTTCCGCCTTCGCTCCAGCCCGCTGCCACCCGCTGAACGCGGGTTTTCGTTTGCAAGCAAACTCACAGCGTGGCCGGCTCCCTTCGGTCGCCGCCTTGCACAGCGCTAACGCAACCACATATTCCGTCATACAAAGATTACAGAGAACCGCTGGTATGAGAAGCTTTTTTTAAGGTATAATTTCTTGATTATCGCTAATTTCCCGAGAATACTATATTTCCTTCGTCGTCTTCCGTCCATTTTAAATATCCATTTGTATTTGAATACGCATTTAGTGTGTTTATAACGGAGTTAATATCATTGGCTCGTCATCTTCGGGTTTTTAAAGGATAATCCTGTGTTTGATTACAGTGTTGTGGAAGGCGAATGGTCTTCTGAAGATATTTTCCCAAAATTCAAATTAGAATTATGGACAAAAGCAACAGCAGATTATTGGAGTTCTGAAAAAGCTTCTTCAACTTCATATAATGATGGAACTGCATTGAAAGGCACAATGACAGTAAATATTGATGCAACTAAAGATGCTAGTATGCTTCATATTGCATTAAATCCAGATAATTTGACGGCTGAAGATAAGAGTGTAAATATTACATTAAAATCTGTAGAAATTGAATAATAGTTTTTAACTATTATTTTAGCCTAATCTAACATTCACCCAACACAAAGGTTTCTTTTGTGTTGGGTGTTTTTTTATCATTGTCATCCTCGAACTTAATCTTGGGAAATAAATCCGTATGGGAAAGACAAAAACACGGCATTGCGAAGAGTCCGTAGGACAACGTTGCAAATTAGTGTTTAAAAGTCAGTCTTTTGGATTGCCACGATTTTCTGGCGAAAATGTCGCAATGACGGATAAAATTGATTGCTTCGTTTTGTACGCAATGCCTTATTCACCAATTTCTTTGTACAACTCTGTATTTTTTAGGTTATCCTGTGATGGGCAACTGGCTTGCCCGTGTTTTATGGAAAAGCGTTAAAAAAATTGCGAAGGCAATTTTTAGCTTATCCTACTATTTTGGGTTATAGCTTTGCAAGCTCTTGCACTTTTTCTAAAGGTAATTCAGTACATCTAGCAATTTGTTCTACAGAAAGACCTTCTTTTAGAAAGTTTTTAGCAGTTTCAATAGCTTTTTGTTCAATTCCTTCGGCAAGACCTTCTCTGTAGGCTTCTCTGCGTTGAACTTTTATGTCTGTTTCGTAACTGTATTCTGCTATGAGCATATTTTTAATCTCCGTAGATTTGCGTTTTAAGTATTCACTTAAAACTCCATTTTGTAATGCTTTATTAATTGCTTGTTCTAACGGTGCTTTGGGATTTTCTTTTTTGCTTTCTCTGATGTAGTCAATTAATAAAGAGTATTCTTCCAACTTTTTGCATTGTTTTAAAATTGGATTGTTTTTTTCAGTATTAATATTAACAATTTTTACGGTAATTTCAACCGAAAACTTGTTATTTTGAACATTATATTTTTCTTCTGGAAAAATAAATGCATCAGAAAGGCGAAGCTCAGATTCTACAGGATAATCTTCTGTTCCATTATAAAACACAAAAAATTCTGGATAGGGAATCTTTATCATCTTTTTTTCGTAACGATCTTCTGATGGAATAAGCTGCTCGTAAATGCGAGAAACGTATTCTAAAAGTCGCAGTGGCATATTTTCGTTGATTGTAGATTGATGTTCTACCAAAACGACCAGCTTGTTATCTACTAACATTGCAATGTCATTTGAAAGTGCCATGTACAACACGTTTTCAATGTTTACTTCTTGAACTGTTGTTGTGGCTAAATCTAAGTTTGTGTTGTGTAATGCATTGTAAAGTGAAATAAAGTTTTGCTTGCCTTCTTTGTCTTTACAAAATAAATCAATGAATAATGAATCTTTGTGGTTGCGATTTTCCATTTTTTACCTCTTGTTGTTTTAGATTTTCGGATTTGAACTATACTTGTCATTGTCATCCTGTGACGTGATAT
>JAFXDY010000121.1 GCA_017521105.1 Treponema sp.
AGTCAAGCGAACTGTAAAAGATGCTATCGAACTTTTAAGGAATTGTGATTTAGGTCAAATGGTTCGCTACGCTGCCACCATTTGACAAACAAAGTTCGGCGCACTTTTCAGATTCGCTTTCCTTCGCGCGTCTCAACTCCACCTTATTTTCCAATAGTGTTTAAACAAACCATTGTGGACAAGGCTGGCGGAGGGTTGAACACATCAACTCTATTTATCTCATCTCTTTGAAATGTAGGTTTAAAGTAAAATTTTGAATATACTCTAAAATTGGAGTATCGCGGGACGCAGAAAAAAAATCAAAAAGCGAGCGTTAGTGGCGAAGCTTTATTGATTTTTTTTCGTCGCTGGGACCCGCGAAATTTTAATTTGGTGTATCAAATTCTTTTACTTTAAACCTACATTTTTTCCACTATTTTCATTATTTCTTCCTTAGAAGACACAATCGGACGTTTAAGGTCAACCACTTGCAATGTTTCTTTTACATTTGCAGGAAGTTCGAGTTCTCGGCCATAAACAGTTTTGCAAAATTCGTTTGAATAAGAAGGATGATTATTCGAAAGCAACACAACAGCCGCTTCCCCATCCGACTCTACATTGTTGTTACCCAAAACACAAGCATACGCACTTGCAGTATCTTTATCTGCCACAACACCATATTTTTTGTACAAAACTTTAGCACTATCAACAATTTCCTTTTCAGTAACCATAGTTGGATAAACAAAGTTTCGCATCATCAATTCATTTTCTTTAAAGAAATATTCCAAACGCTCCAAATTAGCCGGATTTAGAGGATTCATCCGTTTTCTTCCATGAACATCAAAAGACCCATCATAAATAACAGGCTTCCCAAAAGAATCAACAGATAATTCATTTGTACAAGGAGTAAAAATTCCACTTAAAGGAAGTGCAAAACGCCAAGAATACAAAGCCCCCATGATAGTCCCATAATTTCCCGCATTCAAAGCATAATAAATATCATCAGAAACTCTGTTCTTAATTCTTGCAAAAGAATATGGAAAATACATCAACTGACCAAACATTCTACAAACATTAGTTGTATTTGCAATTGTAATTTTGTGATTTTTTACAAAGTCTTTATTTTCATAAATCTCAAAAATCACATTACGAATTTGTTCAATAGGAGCGTCCATTTCTACAGGATAAATGTTTCCCCCGTTCCAAACAAAATCTTCTTCAGAAAAACCTTGAACAGTTCCTTTTTGAAAAACCAAAACCGCTTTAATATTCTTTTTACCCCGCAAACATTTAGCCAAAATTGAACCAAGTCCGCCAAAAGTAAAATCTAAAATAACAGCCTTCTGACCTTCCAATTCCAAAGTATTTTCCAAATACGAACACAAATAGGAAATCCCAAAATCACGTTGCTGACCTGTAAAACCAGTGTACAACTGCATCTGAAAAAGATTTTCGTCTAACTGAACAACATTTGGTTCAAAAGGAAAAGCATCTGTAGCAATTTTTTCACAAATAATAGGAGAATATTCATCATTCATAATAGCCGAAGTCAAAGACCCAGCAATAGATGTAAAAGAAGTAGACTCATCAATATAATAAATCCACCTACGCATATCTTCAATTGAATAAGGGACAAAAACTCCACCATCCGAAGGAGCACACTCCCTAACCGCCTGAGAAAATAAAACCGATAAATCACCATTTCTAGTACTTATAAAGTGCATGCAGATACTTTAAAGAAAAAAACAAAAAGGAACAAGACTATAAAAGACTTTTAAAACTTTTCTTACAATAAAAAATTAATCATCAATTCCAGGAATTAGACGCTTCAATTTTGCCATAAAAGCATCACCAGAAACACCTTCACGCAAACAAGCGAACATACAGTTATCTCCAGCCACAGTTCCAAGAATTTCATCCATATTCAAATTATCAATAGCATTACAAACAGTGTTGGCATGCCCCGGAAAAGTCTTAATTACAACAATATTTCCACTAAAATCAATGCTAATATATCCCCGCAAAAAATCCTGAACATAAATCGCTTCACTTTCACCATTTTCGTCTTCACCTGGCAAAGCATACATATAACTATTTTGCCCATCAGGAACTTTTCCAACCTTCAAAAGCTTCAAATCACGACTCAAAGTAGCCTGAGTAACATCAAAGCCTTCCTTCAAAAGCAAAGAAAGCAAATCATCCTGACTTTCAATTCTGTTATTTTTAATAAGATTTTTTATTGCTTTTAATCGCGACTGACGTTCTTTCATAAAGTTCCCTAAAATATAAAATTTTGCATAAATATACATTAATTATACGTTATTTTGAAAGAAAATACAAGAAAAGTAATTTTTTGAATAATAAGGGCGCAAATCTTTGGGCATAGTCGCCTTCCGCCTTTCCCTAACGGTCAGCCCCTGCCGCAACCTGAACGGTTGCTAAGTTTTGTCGTAAAACTCCAAAACTTGCAGGTGGCCGCCTTCGGCGAGGCTCCACGCTCGGCGCCACGGAAATGTAAAAATTAAAAATTTATTTAGTTTTCTTTTTCCAAGAGTTCAACCAAAACAGCACTGTCTAAATATTGAACACCAAATTCTCCACTATGAATCCAATTTGCCAATTTACTTTGATAATAAATTTGCATAGCTTTTTCCAATGAAATATTATTTTTTTTACTAAGTTGCAAAACAATATCCTCTTCCAAATGCTCTGTATATATATTCTCAAGTTCTAAATCAGACATCTTTATACCTCATAAAAATCCTTAAAAACTAACATAGACTTTAATGCTTCTTCAGAAATAAAAGCAATCTGATTATAAACTTCATAAACTTTAATTTCTTGAATAGTTCTTTTTTTATTCCAAATTCCACGCTTATACATATCTACAACGCGAAAAACTTTATCATCTGCAACTTTTCCTTTTATTACATCATAATTTTTATAAATTTCAGAACCACCACGACACTCACATACAAAATCAATCCAAGAATCTAAATCATCTGCAAAATCTTTTATTTTAAAAGAGGGATTTTCATCATACTCATAAGAAGAAACAAAGCCTTTTTTCTTTCCGTTTAGGATAGCTTTTCTTTTAGCCCATCTTTCCGCTTGCTCTTTCACACTAGTAACATAAAATCCAACACCAAAATCCAAATGGTGGTAGGAATGCAAAATATCAGGATTTTTTACAATAACATCAGAGCCGTGATAAAAAATCATAAAGAAGAACCTCTGTTTTTAACAAATTTTTTTACATCTTCTGCTATCATTTCCGTTCCCATTGTATGCAAAACATCATAAAAAGGCACAAGATATTCATTAATACAATTTGTAGATTCTAATACTTTATATATTTCAGAAGGATACTTTTTAAGTGAATGAGCTAAAAAATTGATAATATAAATAACAAATTCTGCACTTTCTTTTGTCATAAATACCCCACTTTTAATATACCATAAGAATTAAGTATTTAACAGTAAATATTTTGCATTCACTACATAACAGAAAAAAAGCCACCCATCTTCACAAATCGCGAATGTGAATGACGAGTGGCTTTTAGTAAAAATCTATCAATTACTATTTAATCAACAAATCAGAGAATGCTTTTAATGCTCCGTCCATTTTGCCAGAAAGAACTGTTTTTGCCAAAACTTTTCCAAGTTGAACGCCTTCTTGGTCAAAACTGTTGATATTCCAAACAAATCCTTGGAACATAACTTTGTTTTCGTAGTGAGAAAGCAAAGCACCCAAAGCTTTTGGTGTAAGTTGTTTTCCAAAAATCAAGCTGCTTGGACGGCCGCCAGCAAATGCTTTATTTGGATTTTCGTCTTTTTTACCGCATGCAAAGGCAATAATTTGAGCAACAACATTTGCGCAAAGTTTTACTTGGCTTGTTGAATCTTCAATTACAACATCTTCCCCAGTTTGATTTTCTTCAAAAGCAATAAATTGAAGTGGAACAATATCAGTTCCCTGATGCAAAAGTTGGTAGAATGAATGTTGTCCGTTTGTTCCTGGTTCACCAAAAATTACAGGACCTGTAACATAATCAATTGGTTCACCAAAACGGTTTACACTTTTACCATTACTTTCCATATCAAGTTGTTGCAAGTGAGCTGGGAAGCGGCTTAAAGCTTGTGAATATGGCAAAATTGCTGTAGAAGGATATTCTTGAACGTTTCTTTCGTAAATACCAATTAAAGCGTCCATTAATGCTGGGTTTTTAGAAATATCTTTGTTCAAAGAAAGTTTATCTTCTTCTGCTGCACCGTCTAAGAATTCTTGGAATACTTTTGGACCAAATGCAAGGCTCAAAACAGCTCCACCAACACCAGATGTAGAAGAATATCTACCTCCAATGTAATCATCCATATAGAAAGCAGCCATATAATCTGGGTTGTGTGCCAATGGAGAAGTTTCTGAAGTAACTGCAATCATGTGTTTAGAAGCATCACAACCAGCTTTTTTAATAAAATCTTTTACAAAAGATTCGTTTGTTAAAGTTTCCAATGTTGTTCCAGATTTTGAAACTAAAATAAAGATTGTTTTAGAAATATCTAATCCTTTTACAACCCCTGCAGCATCGTCTGGATCAACATTAGAAATAAAACGAGCTTCCATTTTGAAAGAATCGTTCTTTTTTGCCCAGTTTTCTAAAGCCAAATACATTGCTCTTGGTCCTAAATCTGAACCACCAATACCAATTTGACAAACTGTTGTATATTTTTCGCCTTTTTCGTTCAAAAGTTTTCCAGAATGAACATCATTTGCAAAATCTGCAATGCGTTTTACTTCATTAATATAGAATTCACGTTTATTAACGCCATCAGCCATAACATCATTTCCAAGCTGACCACGTGTCAATTGATGAAGAACCATTCTTTTTTCGCCAGTATTAATAACTTCACCATTCAAAAGAGCTTCATATTTTTCTACAAGTTGTTGTTCTTCAGCAAGTTCAGAAAGTGTTTTTAAAATTTGAGCATTTACCTGTTTTGCAGCATAGTTGAATTTTAAATTTCCACCCATTGGAATACAATATTCGTTAATACGATTTACAGCATTTGAACCACTTAATTCATCTGCAACAGAAACCATACCTTTTAATGACATCAACTTTTTCCAAGAAGAAAGTTTGTCTGAATTTGACCAATTAATCATATTTACCTCTTAAAAAACTACGGAAAAAAATAAAAATGTGTAAAACAAACATTTTGCCACAAATTATAGTACATTTCCCCGATAGATACAATAATGCTTTTTTATTATTAAAATATACACTATTTTGATAAATTTTTAAATTGTCCATTTATTTTTTTTAACTCGGAATATTTCCCTTGTTCAATAATTGTACCATTATCAAGATAATAAATTTTGAATAATATTTCATGTTTCTTTTATTTATCTAACATCGTTCATTTTATTTACCATCAAAATCTGTTCTTTTGATAATTTTGCTAATTTGGTCTTATACAACTGAACTCTTTTATTATCATGAATTTTTTCACTAGAAAATATAATTTTTTCATAAATTTTTGGAAGAACTTCAATACAACTAATTGTTTTATATTTCAAACATTTTTCTAAATGTAAAATTGATTGTTCATACTGCTTTAATTCAAGTTCGATAGAAGCTAACCAATAAAGACACCAAAGATCTTCCTGATAAATAGAATAAGCTTTTTCTAACATTTTTTTTGTATATCTTAAATTAAGCCTATCACTATACTGAATATAATCTTCTATTCCAGAAGAAACCATATATTTGTGGTAGTCTCTCAATTTATCTAAATCATTATTATAATTTATATCTGTATTTTGAACATATAAGAATAATTCTTCTAACGCTTCCTTCAAATCATCATTGGAATCCCAAAAATTAAAGGAAAATAAATCTTTATATATCATTTTTAAATAATAAATATCATTTAGATATTCTCTTTCATCTGACAAAGAATCGTAAGATTTCATAGAAAATAACTCATTATATTCTCCATATTCCAATAAATGTCTAATCATAACAAAGGAATTTTCTTTTGATGAATAGAACTGATAACAAATCCCATAGTAAGGATTCTTATTTTGTTTTATTAAATAATCATAATTGCAAAAATTGTTTTGTTTTTTTATATATGAATTTTGTTTATCATCAAGACAATAATCAAAATTTAGACTTACAAAATCGCTATATTTTTCTTCCAATCTAGTTCCCAATGTATTCCATTTTTTAGTTATTTTATTTTTAGCACCATGCTCATATCCATAAAAAATTAATATTTTTTCCTCTTTTGAAGTCGTAGAATACAAAGTGTTAATATATTCGAACACAAGAGAATCTCGTTTATTTAATCTCTCATAATAACTCAATTCTTCAAGGTCTTTTTCAATAAGTGTTTTTTCTGGATTATGAATTACAATTTTCTTTGAGGCTGGAAGATTTTTATTTATTTCATTGATTTTATTCGATAACAAAACATCTTCGTATTTTACACCTGCTGAAAGCCATGGAAAAAAACAATAAAAATTATAATTCTCATCTGAAGTATTTTTTAACGATCCACCTTCTATGCAAATATGTCTAACTCCATTTGCACATAATTCTTCCAAATTTTCAATCAAAAACAATCTAGGATTAATAATTGAATGATTTTCTCCAAGAAAAATAATTTTGTTATCTTTTACAATAGAACTTAAAATTACATTGTTATTACAAGACAAAAAAGTAAAAGCAACAAATACTATTAATATAAATCTTTTTTTCATATTTTATAGATTTCCTTTATTCTAAATTCCTATATTTCTGAACTAATAATTGCTTATTATGTTTATAAAAATAATTCAAAAATCTTTCAGTTTCAATTATTGTAGCCTTATTAATTTCGCATATAACAAAAAATGAAATCACAAAAATAATAATTGAAATAGTAAAAAAAAATATTTATATAGTACATTTCCCCGATAGATACAATAATGCTTTTTTATTATTAAAATATAATATCAATAATTAAAATTTTTATAACAAATATTTTTAGTAATTGATTAAATATATAAAAGTAAAGGAAAATCCCACTTGACAAATTTTGTAAGTGGAATAAAATTAAAAGTATGGATTTGAAAACAGTATTAACAACAGACACAGTTAACCTTCACTTAAAAGGAACTACAAAAGAAGAAATCGTAGACGAAATGCTCGATGTATTATTTAAAGCAGGCAAAGTAACAGATAAAAACGCAGCTCGTGAATGTGTTTTAGATCGCGAAAGAAAAATGTCTACTGGTATGAAACACGGAATTGCTATTCCTCACGGAAAAACAGATACAGTAACAGATTTAGTTGCATGTATTGGTATTTCTGACAACCCAGTTGATTTTGATTCATTAGATCAAGAACCTTGTAGAATCTTTATTATGACACTTTCTCCAGTGAACAAAACAGGTCCACACCTTCAATTCTTGGCAGAAGTAAGTTTGCTTTTCAAGAGCCCAGAAAAACGCCAAGAAATTTTAAGCACACAAGATAAAGCTGAAGTAATTAGAATTCTTACAGAATAGATTTTAGATTAGTTTAACATTTTTAACTAATTTTTCGTTATTGAATAAAACGGTGGTAATTGTCAAATTTGGCGTTCCACCGTATTTTTTTAAACTTGGAAAAACAATGAAACTAGAACCTTTATTTATTGCAAAAGAAAACAAATTATACAAAATTGAAGACGATTCTCTTTTTGATTTAACAAATCTTAAAACTTATGAATTAAAATGGTCAGAATTAGAACTTGAAGAAGAATCTTACAACGAAGAACTTTTGGCAAACTTGCGAGAACAATTAAAAAATTTGGAAATTTCAAATACTTTCGCTATATTAATTCCTGTAGTAGATAAACCTTTGCAAACACCCGAACAATTTGAACTTTTTGCAAATGCTTATAATCATGCGGCAAGAAGAATTAAAGATTGCATAAGTCTTGTTGGAATTGAATTGCCAAAGGAACTTACTGCACAAGGTTTTGGTGAAGATTCTGAATATCAAAACTTTGTTGGTCTTTTGACAAAAAAGCATTCTCATTATGTGTACTTTTCTAAACAGAAAGATGTTCCATCACAAGTGGTAATCCTGTAAGAAACCGTACTAAATGCAAAATATTACATTATTTTCAAAACAACTTCACATTTTATAAATATTTACAGTATTTTTCTTAAAATTTACTAAAATTTCTCTTGTAATCTTTTTTAGATTGTGTTAATTTCATTTGTGTAAATTACTACAAGGAAAAAAGATGCAAGCGGAAGCAGACAAAAATTACAGAATATCATTTTATCTGTCTCTTACATTTGGATTAATTATTACAGCTGTAGGTTTACTCGTATATGTTTTACTACCAACTGATAATTCAAGTTCGGTTTTTGAAACAAATACAAATGTATCAGTTATTCAGGAAACTGAAGAAGAAATATCTGCATCATTTAAAGAATATTTTGCAGAAGCTTCTTTGGATATATTAAATGAAGATTTAGACAAATCTCTAAATCTTTACAGAAACACTTTATCTCGCAGTGCTGTTGAATGGTTTTACTTTCAAATTACTGGAGATAAAAATGTTACTCAAGCTATTTTAGCTGAAGCAGACAACAACGACATTCCACTTTCACTTGCTTTTGCATTGGCATACGCAGAAAGTGGATACAACGTAAAAGCTGTAAATAAAAACTCTAACACAACAACAGATAGAGGATTATTTCAACTAAATAGCAATACTTTTCCAAATCTTACAGAAGCAGATTTTTTTGATCCTTATGTAAGTGCAAAGTATGGTATGTCACATTTAAGATTCTGCATTAATACTGCAGGAAATGAAGTTTCGGCATTGGCAATGTACAACGCCGGTACAGGTCGTGTTCGTTCAAACAGAACACCACAAGTAACATTAAACTACATTGGCAAAATTGTTTCATACCAGAAAATGCTTGAAGAGCTTTTTAATGAGCAAGTGGCAGATTTTTATGACACACAGTTACATCCAGCAATTGCTGTTGCTTATACAAAAGATATAAATTATTAATTTTTTCATCTCAAAGTCGTTGGCTTTGAGCAAACCTCCTAATTTTAAAACAGAGCCGTTTTTTTAGTTTTTCGGCTCTGTTTTTTTTTAACTTTTTATTTTTCCCCCTACTTTATCCTTTCTTTATTTACTGTTATAATTTTAACAGTAAAATGATTTTTTAAGCAAATTTTGGCAATTTTAAAGGAATTCACAAGTTTTTATTCTATTTACTTAATTGCTACAAAAGGCAGGTTTTTCTATAATGAAAACATCAGTTGATTTACCAAAAGCAACTAAAAAAAGGATTACACAACTACTTCAAATACTAAAAACTTGGGAAAGTAAAAAAATTACTTCTGTAGAAATTAGCAATCTTACAGGATGGAAAAATTCACTTATTCGCCACGATTTTTGGTATTTAAGAAACTTTCAAAATCAAAAGGCAAAAACTAATTCTGATTTATTGAAAGATTCTGACAATTTTTTTGGTGTTTCCAATGGCTACAATGTTGAAAAACTAAAAGAATTGATTTTTGAAGTTCTTGGTGGCTCCCCTTTTTCTGCTTTGGAAAAATCTGAATGCAAAGAAAAACTTTATAAAAATTGCTGCCTTGTGGGCATTAGCAATTTTGGAGAAACTTTTTTACATTCTTCAACTGTTCAGGACAGTTCCTTTTTATTAAAAGCTGGGTTTGACACAAACTTAAACCTTGTTGAAATTACAAGTTCGCCATTTCCACTATTTCATACAAACGATATGAGTTTTGTAATAAAAAAAGAAATGATTGAATATGCAATTTTAACAGTAAAAGACAAAGACGCCAATTTGATGGCACAGCGTTTAGTAAATTATGGAATTAAAGGAATTGTGAACATGACAAATGTTATTTTGTCTGTTCCACAAAATGTAAAAGTAATTAATTTATCGGTTGTAAATTCTTTAATGGAACTTTCAATTGATGTGTAAAAAATATATTTAAAGAGGTTATTTGTATGGCTAGAGTTTGGAATTTTAGTGCTGGTCCTTCTTGTTTACCAGAAGAAGTTTTAAAAGAATGTGCTGCAGAAATGATGGATTATAACGGAACTGGTCAGTCTGTTATGGAAATGAGTCACCGTTCGTCGGCTTATGAACCAATTATTCAGGATGCAGAAGCTATGATTCGTAAACTTATGAATGTTCCTGAAAATTATAAAATCTTATTTGTTCAAGGTGGTGGTTCAACTCAGTTTGCAATGGTTGCTCAAAACCTTGGTATTAAAACTGGAAAAGCTGCTTACATCGAAACTGGTGTTTGGGCTAAAAAAGCTGCTCAGGAAGCTGCAAAACTTGGTGTTGAAGTTACAACAATTGCTTCTTCAAAAGATAAAAATTATTCATATATTCCTAAAGTTGAAAAAATTGAAGGAGATTATGATTACGCATACATTTGTTTGAATAACACAATTATGGGAACTCACTACGAATATCTTCCAGAAACTGGGGACATTCCTTTAGTAGCTGATATTTCTTCTTGTGTTTTAAGTGAACCTTTAGATGTAAGCAAATTTGGACTTTTGTTTGCTGGTGCTCAAAAGAACTTGGCTCCTGCAGGTGTTACTTTAGTAATTATTCGTGAAGATTTGATTACAGACACTCCACGCAAAGATACTCCAACTATGCTTATGTACAAAACTCACGCAGAAAACGACAGTATGTACAACACTCCTCCTTGTTACACAATTTACGTACTTGGAAAAGTTCTTCACTGGATTGAAAAAAATGGTGGTGCAGAAGGAATGCTCAAACGCAATCAAGAAAAAGCTGATTATCTTTACAACTATCTTGATAATTCTGATTTCTATCGTGCAACTGCAGAAAAAGGAAGCCGTTCTTTAATGAATGTTCCTTTCTTAACAAAATATTCTACAGGTGCTGAAGACGAAGAAAGCGTTGCTAAAGAAAAAGCTATCAATTCAAAATTTGTAAAAGAAGCTGAAGCTGCTGGATTTATGAACTTAAAAGGTCACCGCTTAGTTGGTGGTATGCGTGCAAGTATTTACAACGCAATGAGCCTTGAAGGTGTAAAAGCATTAGTAGACTTTATGGAAAAATTTGCTAAAGAAAATTAATTTGTAAAAAATAAGGACTAATATTATGTATAAAATTCAAACATTAAATAAAATTGCTGCTTGTGGATTAGACAGATTCCCAAGAGATAGTTATGAATGTGCTTCTAGCATTAATGATGCAGATGCAATTTTGGTTCGTTCACAAGATATGCACAGCATGTCACTTCCTGGAACTGTAAAAGCTGTTGCTCGTGCTGGGGCTGGAACAAATAATATTCCAATTCCAGAATTAACAGAAAAAGGAATTGTTGTATTTAATACACCAGGTGCAAACGCAAACGCTGTAAAAGAATTAGTAATGATGGCTCTTTTGCTTTCTAGCCGTCCTGCAATTAAAGCTAACGCTTGGGCAAATGGTCTTGCTGGAAAAGGTGATGAAATTCCTGATTTGGCAGAAAAAGGAAAAAGTCAATTTGTTGGACCAGAATTAAAAGGAAAAACTCTTGGTGTTGTTGGACTTGGTGCAATTGGTGCAATGGTAGCAAATCTTGCAATTAAATTTGGAATGGAAGTAATTGGTTATGACCCATTCTTGTCTGTAAATGCCGCTTGGAGCCTTGATCACAATGTAAAACACGCAGAAACTTTAGATGCAGTTTACGCAAAATCAGATTACATTACACTTCACGTTCCACAAACAGCAGACACAAAAGGAATGATTAACGCAGCTTCAATCAAAAATATGAAAAACGGTGTTAGAATTATTAACATTGCTCGCGGTGGTCTTGTAAACAACACTGACATTCTTGCTGCATTGGAAAGTGGAAAAGTTGCTTGTTTAGTAACAGACTTCGCTGCAGAAGAATTGTTGAACAAAGAAAACGTAATTTGTCTTCCACACCTTGGAGCATCTACTCCAGAAGCAGAAGATAACTGTGCTGTAATGGCTGTTAATCAATTAAGAGATTTCTTGGAAAACGGAAACATTGTAAACTCTGTAAACTTCCCAAAAACAGTAAACGAAAATCCAATTCCAGCTGGCGGAACTCGCATTTGTATTGCACACAAAAACGTTCCAGATGTAATTTCTAAATTTTCAAAAATTTTGGGTGAAGCAAAATTAAACATTTCTGGTATGATTAACCAAGCAAAAGGTGAACTTGCTTACAACGTAATGGATGTAGACGGTGTTGTTTCTGAAGAAACTTTACGTGCTCTTGCAAACATTGACACAGTAATTAAAGTTAGACCAATTTTTGGATAAAAACAAAACATTAAAACTTTAATGTTCCAATAACAGTTTCTTCTTCGGAAGAAGCTGTTTTTTTATCTTTTTTTGATTCTGCATTTTTAAATCTTGGGCTTTTTGAATCTAAATCTTTTAGATACGCAATTTTTTCGGCTTTGCTTAATAATCCACCTTTTGATTCTTTTTTTGTAGCACGCACTTTTGGAGAAGCTAAAAATGCAATCAAACTGCCACAAAGCCCACCACAGATATTAATAATCAAAGTAATTAATCCACTATCAGATAAAACATCTTTTACAATCAAAAGTATAAAAATAATCACAAAACTCAACGGAATCTTCTTTTTTATCAAAGAAAAGAAAATATTCAAAAAAATCATCATATAAACAATGCAAGATGGACCTGTTAAACTATTTTTACAAAAACATGCATTCAAAACTCCAGAAAATAAAGCGCAAATAAAAATCATTACACCAATAACAGTAATTCCGTAACGGTCTTCCAAAGTTGGACCAAGAAGCATTATAAAAATTAAACTTGGAATTAAAACATTTACATCAGAAGGGGCAAAAACATAAAATATCATCTGAAAATAACTTTTTATACTTGTAACATTAAATTGATTTATGTTATTTTCTGGGGCTAAAACAGGTGATGCTAAAAATGCAGCTATTTTACCTTTTGAAAGGAATAAATCACAAAGAAGAATAATAAGAGAAATTGCTACAAATGCAATTGAAACGTACGAATCAATTAATAATTTTGATGAAAGATTTTTTTTTGCCATATTTTTTCCTATATTTTACAAAAAATTGTTACTTTATATATCGTTATTTTTTTTACCTTTGTTAATACTTTATTCCACCAAAAAGTATTTGGCAATAAAATTGCACTAACATTAGTTTTTATGGTATATTAGAGGTATGAGTATTTTTAATAAACAGGCTGAAAATATAAACAATTCTCAAAATCAGGTGATTGAAGATTCTGCAATTCTTCCACCAGAAAAGAAAAAAGTAGTTTTTTACAATGACGATTTTACAACAATGGATTTTGTGGTAGATATTTTGGTTTCTATATTCAATAAAACAAAAGAAGATGCTCAAAATATAATGCAAACTGTTCACAATGAAGGATATTCTGTTGTAGGTTGTTACACTTATGATATTGCTGTAACAAGAGTTGAAGTTACAAAAAGCATTGCAAAACAAAACGGATTTCCGTTAAGGGTAGAAATTGAGTAATCAAAAAAATAATCAAAAAGGGATTGTAAAACAAATGAAAGTTACCCCTTTTTTAACAAAAGTATTATCAGACTCTTTAATGAAAGCAAAAGCTGCAAAACATGAATTTTTTACGCCAGAACATATTTTATACCAAACTTTGCAAGATAAAAAAATTTGTGAAATTTTAAAAGATACAGGATGTCAAGTTGAACAGCTAAAATCAAATCTACTTTCGTACCTAGAAACACAAGTACCTGTAATTTCAGACCAAGCTAATTCAGAATTAATTCAGACCCCTGTGGAATCTGTAGGATTTCAATCTGTTATGAACAGAGCAGTTTTTAATTGTGTTTCTAGTGAATCTGATGTAATTGATATTTCTGATGTTTTGGTGAGCATGTATGATGAAACAAATAATTATTGTTCTTATTACATGAAAACTTCTGGAATTGAAAAATATAGATTATTATCGGTTTTAACGCAATTTAGAGGTGTGCACGGCGCAAAAAAAGATTCTGCACAAAAAACATCTTTTCCTGGTGCAAAAAACTTTGGACCTGGACAAGACGAAATGTTTTCTAACAATTCTGGAGGCTTAAAACGCTTTACAATTAATCTTACAGAATTGGCAAAAGAAGGAAAATTTGATGAATTAATTGGGCGGGACGAAGAACTTGAACGAACAATTCAAATTTTGTGTCGCAGAACAAAAAATAATCCGTTGCATGTTGGAGATGCTGGTGTTGGAAAAACTGCATTAACACAAGGGCTTGCACAAAGAATTGTTCAAGAAAAAGTGCCAGAAGCTTTAAAAGGATATTCAATTTATAGTCTTGATATGGGACTTTTGCTTGCAGGTTCAAAATTCCGTGGAGACTTTGAAGAAAGACTTCATTCAATTATTGACGAATTAAGGGAAAATAAAAAAGCTATTTTGTTTATTGACGAAATTCACATGCTTATGGGTGCTGGAACAAACGGTTCTTCACAAATTGACGCTGCAAATCTTTTAAAACCAGCATTGGCAAGTGGTAACATAAAAGTAATTGGCTCCACAACTTTTGAAGAATACGCAAAAAACTTTGAAAAAGACAGAGCCCTTGCAAGACGTTTCCAAAAAATTGATATTATGGAACCTTCTATTGAAGACACAATCAAAATCATAAAAGGTTTGCAATCAAAATACGAAAAACATCACAATGTAAAATACAGAAACGACGCAATTTCTACAGCCGTAAATCTTTCGGTTCAATATATGCCAGACAAACGGCTCCCAGACAAAGCAATTGATATTATTGACGAATCTGGAGCTTATTTGCACATTTCAAAAACTGGCGGTTTTAAAGGATTTTTGTCAGAAAAAAAAACAAACGGCAAAGAAGTTTCAAAAACAACACCAGCAACCGTTCCATTAGTTACTCCTTCGGTAATTAAAACAGTAACTGCAAAAATTGCAAAAATCCCAATTGATGTAATATCTGGAAACGAAAAAACAAACTTAAAAGAAATTGAACAAACTTTGCAAAAAGACATTTTTGGTCAAGATAAAGCAATTTTTGCCTTGGGAAAAGCAGTAAAAAGAGCCCGAGCAGGATTCAGAAATCCAGATAAACCAGAAGCAAGCTATTTGTTTGTTGGGCCAACTGGCTGTGGAAAAACTGAACTTGCAAAATGCCTTAGTAAAGTTTTAAACGAGCCATTGCTCCGCTACGACATGAGTGAATATCAAGAAAAACATTCAGTT
Organism: Treponema sp.; assembly: GCA_017521105.1. GTDB lineage: Bacteria > Spirochaetota > Spirochaetia > Treponematales > Treponemataceae > Treponema_D. The sequence continues at coordinate 15,295 of JAFXDY010000121.1, forward strand.
AGTAGATTAGTTGGTTCACCTCCAGGATACGTTGGTTTTGAAGAAGGGGGCCAACTTACAAAAGACGTTCGCAAAAATCCAACTTCAATTATCCTCTTTGATGAAATTGAAAAAGCACATCAAGATATTTACAACGTTTTGTTGCAAATTTTAGACTATGGAGTTTTAACAGACAACCAAGGTCGTAAATCAGATTTCCGTTCCTGCATGATTATTATGACAAGTAACGCCGGAGCAAGAGATTTGGAAAAAGGAAGCATTGGTTTTGGCGACACTCAAACAGACAATATTGAAGCTTCAATTCGTGAAGCTGTAGACAAAGAGTTTCCGCCAGAGTTTAGAAACCGCCTTGATGCAATCATTCCGTTTAATTTTCTTTCTAAAGATGTTTCAAAAAGCGTTTGTAAAAAAGAAGTTGCAAAATTGGCAGAACGGATGAAAGAAAAGAAAGTTATTTTGTCTGTTTCTGAAGCAGCAATTGAACATTTAACAGATTTGGGCTACTCAAAAGAATTTGGTGCTAGAAACATGGCACGCACCGTTGAAGAACAAATTGCAAATCAATTAGTTGATGAAGTTTTGTTTGGCAAACTTGAAAAAGGCGGCAATGTGTTTGTAGACATCAAAAAAGACAACTTAGTTTTTGACTATTCATAAAATTTTTTGTAAGAGATGTTAGGTTTTGAAATCTAAATTAAAGGCAAAAGAAAAAAAAATAAATAAGGTCTCTGTAATAATTATTTTATTTGTTTTATATATTATTGCTTTTGTTATTTTTTCTATTTTTGTAATCAATTCTTCTGGAACTAAAACAAAAGATTCTGATTCTTTAAGAAACTATCACATTTTGGTAATTGGAGAATATCAAAACAGAGATTACATGGAAGAAATGTTCAAGGGCATAAAATCAAAAAGTGCAAACTACAATGTTATTTGCGAATTAAAAGTGCCTAAATCTGAAGCCGAAAACAAAAATATTCAAGAATTATTTGATTATGCAACTTATGTAAATGCAGACGGAATTATTGCATACATAAATAATCCAGAATTAGTTATTAAACAACCATACAGAATTGACGGTTCCATAATACCTGTTGTTACCACGGGGCAATTTGCACCAGGCGTGAATCAGACTTCTTTTATTGGAAACAGTAGTTGGGAATTAGGAAAAATCTTTGCTGACGAAACAAAAAAAATGCTAAATTTTTCTGGAAATATTTATATTCTAAAACCAAAATCGTACAATGCAATTGTAAACAGTAATATTATTAATAGCTTTAATTCGGAAGTAAAAAATTTTGCAAATTTAAACGTTAGCATCTTGGAAAAATATGATGATATTCACAAAATTGCAGAAAATAAATCAGAGACAAAAAAAACAGATAAAGTTGCAATAATTTGTTTGGACCAAGACGATACAATAAATGTTGCACAATTATTAACAGAATACTACAAAGACAACAAAATTATGCTTATTGGATTTGGAAATAACGAAACTTGCAGATTATATTTATCTAAAAAAGTTATTTCTGAATTAATTTATTTAAATCCTGTAAAAATTGGAGAAACGGCCTTAAAGGAATTGTTTGAATACAGAACAAAAGGATATTCAAATAGTTATGTTACTGTAGCAACACAAATTATAAAATCAAGATGGTAAGAAAAAAGAAAAATTTATTTATAAAAACAAAGTTGTATTTTCTTAACAAAGGGCTTCAATGGAAGCTGCTATTTGCAATTTTTGTAACAATTATTGCAATGATAATCTCTTTGTTTTCTATTATTTTCTTAAATTTGTACAGAATGAATTCTTTAAGCGACTCTTACCAGTCTAATATTGAGCTTGATTATTTTACAAATCAATTGGCAAAAACCGAAAATTCCTTGGAAAATTATTTAAATTATCACACATTTGAAAGTATTGATTCTTACTATAGCAACAAAGAAAAAGTTGTAGAAATAATTTCAAATATGCAAAACTTTCCTTCAACAAATCAAATGGTACAAAATGAATATTTAGTGAATCAATTAACACAGTCTTTTATTTACTTTTGTGACAAAGCAATTGCTGCTAGACGTGCAAACAATTTTGAAGAAGCAAATTTTTATTACAATAAAAGTTTGTCTTGCTACCCTCTTTTACTTTCACAATTGTTGGAATTAAATAAAATGCGTTTACAAGATAACGCCATAAACTACAACAAAAACACTAAAAATATTTCTTTAATTTCTACACTTTCGTTTTTATTTTTTATCACTTTTTGTTTTTTTATTTTTATTCTGCTATTTGTTTCTACAAGAAAAATCATTTCGCCACTAGAAGAAATTTCGCAAGTGGCACATCAAGTTGCTACAAGAAATTTTGACATTCCTTTGTTTAATAGAACTTCTAATGACGAAATTGGAAACATTTGCCGTGCTTTTGACAAAATGATTGTTAGTATTAGAGAATATATTGATACAATTTGGGAAAAAGCACATACAGAAGCAACCCTAAAAGAAAAAGAAATTGAAATGCAAGCTTTATACGCAGACGCACAATTAAGAGCGTTACAAAACCAAATTAATCCACATTTTTTGTTTAACACATTAAACACAGGAGCGCAGCTTGCAATGATGGAAGGTGCCGACAAAACAAGCTTTTTTATTGAACAAGTTGCAGATTTTTACAGATACAATATTCAAAATCAAACACAGACAATTTCTTTAACAGAAGAATTAGGTTTGGTTGATAATTTTGTTTACATAATGAAAGTGCGTTTTGGAAACAGATTAGAATTTAACAAATCAATTCCGGACATTAATCTTGATGTTCAAATTCCAATTATGACATTGCAACCTCTAGTTGAAAACTGCATAAAGCACGGATTAAAAAAATCAACAGGAATTGTAAATTTGGAAATTGCAAATAAAAATGATTTTATAGAAATAACAATTTCAGACAATGGAACAGGAATTCCTGATGATGTAAAAAAAGATGTTTTTGAAAGTGTTTTATCAGAAAGAACAAAACTTCAAAATCAATATTCATCTTCTACAGGAACAGGATTAATTAGTGTTTTTTTGCGTCTAAAATTGTATTTTCACCGTGACGATATTTTTGATATAGTAGATAATGTAAATGATAATAAAATAGTTACGGGAACAAAGTTTGTAATAAGGATTCCAAAAAATGTATAATATTTTGCTAACAGACGACGAACAAATTGTAATAGACTCAATTTCTTTTATTATTAACAACAATTTTGAAGGTCAAGTAAAGATTTTTACAGCACTTTCTGGAACCCAAGCCTTAGAAATTGTTACACGAAACGATATTGACATCATTTTTATGGACATAAATATGCCTGGCATAAACGGACTTGAAACTGTAAGTTGCATTACAAAATTAAAACCCGAAACTGTAATCATTATGCTAAGTGCTTTTGATAATTTTCAGTACGCACAAGAAGCAATAAACATTGGGGCATTCAAATATCTAACAAAACCGTTTAACAAAAATACAATTATTCAAACAATTAGAACAGCAATGGATGTTGTTGATTCAAAACGGGGAAACAAAAACATTGAAAGTGAACTAAACAAAAAATTAGATTTAGTTTCGCCAATTTTGGAAAGCGATTTTATTTATTCTTGCGTTTTTAACAATAATAAGTCTGATATTAGCAAATATTTTGAGTATTTTAATATTTCTGATTGTAGTTTTTATTTTTGTTGCATTGAATTAGCAAACATTTCTGTAGAAAACAATAATAATGTTCAAACAAAAATTAGAGAAATTTTTAATAAAAATCACAAATGTTTTTTAAGTTTTGTAAATTCAAATAAAATTATTGCGCTTTTTACAACACCATCCCCACGCAAAATAGAAGAAATAAAAGAAGAAATTAAAACAATTAACACAGAATTATCAATTACAGTTTCTTCGGGAATAAAAATTGGAGTTAGTAGCATACAAAACAATAAAGAATTATTTTCTGCAACATACAACGAAGCAATTTTTGCACAAAATAATGCAACACCAGATAACAAAATTGTTTTTTATTCAGATATTCCAGAATCTACAACCAAAACACAAAATCTACAAGAATTCAAAAACCAACTAATTACGCGAATTCAACAAGGCGACAAAATTGGTTTGCAAACATTCTTTGAATTATATATTTCTAATCTTTTTGAAACTACAAAAGACCTAAATTCAATAAAAAATGAACTTTTTGAATTATGCATTACTGCAAAAAACATTACACAAAATATTACACAAGAATTTTCAACAAACAATTTTGACAATCTTTTTTCATTTTTAATTTCACAAGACAATCTTTCTGTCATAAAATCTCACACAAATGATATGCTACTTGAATGTGTTACAGTTATTGCTTCAAAAAAACAAAAAATAGAAAATCCAATAATTAGTAAAATTTGTTCATACATAAATCAAAACCTTAGTTCAGACATTAGCTTGGAACAAATGGCAGAATATACAAATGTAAGTTCTTTTTATTTAAGCAAATTATTCAAAGAAGAAAAAGGCGTAACATTTATCAATTTTATTACAGACAAACGGTTAGAAGAAGCTCAAAAATTATTAAAAGAAACAAATCTTTCAATAAAAGAAATTACAGCAAAAATTGGCTACAATGATCAAAATTATTTTTCTAGAATTTTCAAAAACAAATATGGAATAACCCCATCAGAAGCTAGAACAAAATTATAATAAAAGGTACAAAAATGAAACTAAATAAAATTATCATTTTTACATTTATCATTTTATCTTTTTCTTGTACAAAAAAAGATGTAGTAACAAATCAATCAACGGAAGAAATTAAGTTATCCGAAAAAGACAAACTTTTAATTGGATTTTCAATTGATACACTTGCAATTGAACGCTGGCAACGAGACTTAGACATTTTTATTAACAAAGCAAAAGAACTTGGTGCAGATGTAATTGTTCAAAACGCAGGAAATAACATAAATGAACAAAACAGACAACTTTTATATTTGATGGAAAAACAGATTGATGTAGCAATAATCATTCCAAAAGAAGCTGGGGAACTTACAGATACAATTCAAAAGTTAAAAAACAAAAACATTCCAGTAATTGCTTACGACAGATTAATTGTAAATTCAAATATAGATTTATATATGACAATTGATAGCGAAAAAGTTGGTGAATCAATGGCACAAGGCTTGTTAAATGCCACAAAAGGAACAAATTGGTTTTACATTCTTGGTCCAGAAGAAGATTACAATATGACACTCATAAAAGAAGGAATTGCAAAATATATTAACAATACAAACATTACAGTTAGCCATTTATTTTACACAGATTCTTGGAATTACGATCTTTCCCATCAAGAGATGAACAGATTACTTGCAAACGACCAAATTCCAGATGCAATTGTTTGCGGAAACGATGCCATTGCCGACAGCGTAATTCAGTCCATTTCAAAATATTCACCAGATAAAGAAATTGCTATCTGCGGGCAAGATGCCGATATTATTGCTTGCAAATACATAATACAAGGAAAACAATCTTGTACAGTTTATAAACCAATTCCAAAACTTGCAGAACTAGCAGCTGAGTATGCAGTAAAATTAGCAAAAAAAGAAAATTTACAAATTCCTTACAGATGGAAAAAATCTATTAACAACGGTTACGCAGAAATCCCAGGTGTTTGGATTGAGCCAACCCTTGTAAACAAAGAAAATTTGGACGAAGTAATTATTAATTCCGGCTTTCATCCGTCAACTTCTATTTACGGCAATTAGGGCACATTTTTTATTCGCAGGCTCATAAAAAACCGGGGTGTTCCGCTATTCCCTAACGGTCAGCCCTTGTCGCAACCTGAACGGTTGCTAAGTTTTGGTCGCACCGCTCCCAAAACTTCCAAGTGGCTCCGCAACTAAAGTTGCGTCTAGCTTCATACCCCTTGTGCAAATCTACAAACCTAAAATCTTTCTGGTTTTCTTGCAGATTTTTTTAAGAATGAACTTGCGTTATTTCCTTTTTTAGAAGAGGAACGTTCAGATTGAGTGTGAACATTAGGTCGGTTTCCTTTTTCGCGGCCTTTTACAAATTCTTTTTTTCCAGAACCTTTTTTTGTTCCAAAATCTTTTGGGCTTCTACTATCCCCTTTTCTTTTGCCACGATCATTTGATTTTTTTGATAAATCATCTATAGCAGCATTGGCAGCATTTTTTGCACTAGAGCGGCCACCTTTTCTAGAACCACGCCCATCTTCTTTTATGTCAAAATGCATATGTGGAAGTTTTTTATTGCTTTTAGAAAGTTCAATAGCTTTTTTTGCAGAAGCAACAGGCAAACTGACCAAAGAAAATTGTTGTGCTACATCAATATCATCAACCATTCGCCCCGGAATATGAAGCATTTTACTAAAGAATTCTGCAATTTCTTTTGCTCTATAACCATCTTTTTTGCCAAGAGAAACAAAAATACGCTGCATATCCCCAGATTGAGCAAAACTTTTTGGTGCAGCAATTTTCCCATAATGTTTTGGACTTAATTTTTCACCATAAAAAACAGAAAGCAAAGCAGCCAAAACTTTTTTAGAATCTAAACCTTGAGAAAGTTCTTCTGCTAAATTTTCAAACATAGGATTAATTAAATCTTCATTCAAAATCATTCCAGAAGTTTGAATTTCTTGAACTAATTCAGTTTCACTTTCTGTTTGATTATTCTGAATTTCTTGAACTTCTTGATTTTCAATTTGATTTTCGGCCAAATTTTCTTCAGATTGCAAAACAGTTTTTTCTGATGTAACAAAAAGTTTTTCTTTTAATTCGGCAATTACACGTTTTTCCTTTGCAGAAAGAACCTCTGTTACAGCAGGAACAGTTCCTTCCTTCATTTGGCCCTTACTTGCTTTTGCAACAGCTTTTTGCATAAAACCAAGTTTACGTCTTTCTTCAGGTCTAACAAAAGTAACAGCAATTCCTTCAGCACCTGCACGGCCAGTACGTCCAATTCGGTGAACATAAGTTGCCGCGTCAAATGGCAAAGAATAATTTACAACGTGAGTTAATCCACTAATATCAATTCCTCGGGCAGCAACATCTGTAGCAACAAGAATACGAGTTTTTTTCATTCTAAAGCGTTCCAAAACTTTTTCACGTTGGTTTTGCATAATATCGCCGTGCAAAGCCGCAGCTTCGTAACCACGTAAATCTAATTCACGCGTAACTCGGTCGGCATCCATTTTTGTTTGAGTAAAAACAAGGCCATAAAAATCTGGAGAAATATCAATCAAACGAACCAAGGCTTCTAATTTGTCGCTTTCACGCAAAACCCAATATTTTTGGTCAATTAAAAGTGGCTCATCAATTACACCTTCTTCTTCAATTGTTTCGTATTCACCCATAAATTTTGAAGCAATTTTTAAAATTGGTTCAGGCATAGTTGCACTAAACAACAAAATTCTACAATCAGGATTTGCATGAGTAAAAATTTCTTCAATATCATCAATAAAGCCCATATCAAGCATTTCATCCCCTTCGTCAAGAATAAAATACTTAATTTTGCTTAAATCTAAAGTCTTTTTTTCTATGTGATCTTTTACCCGCCCAGGAGTTCCAACTACAATTTCGCAGCCTTTTTTTAAATCGCGAATCTGTGTGGCGTAAGAAGCTCCACCGTACAAAACAGTTGTTCTTGGAATGTCGTTTGTAGAAAATGATTGCATTTCTGTGCAAGTTTGCATTGCAAGTTCGCGAGTAGGCTCCAAAATTAAGGCTTGCACAACATTAGATTTTTCACGAATTGATTGGATAATTGGAAGACCAAATGCAGCTGTTTTTCCAGTTCCAGTTCTGGCACGGGCAATCATATTTGTATCTCCGGTAAGCAATCTAGGAATTGCCAAAAGTTGAATTGGAGAAGGAGTTACAAACCCTTTTCTTTCAACAGCTTTTAAAGTATATTCATCAAGACCCAAATCTTCAAAAGAAACAACATCAGAACTATTTTCAGTTAAATCAGTTTCTTCAATAGAATTGCTTGAATCAAAAACATCATTTTCATTAATGTCATTTTTTTCTACATCATTATTTTGTACAGTTTCCAAGTTTTCCATTAATGTATAATACAAGAAACCCCACTTTTTTTCAATAAAGTGGGGTTTCTAAAAAAAACGGTCTTTATCTATACTCAAAAATTAAAAACTACCTAAGATGATCTACATGCAAAATTTCTTCAGATTTTCTTCCCAAAGGAGCACCCAAGAAATCTTCGTATAATTTTTTTACATCTTCATTTTCGTGACTATAGCGAATTGGCATTTTTTCGTCTAACTTATGAAGAATTTTAGCTCTAGCATCAGTTTTATTAACGTCATCACAATTTATTGGCTGTCCACCACCGTTTACACAGCCTCCAGGACAAGCCATTACTTCAACAAAATCATATTTTACTTCTTTGTGAATAATTGCTTCACAAAGTTTTCTGGCATTGGCCAAGCCGCTAACAACCGCAATATTAATGTCTCCCATAGGCAAAGACACTGTTGTACTACGCCAAGGCTTTTCTTTTGTAATTTTTGCAGTGTGAAGAACATCAAAAGCATTTGGTTCAGGATTTTTGCCTGTAACAACAAAGGCGGCAGTTCTTAATGCGGCTTCCATTACACCACCAGTTGTACCAAAAATTACCCCAGCCCCAGAATACTGATTTAAAACACTATCAAAAGGAACTTCATCTACATTCTTTGGGAAAATATGTTCAGATTTTAGCAATTTAATAAGTTCTCTTGTTGTTAAAACTAAATCAACATCTCTTATACCACTGTGGTTAACCATACTAGGCAATTCAGCTTCACCTTTTTTTGCAAGACAAGGCATAATAGAAATACAATAAACTTTTGATGTTGGAACACCAATTTTTTTTGCAAAATATGCTTTGGAAACTGCCCCAAACATTTGCTGTGGACTTTTTGCAGTAGACAAATATGGAACCAAATTTGGAAATTGAGATTTTACAAAACTTACCCAACCTGGACAACAACTTGTAAACATTGGAAATTCGTCTAAATCGCCTTTTTTCTTTCTTTCAAGAAATTCAGAGCCTTCTTCCATAATAGTTAAATCTGCAGAAAAACAAGAATCAAAAACGTAATCAACGCCAATTTTCTTTAAACACGCAGCAAGTCTATTTACAGTGGCTTCTTTTTCAGAAAGTCCAAAGGCTTCGCCCCAAGCAGTACGAACAGCAGGGGCAATTTGAACAACAGTTACCAAATCTGGTTTTTCAATTGCAAAAATTAATTTAGAAATTTCATCATGTTCACGCAAGGCCCCAACTGGACAATGCACAATACATTGACCACACAAAGTACAATCAGACTGTTCAATAGAAAAATTTCTTGCAACGCCAATGCGTGTACGACTTCCTGTTCCAACTAAATCCCAAACTTTCATAGACTGAACTTTGTCGCAAACTTGAATACAACGCATACATTTTATACATTTTGAAGAATCCCTAATCAACGGAAAATGAGGATTCCATTTTTCATAAACAGTAAGGCCTAAATCATCAGGATACCGACTTCTTAAAATATCAAAATCAGAAGCAAGTTTTTGCAATTGGCAATTTAAGTTTCTAGCACAGTGTGTACAATCGGCATGATGTTCACTCATAATCAAATGAAGATTTGCTCTACAAGCAGCCCTAACTCTTTTGCTGTTTGTGGTAATTTTCATTCCTTCAGAAACAATATTATCACAGGCAGGAACTAAATGAGATTCTCCTTCAACTTCAACACAACAAAGCCTACAAGCACCAATTTCGTTTATTTCTTTTAAGTAACACAAATGTGGAATATAAATACCAGCCTTTTCGGCAGCTTCCATAATTGTTGTACCTTCTTTTACTGCAATTGGAATATTATTGATTGTTACATTTACCATTCTTTGTTTCTCCCACCTCTTATAATTCCAAAACCAAAATGGTCACAACGCAAACATCTTGAACATTCTTGATTTTTTTCTTCTTCACTCATACCAATGCTAACCAAATCAAAATCATTTTTGATTTTTTCTATATTTCTGCAAGTTAAATTTACGCGACCAGTTGCAGGAGTATTAGTTAGCGCTGGAGAAGGCACTTCTACATCAACAGTTATTTTGTGATTAAAGCCCAAGAATGAATCAATATTTGCAGCAGCAACCTTTGCGGCAGCCACAGCACGAATTACAGTTGAAGGACCAGAAACAGCATCTCCACCTGCAAAAACATTTCCACTTCCTGGAACAAAACAAGTCTTTTCTGTTTGAATTACACCACGCTGAGTTAAAATTCCACTTTGTTCAAAATGTTTTGATTCAATACTCTGACCAATGGCCACAATAATATAATCACAAGGAATTCTTTCTAAAGGCTTATTTGCTTTTCTAACATTAGTTCTGCCATCTGCCGTAACATCACTAATAATTTGAGGTTGGACCCACAAAGCACAAACATTACCCTTTGAATCAGATTCAATATGATCTGGAGCAACTAAAGTTTTGATTTCGGCACCTTCATTTTGTGCTTCTTCTATTTCTTCGTTCAAAGCAGTCATATCTTCTATGCGACGACGATAAACACAAGCAACATGGCTGGCACCTAAGCGCAAACTTGTACGAGTTGCGTCCATGGCAACGTTTCCGCCACCAATTACACAAACACGCTTTCCTTCAAGATTAGGAACATTTCCTTCACCAACATCTCTAAGCATTTTTACAGCACTAATGACATTTTTAGAATCTTCACCATCGCAACCCACTTTTTTATCATCATGAGCACCAATAGAAATGTAAATAGCGTCATACTGTTGTTTTAAATCATCAATTTTAACAGATTCACCAACGTAAGAATCTAAAACAACTTTTACGCCAGTTTTTAAAATATAATCAATATCAGAATCTAAAACTTTTTCTGGAAGCCTGTAATCTGGAATTCCATATCGTAACATTCCGCCAAGTTTATGACGTTGTTCGTAAACAACTGCTTCGTGGCCCATTAAAGTTAAAAAATACGCTGCCGTGAGCCCACCAGGTCCACCACCAATAATGGCCACTTTTTTTCCAGTTTTTTCGGCAATTTTTGGAAGAGGAACATTTTTTGCATTATCAACAGCAAATCTCTTTATGCCACAAATGTTAACAGGAGCATCAATAATTCCACGGCGACAAACAGATTCACAAGGATGCTCACAAACATAAGCACAAACACTAGGAAAAGGATTATCTTTGCGAATTAATTGAACAGCTTCGTTGTAACGACCATCTTTTACAAGGGCAACATACCCCGGAATATCAACATGAGCAGGACACAAAGTTGAACAAGGCTCTGCTTGATTTAATCCGTAGTGGCATTGTTGGGAATTTACATGAGATAAATATTCAGATCTAAAATTAATTACACTAGAAAGAGCAATTTTTGCAGTTTCATAACCAATTGCACAATCGGCAGTATCAATAACAGCTCTAGCGGTACTTTCAATAGAATCAACCATTTCTACAGTACCATTGCCATTTAAAATTGTTTCAATTTTTTTTGAGATTTGCCCAATACCAATTCTACAAGGCGTACATTTTCCGCAAGACTGAGCATGAGCTAAATTTAAAACATTTAAAGTGTAATCAACCGGACATAACCCCAAAGGAATTTCATTAATTCTACGATGCAAAAAAGCACTTATTTCCCCAAAGGCATTTTCTTCTTTACCGTAAGATTCAACCACTAACCTATTCATAAACACTCCAAAAAAATCACCTGGTGATATTATACATAAAATACAGAGAATACACAAATAATTCAAAAAAACAAAATCAAATCATTCGTGAATCATAAAGACACATTTCTTCTTTAGAAACTTTGCCCACATAGCCGAATGTTCCATCAAAAAAATCTGGATTAAAACCGTAAAGAGTCATTCTGCTGTGACCTTCAATAATCAAATATTTTTTAGGATTACAAGAAAGTAAAATTACAGGAGGAAACTGAACTTTTCCAAGAAGCTCCTTGCCCCGCAAAAAATTTTTGTTAGAAACTCCAAAAACTTCTTTTCCTGCCAAAATATTTTTGCAGGCAGTTGTGGGCTGAGAAGTAAAATCAGAAAGTTCGTTCCAATAACTGTAGTTAATATAGTAACAATTGAAAAAATCCTCTTTAGAAAACTTCACAAAACTCCATTCAATATCTTTTGGAAACCGTTCAAACAAATCTTGGTCTGGAAAACCTCTAAACTTTTTAAAAACTTTTAAGCGGTCCTCATTTTGTTTTTCATCACAAAAATCACCATCAGAAATAAGCGAATAAGAAAATCCAAAAAAATCTAACACTTGCCGAAGTTCTTCCCCAAATCGGGACGACTCAAATTCACCTTGTAAAAAGGAAAGAACAACTTCCCCTTGTGTGGCAGAACGAATAATTTGCATAAAAAAATTATACCACGATTTTTAAAATGAACAAAAGTTGTTTTTTATTTTTGGGCGTGCCGGTTCAAGCTCCGCTTTCACCGTCGGGTGCTTGCTACAAGTCCTCGCCCATTCGGGCTGTGGTCTTTCCGCAACGCCCCCTCACGCGATTTGGGTAATCAGC
>JAFXDY010000122.1 GCA_017521105.1 Treponema sp.
AAATCGTTACGACATTCTTCTGCAAGCGGTGCGTGAACATCAAGAAGTAAAGTTTTATCACTCTGAACAATTAATGGGTTTTCAAAATTCATAGGAATTCAATATTATACAGCAAAATAATAAAAATTGATATATGAACGGTAAAATAAATTAAATTTGCAAGATTTGATTTTCAGTTGTATTTTATTAAGTAGGAGGTTTACATGGCAGTAAAAAAAAGAGAACCTTGGAAGGCTTTGGATCCATATAGAGGTAAAGAATTTACAACTGAATGGCCAACATTTCCTCAATTAATTAAGATTAATGTTGAACGTTTTGGGAACAATCCATGTTTTACAGATTTTGAAGGTGAAAATGGTGCAAAACAAACTTTAACATATAATCAAGCGTACGAAAAAATTCAAAATGTTGCAAAATGGCTTATTGAAAACGGAATTCAAAAAGGAGATCACGTTGCGGTAACTGGAAAAAATTCTCCTGAGTGGGCAATTGCTTATTTGGCAACTATGGTTGCTTCTGCCACAGTAATTCCAATTGATTATGCCTTAAAAGAAAACGAAACTCAAAACTTAATTAATGCATCTGAACCAAAAATTATTTTTGTTGATGAAGAAAAATTCGATTCTATTAAAAAGAATAATCCAAATGCAAAAATTGTTTCTTTGAGTCCAAAAAAGGATGAAAATCATCTTTATAATTTAAAAGCTTCGGCAGATGTTGCATTTAACGAACCTGTAACTCCAGATGATAACGCTGTAATTTTATTTACTTCGGGAACAACTGGTGTGCCAAAAGGCGTTATGCTTACTCATCAAAACTTAATTAGTGATGCGTACATTGCTCAAACACAACTTTTGATTTTGCCAACAGATACTTTCTATGCGTTGCTTCCAATTCACCACGCATACACAATGCAAGCGGCATTTATTTGTCCACTTACAGTTGGTGCAGAAATTGTATTTGGAAAAAGTATGTCTGTTTCGCGTCTTATGAAAGAATTGAATGAAGGGCACATTACATTAATGCTTGGCGTTCCTCTTCTTTATAACAAACTTATTTCTGGAATTAGAAAGGGAATTAAAGAAAAAGGTGCAATTGTTTCTGGTGTGATGAGTTTTTTAATGGGACTTTCTTATATTATAAAAAAATTAACTGGAATTAATCCTGGAAAAGTCTTTTTTAAACCAGTTTTAAAACAAGCAAACATAAGCACTTTAAGAGTGGCCATTTGTGGTGGCGGACCTTTGGCATCATCAGTTTTTAAAACTTACAATGCAATGGGAATAAACTTTATTCAAGGTTATGGACTTACAGAAACATCACCAATTATTGCTTTAAACCCACTTGAAAAATTTAAAATTGAAAGTGTTGGTCGTTCTTTTGAACCTTATGCTCAAATTAAAATTTTAAATCCAGATGGGGACGGAATTGGAGAAATTGCTGCAAAAGGTCCAATGGTTATGAAAGGCTACTACAAAATGCCAGAAGAAACTGCAAAAATGTTTACAGAAGACGGTTGGTTTAAAACTGGTGATTTGGGAAAAATTGATAGAGAATATTATGTTACACTTTGTGGTCGTGCAAAAAATATGATTGTTACTTCTGGCGGAAAAAATGTGTATCCAGAAGAAATTGAAGATGCATTCCAATTGTGTGATGATATTCAACAGATTGTTGTTCAAGGTTATACTACAAAAGAAGACGAAACTTCTGAAGAAATTGAAGCGTTAATTTATCCAAGTGATTCTGCTTACGAAGCATTAGGACAAAAACGTGAAGAAGATTTTAATTCTGCACAAATTAATCAAAGAATTCAAAATGAAGTTTCAAAAGTTAATAAAACTTTGCAGCCTTACGCAAGAATTACCAGAATTACAATTTTGGAAAATCCTTTAGAAATGACAACAACAAAGAAGATTAAACGAAATTATAAAAAATAAGCAAAAAGAAGCCTAAAAAGTCATATAGCATAGAATTATGTAAAGATTATGCTCAAAATGTACTTTTTAGGCTTTTTTTAGAATAATTTATATTCATTATAAATATTTTTCCCTGCAAGTTTAAAAAATTCCGATGCCGTATGTCCTGCCGATTTTTTTATTTCTGGATCTAAGTCTGAAAAGGATTTAATTATTTTTCCAGAATTTTTGAGCCAGTTAGCAGCTAATTCAGAATTTGTAGAAGCTTTTGTTGATTCCAAAGCATTGAACAATGTTTCTACAAATTCTTCTCTTTTTGATTTTTCTAAGTTAATAAACCATTCATTAAATGTTTTGTGAAAAAAAGTGCTAGATTTTTCTAGTTCAGGACAAAATTGAAATTTTGGCCCTTCTAGTTTCCAAGTAAAAGGATCGTGTTGCATTACAAAGAAGCCATCACTTTCTACCACAAAAAAATCATCTTGATGGTGAAAAAGCATTCCAATAATTGAACCTTTTGGATAAAAAGTTTTTGTGCGTTTTAATATTTCTGCAAAATTTGGAAGTAGAAGGCTATCTTGCAAAAATCCGGGGCCATCAAAATTGTAAACAAATAAAATTTTCTTTTGATATTTTTTATTTAAATGTGCTGCACTATAAATTGCTAAATTTCCACCTTTTGAATGACCGCCCACCAATATTTTTTTATTTGAAAAATAATCAATTACATTTTCCAAGTATGACAAAGATTCATTTTGGGCTGGGACAACTTCTTTAAATGCCAAGTTAAAATCTTCTTTCCAGCCAACAATCGTATCATCAGTTCCTCTAAAAGCAACAAAAACTTTTTCCTTATCAATCAAAAATGTTATTGCTGAAAATTGTTCTTCAATTTGCAAATTATAAATGCTTTCATAACCGCAAATTAAAATATCAGAAAATCGTTGTGAATTTGCTGTTTTATATAATAAATCAATTGTTTTAGGATTAATGATGAGGCCCAAATCACTTTTTTCAGTTAAATTTTTGTGTGTAGAAAATTCTTCCGCAACATGTTTTAAGCTTTTTTGAGTTTTAACTTCGGAAGAAATAATATCGCTAAAATCAATATATGCTAATTGACAAAGAATAAGAGCATCAATTTCATTAAAATCAGAAACTGTAAAAGATAAATCTCCGCGCCATTTTAAATAATCAAATAAATCTGCCATAAAAAGTCTCTAAGATAATAATAAAAATAATTACAAATAAAGTCCATAAAAAAAATAATGCAAAAAAACAAAGATGTGATATAATTTTAACATGCTTATTTACTATTATTATGTAGCAACAATTTTAGTTTTAATTAATCTCCTTATTTTTATTGCAAATTTTGAAGAAAAAAAAGTAAATGCTTTGTGTTTATTGCTGAATTTGTTAATGTTGGTTGCAAATTTGGGATATTTAGCTAAAGCTTTATCTACAGATCCAGGTGAAATACATATTACCTTAAAAATTTGTTATATAGGTGGTTGTTTTATTCCGCCTTTGCTTTTTTATACAACATGTTGTGTTGGAAATGTAAAAATTCCTAGACTAATAAAAGTGTTTTCGTATGGTTTTAGTTTTTTGGTATATTGTTTTGTATTAACAATTGGTATGAGCAAAATATATTACAAATCAATGTCCATTTCTAGTTTTATGGGAACAACCATTGTTTCTAGAGAAGTAACACCATTGTACTTTTTGTTTTATTTGGTTTTAATTGGAAATATGATAGCAGAATTTGCTATTCTTCTTTATACCTATAACAAAAAAAATTCAATTTCAAAAAAGACAATGTTAATTTTTCTTATTGTAGAAGGATTAACAATTTTATTTTTCTTTCTTGCAAAATTTATAGATGACTATGTAGAAGTGATGCCTTTGCTATATGTAATTGATGGCTGGGTATTAATTTATTTGCATAAAACAGTTTTAAAATACAACATTGAAGATGCAATTTCTACTATTATGAATGCCCAAGAAACAACAGGATATATTTTATTTAATACAAATCTTTGTTTTATGGGTGCTAATGATTATATTCAAACAATTATTCCTGAAGTTCTGAGTATTAAACTTGAAAAAAAAGCACAAGGAATTCCTTTATTTGATAATTTTTATGAATGGATAGAAAAATTTGAAAGTGATAAACAAAATGATTTTAGTTTTGGAAACGAAGAAAGACATTTTCAAATTACAATTTATTATAAAACTCATAGAAAAAAGAATATTGGATTTATTGTTCAGATAAAAGAAGATACAGATAAATATAAATATATGCAACTTCTTCAAATTCATAAGAACGATTTGGAAAATCAAGTTCAAGAAAAAACAGAACATATTTTAAATATTCAAGAAAAACTTGTTCTTGGAATGGCCAGTATGGTAGAAAACCGCGATGGTAATACAGGTGGTCACATTAGGCGTACAAGTGAAGTAGTTAATATTTTGCTCAATACAATTGTACAAAATAATATGTTAAAACTTAAAAAAGAATTTGTTGAAGATATGATTAGAGCTGCTCCTATGCATGACTTAGGAAAAATTGCTATTGATGATAAAATTTTAAGAAAACCAGGGCGTTTAACAGAAGAAGAATATGCTATAATGAAAACTCATGCAACAAAAAGTTCAGAATTAGTTCAAGAATTATTAAAAGATATTGAAAAGGAACAATTTGTAACTTTAGCAAATAATGTAGCAAGACATCATCATGAACGTTGGGATGGAAACGGATATCCTGATAAATTGAAAGGCGAAGAAATTCCACTTGAAGCAAGAATTATGGCTGTTGCAGATGTTTACGATGCGCTTGTAAGCAAACGTTGTTACAAAGAAGCAATGAGTTTTGAAGATGCTGCAAAAATTATGATAGAATCTATGGGTTCACATTTTGATCCAGCTCTCAAAGAAGTTTTCTTAAAAAGTCAAAAAAGATTAGAAAATTATTATTATTACGATAAATAAGACAAATTCAGAATTCTGGGATTGCGAGCCAAAAGTGAAGCAATCTAGAAAATATTTTCCACACGGATTTGTTCGCAACTAACGTTGCTCACTATTAATTAGGTGAAGCCATTATCATTGTGAATGTTATGGTTTTTATAAAAAAAAAGAAAAATCGTAGATTTTTCGAATCCGAGTGACAATAAAAAAAAAGGAGATGAAAAAGTGAAGTATAATTTTCCAGAAAATCTTTATACAGATGTGCGTATAGAGAAAAGAAAAAGTGCTTGTTTTGCATTAGAAGATGAAGATGTAAAAAATAATTCAGAAGTAGAAACAATTACTGCAATGATTCGCGTGTTTGACGGAAAAATGTGGTACAC
>JAFXDY010000123.1 GCA_017521105.1 Treponema sp.
TTGATTAAATCTATTGGTGGTGAAGCAATTTCTTTTATTGCTTTGCCAGAATGGTTTACTCCAATTTTTGTAATTTCTGGTGTATGGCAAAACTTAGGTTGGGGAACAATTTTGTACCTAGCTGCTATTGCTGGAATTAATCCTTCATTGTATGAAGCGGCCGAAGTTGATGGTGCAAACCACTTCCAAAGAGTTTGGCACGTAACAATTCCATGTATTTTACCAACTATTACAACTTTGCTTATTCTTGATATTGGTGGACTTGTAGGTTCAGGTGCTTCGTTTGAAAAAGTATTCCTTCTTTATAACCCAATGACTTACGAAACTGCAGATATTATTTCTACGTTTGTATTCCGTTTGGGTCTTGGTTCCGGAAACTATAGTTATTCAACTGCTGTAAACTTGTTTGAAGCCTTCTTGAATTTGGGATTATTAACAGTTGCTAACAAAATTTCTAAGAAAATTACAGGCGCAGGTTTGTGGTAATAAAAGGATAAAGGAGGTAAAAAATGCAAGATACTGCTGTAAAAGTAAAAGAATCTACTGGATACATTGCTTTTAAGGTTATTAATACAGTGTTTATGATTTTTATTTGTGTTGTAACTTTGTATCCATTTTTATATTTAGTTGCACAATCTTTTTCTTCTGAAGTTGCTATTAGCCAAGGAAAAGTTTCTTTAATTCCTGTTGGATTTAATATTGAAACTTATAAATCTGTATTAGAAAAAGGTGATTTTATTCTTAGTTATAAAAATACAGTAATTTATTCAATTATTGGTACTTTTGTTTCTTTGATGCTTAGTTGTTTTTTGGCTTATCCACTTTCTAAAACTGAATTAAAAATTAATAAGTTTTTAACAAAATTTGTAATTTTTACTATGTACTTTGGTGGTGGTATTATTCCTAACTACGTATTAATGAAAAGACTTCATCTTGATAATACAATTGCAGGATTTATTATTCCTTCAATGTTGAGTACTTATTACATTATTTTGATGAAATCATTCTTCTCTGATACTCCAAAAGAGTTGGAAGAAGCTGCCGAACTTGATGGATTGAGTCCAATTGGAATTTTCTTTAAAGTTGTATTCCCACTTTCTATGCCAATTATTGCAACTATGATTTTGTTTAATGCAGTTGGTTATTGGAATAACTGGTACAACGCTTTCTTGTATCTTGATAAGAAAGAAATGTGGCCTGTAGCTTATTACTTAAAAACAATTATTAGTGGTGCTTCTACTTCTGCTGATCCAGGTGAAGCTACTGCCGAAAAATTACAAATTTCTGCCAACATTAAATCTTGTTCTATGGTATTAATGGCTTTACCTATTATTTGTGTGTATCCATTTGTTTCAAAATACTATGTTGAAGGTATGATGTTAGGTGGTGTGAAAGAATGATACAATACTAGTATACTAGTTAGGGGAAATCCCCTATGGTAAACTGGTTTATGTATTTTACAATGAATATAATCGAAAGATTGTAGATAAAGTAATTTAAAAAGTCATACTGAGGAGGAAAATGTATGAAAAAGTTAGTAACTAGCTTAGTTGCAATTACTTGTGCATCAATGCTTTTAGTTTCTTGTGGTGGAAAAAAAGAAAAAGCTGCTGATGCAGGTGCTGCTAAAGGTTATACTTTTGGAGCAGAACAAACATTCCGTTCTGAAGAAAAAGTAACTTATAGCATGTTCTTTAGCGATGCTTCATGGTATCCAAAAATTGAAACATGGGAATCTGAAGGTGTTTTCAAAGATATCGAAGATTTGACAAATGTACACTTAGATTTAACTTCATTTGATAGCGGTGACTATAACCAAAAAGTTAACCTTGCTATTAACTCTGGTTCTTCTGCTTATATTATTCCAAAAATCTATTCTGAAGACCAATATGTAGCTGGTGGTGGTGTAGTTGCAGTTTCTGATTACACAAAATACATGCCAAACTTTACAGCATTCGTAGAAAAATATGATATGGCTGCTGATTTGGATACAATTAGACAAAATGATGGTAAATTCTACCGTCTTCCAGGTTTGCACCAAGCTGCTCTTCAAGACTATACAATTATGGTTCGTGAAGATATTTTTGAAGCTGCTGGATACAATGTTCGTGAATTAGAAAAAGATTGGACTTGGGAAACTTTACATGACGTTTTAGTTGGTGTAAAAAAATATATGGTTAGCCAAGGAATGATTTCTGAATCTGACTATATCTGGTCTGACCTTTGGTGTGGTGAATCTGGAAAAGGTACAGGTGGAAACCTTCTTAAATTGATGGGGTCTTCATACAACGTTCTTTCTGGATGGGCTATTGAAGGTTCAAACGGTGGTATTAAGTTTGATTATGACAAAAAAGAATTCTATTCTTCATCTGTAAGTGAAGATTACAAAAAATTCATTGCTGTTGCTAATAGCTTTGTAAAAGATGGAATCTTAGATCCAGAAACATTTACACAAGCTGATGATACAGCAAACAATAAATTCTACAATGGTAAAACTGTTATTAAATCTACAAACAGAAGTTCTATGTCTAACGATATTGCTTCTGTAAACAAAATCCTTGGTGAAGGAAATGCAAAAATTTATGTAACAGCATATCCATCTGGAACAACTAAAAACTTGGCTGAAACTTCACGTCTTGAATGTGGTGTTATGATTGCTCAAAAAGCTCTTGATGAACTTGGTGAAGAAAACTTCATTAAAATGATGCGCTTTGTTGACTGGATGTTCTATTCAAAAGAAGCTTATACTTTGACAAAATGGGGTCCAGAAGGAAAAACATGGCAATATGTTGATGTTGATGGTATGAAAGTTAAACAACTTCTTCCAGGATACAAATGTGGTGGTTTAGGAATTGGTGGTGCTGATTCTGACACAGATATCCGTTTGAAATGGGGATACGCTTGTGGTAACTACTTCTATGGTCACTCAACTGCTGAATCTACAGATAACTTTACTCCAGACGTACAAGATTTGTATGCTCGTTATGGAAAATACAAAACTGTAGCTAAAGTTGATCCAAAAGCAAAACCAACTGAAGATCAAAGAGAACAATTGAATCTTTGGGCTGTTCCATTAATTGATAACATCAACTCTTGGACATTGAAATTCATTACAGGTCAAAAAGATATTAATGCTGACTGGGATGAATATATTGCTTCTTGTGAAAACTTGAACATTAATAACATTGTAAAACTTACTAACGAGATTTATAAAGCTCAATAGTTTGTAAATAGTTAAACGTAAGATGGGGATTAATGAATCCTGTGCTAAAAGGAATGTGCTTTGATGGTAGACTTTAGTGCTTCATTCCTTTTGGCAAATATGGGATTTATTAGTCCCTTTTTGTTTTTAAATAGAGAATCGTACAATTCCCCTAAGGTGTTTTTCTTATATTTTTGGCTGCCCCGAGGCTTGAACAGGCCCTGAAGGAAAACTTTGTTTGACTGAAGGGAGCCACCGGGTAAGCAAGCTTTATGCTTGCGGCCGGGGCTGGAGTGAAACGAAACTGTGAAAGGCGAGTATGCCAATGAACTGGGCTCTTTTTAATTACATTTGTTTTTGGCGACGCTGTTTTGGTGTTATGCCTTTTATTTTTTTGTATGTTCGAATGAAATGGCTTGAATCTGTGAAGCCTGTTTCTTGGCTGATGTAGTCTAGTGTTTTATCGGTGTAGAGTAGGAGAGTGTCGGCTTTGCAGATGCGCACGAATTCTATGTATTCTTTGCAAGTTTTTCCGAATTGGGCTTTGAATTGTTTTGCAAAATTTGAATAACACATGCCACATTTGTTTGCCAATTTTTCTATGTTGATATTTTCGGAAGAATGTTTGTCTATGTATTCTAAAACTGAAAAATCTTTTGAACTGAATTGGTCGAATGTTGTTTTTGAGGAGAATTTAAAGCCTTTTCTGAGCCAAATTCTGATTAATTCGGTGATTATGAGGCTTATTGTTGATGCAACTTTTATGTCGTAGCCAAATTCTTTGTGTTTTGTTTCCCAAATGCAATTTTCGAAGAATAATTTTACTGGATTGTATTGAAGTTCTTCTGCGGTGATTAGGTTGTATGGTGTGTTTAGGTTTGTTGCGTTGTCTAGTAATTTAGGCAATTTTGGGGAACCTGGTGTTGTATTTGAAAGAATCATTTCGTCAAATTTTATTACGTAAAATAGTAGTTCTTCATTTTCTTCTGATGGAAAGTCTAAAAATGAATGAATTTGTTTTGGGTGAAAAATAATCATGTCACCTGGAGTTAGGGTGTATTTATTTTTTTCTACTTCGGCTAAGAGTTTTCCTTTTACCAGATAAACCATTTCTGTAAAATAGTGCCAATGAGGTTTTACGTCTTTCCAATTGCCAGAAAAAGCTTGGAATGGTGCGTTTAATATATCTGAATATTCAAAAAGCTCATCCATTTTTTATGTACTCCGATTTTTTTCTGTATTTTTTTTGTGTAGAGATTTATACAATAAATATCTTCTTTTTTTATATCACGGAATTGATAATAATGCTACTGTTTTTTTGTTAGTATTTTAAATTTATTTCTTTTATTTAATTGGATGGGAATTTTATGAAGAAAAAGACAGCCTTTAGTTGGATATGGTCTTATGTAAGAAAATATCGAATTGGAATGTTTATTGGGCTTACTTTTAGCGTTGTCGTAGCAGCATTAAATCTGATTAATCCTTTGATTACAGGTAGAATTGTTGATGAAGTTATTAAGAATGGTAAGCATTCTATGTTGACAGGCCTTTTGCTTATTATGGTTTGTACAACCTTGGGAAAAGCTATTATTCGTTATAGTTATCAGACAATTTTTGAACATTGTTCACAAAATGTTATTAGAACTATGCGAGAAGATTTGTATGCTCATGTTCAGACTTTGGATTTTTCTTGGTATGATAAATCTCCTGCGGGGAATGTTTTAACTTTGCTTACTAGCGACTTGGATAAAGTTCGTCACTTTGTTGCTTGGGTTTTGTATCAGATTCTTGAAAATAGTTTAATTTATATTTTTTCTATTATAACTCTTTCTGCTATTAACTGGAAATTAACTTTGGCTTTTATGATTATTGCTCCTCCTGTTTTGTATATGGTTCAGAAATTTAAGATTCAGATTAAGCCGGCTCATATGAAGGTTCGTGACCAATTTGCAGTTTTGAATACTCGTGTTGGTGAAAATATTGAAGGAAACAGAGTTGTAAAAGCCTTTGTTCGTGAAAAATATGAGATTGAACGTTTTGAAGTTGAAAATGAAAATTTTAAGAATGTTGCGGTTGAAAATGCTGATGTTCGTGTAAAATATACTCCTTGGATTGAAGCTTTGTGTGGTATTTTGCCAGTTGTTTTGATTTTGTTTGGTGGATATTTGGTTATAAAAAACGAAATGACAATTGGTCAGCTTGTAACTTTTAATGGTTTGATGTGGGCTTTTACTCAGCCAATTAATATGTTTGGGCATCTTGTTGATAATACTCAAAACTTTAGTGCTTCGGCAGATAGACTTTACGAATTGTGGAACATTAAACCTTCTATTAAAAACAAGGAAAATGCAATTGATAAAGGTGATGAACCAATTACAGGAAAAGTTGAATTTAGAAATGTAAACTTTGGATATAATTCAGCAAATCAGATTTTGAAAAATGTTTCTTTTACAATTAATCCTGGAATGACTGTTGGTATTTTGGGACCAACTGGGGCTGGAAAATCTACAATTGCGAATTTGTTATGCCGTTTTTATGACGTTGGTGAAGGTTCGGTTTTAATTGATGATGTTGATATTAAAGATTACAATTTGCAGTATTTAAGAAAAAATATTGGAATTACAATGCAGGAAGCTTTTTTGTTTAGTGATACTGTTGAAGGAAATATTTGTTTTGGAAATATTGATGCTTCTATGGAAATGGTTGAAAAGGCTAGTGAACTTGCAAGAGTAAAGGATTTTATTGGTGATTTGACTGACGGTTATGACACAATTGTTGGGGAACGTGGTGTTGGACTTTCTGGTGGTCAAAAACAAAGAATTGCTTTGGCTCGTTTGTTCCTTGCAAATCCAAGAATTATGATTTTGGATGATACAACTTCGGCAGTTGATAATGATACAGAATTGAAAATTAGACAATCAATTCAAAGTCAAAGTGAAGGGCATACAACATTTATTATTAGTCATAGAGTTTCTTCGTTTGAAAGTGCTGATGTAATTTTAGTAATTCAAAATGGTGAAATTACACAAATGGGTTCTCATAAAGAACTTGTTAATGTTGATGGTTACTATCAGGATGTTTATAAAGAACAAAATGGTTTGTAATTTTTGTGATTTTGGTGGCAGATTGTAAAAGTAGGAACTTTTGCAAAAACTGTTAAATGATTTTATAAAAATTTAGGAAGATATTATTATGGCAAGAAATAAATTTGATGCAGATGAAGAAATTGAACAGAAATTCAATCCTCATATTATAAAAAGATTATTCCAATGGATAAAGCCTTACAGAAAGTCTATGATTTTGTCTTGTATTATTATGCTTTTGGCTTCTGGAATTTCTTTGACTAGCCCTTGGCTTACAAAAAAAGCAATTGATGAAGCTATTCCTACAAAAAATTATACAATGTTGTTTATTTTGTCTGGAATTATGCTTTTGTCTACTTTTGTGGTAAGAGTTTTACTTGCTCAAAAACTTAAAATTATGACTAGAGTTGCTCAAAAAATTATTGTAGAAATTAGACGTGATGTTTTTACAAAATTACAAGCGTTGCCTTTTAGTTATTTTGACAGCCGACCTCACGGAAAAATTTTGATTCGTGTTGTAAACTATGTAAACTCACTTTCTGATTTGCTTTCTAATGGAATTATTCAGTTAATTAGTGATTTGTTTACCTTAGTTATTATTATTTGTTTTATGATTTCTATTGACGTAAAACTTACTTTGGTTTCTATGGCTGTAATTCCTGTTTTGCTTGTTGTATTAATTGGTATGAAAAAGAAACAACACGAAGCTTGGAAGCAAGAAAGTTATAAACGTTCTAATTTGACAGCTTATCTTTCTGAAAGTTTAAACGGAATGAAAGTTACTCAAAGTTTTGCTCGCGAAAAAGTAAATCAAGGGATTTTTGATGAACTTTGTGATAAGTGTAAAAAAGTTTGGATTAGAGCGGTAAATATTAATAATGTTATTTGGCCTGTTGTAGATAACCTTTCTACTTTTGGTGTTGCTTTAGTTTATTTGGCAGGTATTAAATGGCTTGGTGCTTCAGTTACAATTGGTACACTTGTTGCCTTTGCAGGATATATTTGGCGTTTCTGGGCTCCAATTCAAAATCTTGGAAACTTTTACAATTCAATGGTAACAACTGGTGCTTATGTTGAACGTATTTTTGAATTGTTAGATGAACCTGAAGATATTACAGATCGTCCTGGTGCAAAAGAATTGCCTCCAATTAGAGGTCACGTAACTTTTGATAATGTAAACTTTAGTTACGAACCTGGAAATCCAATTCTTAAAAAGGTAAACTTTACAATTACACCTGGTATGTCTGTTGCTATTGTTGGTCCAACAGGAGCAGGAAAAACTACAATTGTAAACTTGTTGAGCCGTTTTTATAACGCAGACGATGGAAAGATTTTAATTGACGGAATTGATATTCAAGAATTGCAAATTAAATCTATTCGTGCTCAAGTTGGTGTAATGTTGCAAGATAGTTTCTTGTTCTCTGGAACAATTATGGAAAATATTCGCTACGGAAGACTTGATGCTACAGACGAAGAATGTATTGCTGCAGCAAAATCTGTTCAAGCGGATGAATTTATTAGAGCGTTCCCAGATGGCTACAATACAGTTTTAAGTGCAAATGGTGGTGGTCTTTCACAAGGTCAAAGACAACTTATTAGTTTTGCCAGAGTTTTGCTTTCTGACCCAAGAATTTTAATTTTGGACGAAGCAACTTCTTCTGTTGATACTCACACAGAAAAACAGTTGCAAGCAGGCTTAAACGAATTATTAAAAGGAAGAACTTCCTTCATTATTGCACACCGTCTTTCTACAATTAGAAATAGTGATGTAATTTTCTTTGTAGATCACGGTGAAATTGTGGAACGAGGAAATCATCAAGAATTGTTAGAATTAAACGGCAATTATGCTTCTATGGTTCAGAAGCAAGTTAACGTTTGTGACTAATTTTATAATCAAATAGTTTTAGAAGATTTATAGATTTATAAATTTTACGAAATGATGGTGTTTCTATTGTAAATTGCTACAGTAGAAACACCATTTTCTTTTGTTACTATTAATTTTGAATCAATATCTTCTTCAATGTTTTCTGAGTGAGAAATAATTCCAATTTTTCTTGTATCGTTTAGTTTTTTTAGAACTTCAATAGCTTTGTTTTGAACATCAACATCAAGGCTTCCAAAACCTTCATCAATAAACATTGATTCAATAATTGCATTAGAATGTTGGCATTGAATTGCATCTGCAAGCCCCAACGCCAAACTAATAGAAGCCAAAAATTCTTCTCCGCCGCTTAAACTTGAACAGTGTCTAATTTTATTAGATTCAGAATCAAGAACAGAAATATCAATATCTTCTTCGTTTACCCCTTCTTTTGAAGATTTTCCAAAAATAAATTTGTATTTTCCGTTTGTTATTTCTGAAAATCTGTTATTTGCAAAATCTAAGATGTTTTCAAAATATAATCTAGTTGCCCAGGTGTCTATGGCAGGTTTTCCAGATAAATGAGAATTCAAAAGTTTTAAAGGTTCCATTTCTTTGGAAAGTTTTTCAATTTCGGCTTTTTTAACAGAAATTTCTGTAGAAGTGTTTTTTAATAATGTGTAGTTTTCTTCTTTTTGTTTTAATTCATTTTCAATTGCATCTAATTGGTTTCTGTTTTTGTCAAAAAGATTTATTGTTTCTGTTAGGTTTTTGTTTACAGTTGAATAATCTTCTGTTGTTTTTGAAGATTCAATTTTTATTTTTAATTCTGAATATTGAGAATCCCACTGTTTTACTGTGTCAGAAATCTTTTTAAATTCAATTTCAGAAATAATTGAAGAAACCATTTCTTCTTCTGATTTGAAAGCGGATTTTTTTAAATTAGTTTCAAAATCAGCTTTTGCATTATTTAATTGAATTTTTATAGTTTCTAATTCCTTTGAAGTTGCATCTTTTTGGCCGCATAAGTTTGAAACTGTTTGAGTTATAGAATTATTTTGTTCTTCCCAGCGACAACAGTTATCTACAAGATTATTATGTTGTTCTGATAATTCATTTAATTTATTAGATAATTCATCTTTTAATTGTGAAAGTTCAAAATCTGCTGTACCAAAATTTTCTTTTTTTACAGTTTCTAATTCTTTTTGAGTTGCTTGAAGCTGTGAATTTTCATTTGCTTCTCTTTCTTCCAACTCTTTAATTGAATTTGAAAGGTTTTCAATTTGTTCTTTTAGTTTTTTACATTTTTCTATAGTTGTGTTTGTATTATTATAATTTGACTTTGTTTCAATAATTTTCAAAGTTAAATCTTCAATTGAAAAATCAATTTTATTTTTTTCAAGTAATGATTGTTTTTCTTCTATTTGTGTTTTTGTGCGATTTTCTTCCGATTGTTTTTGACTTAACAATGTTTCTGCGTTTTGAATTGCATCGTCAATTGTTTTGTAGGCTTGAAGTAAAATTGATTCTTCTGGAGTTTCAATTGGTTTTTCTGCCAACTTTGGATGATTTTTTGAACCACAAACAGGACAACATTCATCGTCTTTTAAATTTTGAGCAAGGAAAAAGGCGTTGTTTTTCTTTAAAAATGAAGAAAGCACGTTTTTTTGATTTTGATATTTTTCACACTCTTTAGAAACATCTTTTAATGTATTTTGTAATTGTAAAATCTGATTGGCTATTTTTTCATTTTCTGTTGCAGTTTCAAGTTGGCGTGTTAATTCCTTTAGTTCATTTTCATTTTCATTTTGAATATTTGTTAAATTTAAAATTGTATCATCATTAAATTCTTTTATATTTGTTTCTTTTGTAAACTTTTCAATTAATTCTTGTTTTTGATTTTTTATTTCTGTAATTTCATTTTTTATTTTAGTAACTTGGGCTTCTAAAATTGCTGTATTGTTAATTAATGATTCAACAGAAGAAAACTTTTCTAGTTTTTTGTTAATTTCTTCAATTTTTGATTGCAAAGATGTGATTGTTTTTTTATTTTTGTTGTATTGTTCTTCTGTTTTTTTAAGTTCTGAAAGTTCATTTTGTTTTTCTTCTAATTCTTTTTTTATGTTTTTTAATAAGGTTTCTTTATTTGATTCTTCTTGCTGAAATTTATTTTTTAAAATATAAAATTTATCTAATTTTTGTGCTTCAGTTGCTTTTTCAATAATTTTTCTATTTTCATCAATTTTATCTTTTTGAAGTTCCAATTTTTGTTTTAATTCTACATTATTTTTGTATTCCAATGCTTCTGCTTCAAGGTTTTTAAGGTTTTGAATGTCTGCTGAAAGTTCATTTTGTGCTTTGATTAATGATTTTTGTTTATCACGTAGAGAAGTATTTTCTTTTTCTAAATTTTTTATTGTGTCTTCTATGTTTTCCAAATCTATGTTTTGGGTTTTTGCTAAAATATCTTCATTTTTTATTTTTAATTCAGTTTCTTTTTCTCTTAAATCTTTTGAAACCTTTTGTTTTATATTAGAAAAAATTTGTGTGTTTTTAAAAACTTGTGTTAAAAATTCTTTTTTATCTTTTGGTGACATTTTTAAAAATTTTTGGAATTCTCCTTGAGGTAAAATTACAATTTTTTTGAATTCTTCTTTTGTAAGTCCAATCAAAGAGAATAATTCTTTATTTACTTCTTCAGGTTCATTTTTTATTTGAACAAAACTATTTGTTTTTTCATCAAATAAATCTAATTTTGCAGTTGCGTTTTCTTTTGTTTTTTTTGTTGATTTTTGGAATGGCAAAGTTCTAAATACTTTGTAAATTGCTTTTCCTATGCTAAATGTAAATTCAATGGAAGGAATTTCTGAATCTGGCATATCAATTGTAACTAAACTTTTATCTCTTTCTTCGTAAGTTTCTTTTTTAGGTTCACCATAAATTGAATGAATAATTGCATCAAAAATAAAAGTTTTTCCAGCTCCCGTATTTCCTCCAATTAGGAAAAAATCTTCAAGGGCTTCAAAGTCAATTTCTGTATGCTTATGAGGTCCAATATAGTTTAAAATTAATTTTATAGGTTTCATTTATATTCCTTCTATTCTTGTTCTTTTTTGATATATTGCAAAAATAATTCTTTTTCTTTTGTTTCTAATTCCTTATCTTGAATTTTTGCATTAATATCTTCTAGAAATTTATTAAAAAGATTTTCTGGTTTGCTTTCAAATTCTTCAATTATGTTTTGACGTGCAATTCTTTCTTCTGCAGAATTATTGTTTTGACCTTTTGCCCTTTCTTCCATTCTAAATGACTTTATGAATGGAAAAACAGTTTTTAGATTTTGCATTGGAGAGTCTGGTAGAACATCATCTGTACAAATAAAAATAATGTAATCATTTTTGTAAGGTTCAATAAGGGAGTCTTTTGAATTTTTTCCAAAATAGTCTGCAAAGCTTCCTGTAATTGTTGTAATTTTGTGTGGAGCAATTAGCGGAATCTTTTTTACTTCTGGTTTTTGATTTTTTGTAAGTGTAATATCAAGTAAAAATTTGTTTTCTTTATCTTTATTATCTGGATTAAATTTTAATGGGGAACCTGAATAAAAAATGTTATTTTTTTTGCCACAAGGTTGATAAGAATGAATGTGACCAAGGGCAGTGTAATCAAAATCTTCAAATAGAGTTGTATCAACTTCTTCGGCAGGACCAACAGAAGACCGTTCAGCATCATTTACAATTGATTTTATGGCAAAAAGATGTGCACAAACTATGCTAAAACAATCTTCATTATTTTTGTGATTTTCTTTGATAATTTCTGTGGCTTTTTCATAAAGTTCCTGCTGGCGACGTAAATCTGCAAAGGAATAAGCTTCCAAATATGGTATTTGATAAATAGCTGCTTTTTCAGACTCATTTTTTTTCGAAGTGATAATTACAGGTTTTTGAATGTCAGATAAATCTGTGCAAATGTGAATGTTAGCTTTTCTAAAAAAATCTTTTGCAAAATACAAAAGTTTTGCATCATCATGATTTCCAGACAAAATAAAAACATTAAGTTTTGGAAATTTGTTGGAAAGTTCTGTTAAAAAATCACTTAGAACAGTCATTGCTTCTTTAGGAGGATTTGCTCTGTCGTAAATGTCGCCGGGAATTAAAAGTGCATCATATTCATTGCCTTCTTGTGAGGCAGTTGAAATTTGGGAAATAATCTGATTTAAAATTTCTTTTTGGTCATCTAAAAGGGAAGAGTTAAATAAAAGTCTTCCCAAATGCCAGTCGCTAGTTTGTAAAAAATGCATATATAATATTATAGTGTAAAATGAATAAAAATGTAGTTATTTAAGAAGGAATTTATTAAGGAATTTATTAAGGAATTTGTTCTGTTAATCATGTTTTTTCTTTAGGATAAAATTTTAATTATAAATATCGTTTTAATCGTAATTTAGCCTTTATACATCTTGACAATTTTTAGTGAAAGGGGTAATTTTTATCTATTGACAAAAAGGCAAAAAATGTCATTTTAATTTTTTACACAGAGGTTGTATAAATGAAAAAATATGCTTTCTTGTTCCCAGGTCAGGGAGCTCAAGTTCCAGGAATGATTAAGGATATTTGTGATGCTTATCCTGAAGCACGCAAAGTTGTTGATGAAGTAACAAAAATTACTGGTGTTGATATGCCAAAATTGCTTTGGGAATCTGATCAAGCAACATTAAGTAGAAGTGATAACAGTCAATTAGCTATTACAACTGCATCTATTGCTGTTATGAAAGTTTTGGAATCTAAAGGAATTACACCTTCTGCTGCTATGGGATTTAGCCTTGGAGAATTCCCTGCTCTTTATGCCTCTGGTGTTTTAAGTTTTGAAGATGTTATTAAAGTTGTTCGCCAACGCGGTCTTATTATGCAAGAAGTTTGTGAAAAAATTGCAAAAGAAAATGAAGGTCACGCACCTGGTATGACAGCTGTTATTGGTCTTTCTACAGATCAAGTTAAAGAAATTGCTAACGGCATTGAAAACGCTTATGCTGCAAACTTAAACAGCGACAAACAAACTGTTGTAAGTGGAACATTTGACGCTCTTGAAAAAGTTGAAGCTGCTGCAAAAGAAGCTGGTGCAAGACGTGCTTTGCGTTTGCAAGTTGCTGGACCTTTCCACTGTCCTTTAATGCAAGAAGCTGCTGATAATTTTGAAAAAGCAATTGCAGATGTAACTTTTAATGATCCAAAAATCACTTTGTTTAGCAACGTAACTGGAGACAAAGCTACAAATGGTGCAGAAATTAAAAAGAATGCAGTTCTTCACCTTACAAATCCTGTTCGTTGGATAGAAGAAGAAAAAGTGCTTTTTGATTTAATTAATGCTGAAGCTGACAATCAATGGAATTTAATTGAACCTGGTGTTGGTTCTGTTCTTTGTGGATTGTGGAATAAATCTGATTTTGCAGAAAATGTAAAATGTGTTGCTGCAAATTCTGCTGATTCTGTAAATATTGAATAATCATATATATAAGAGGTTTAGAAAAATGGAAAAAAGACGTGTAGTTATTACTGGTATGGGAGCTATTACTCCAATTGGAAATTCTGTTGCAGAAACATGGGAAAGCATTAAAGCTGGAAAAAGTGGTATTGATACAATTACTCACTTTGATGCTTCTATTAATAAAGTTCATTACGCTGCAGAAGTAAAAAACTTTGATCCTGCTTTGTACATGGATGCAAAAGATGCAAGAAAAATGGCACGCTTTTCTCAATATGCAGTTGCTGCTAGTAAAATGGCTTTGGAAGATGCAAACCTTTTAGGTAATGCAGAAGTTCTTGAAGATACAGGTTGTATTTTGGGTGTTGGTATTGGTGGTTTTGAAGTTACAGAAGCTAACTGTATTTCTTACTATAAATCTGGTTGTGTAAAAACTGCTCCAATGACTATTCCTGAATTAATTCCAAATGAAGCTGGTGGAAACGTTTGTATGCAATTTGGTCTTCACGGTCCTTGTCAGGCTGTTTCTACAGCTTGTTCTTCTGGTACAGATGCTCTTGGTGTTGCTTTTGATATGGTTCGTTCTGGACGTATTGATTGTTGTTTGGCTGGTGGTGCTGAATCTACAATCAACGGTTATGCAATTGTTTCTTTTGAAGTATTGCATGCTCTTTCTAACAGTTTTGCTGATGATCCAAAAAAAGCTAGCCGTCCATTCGACAAAAAACGTGAAGGTTTTGTAATGGGTGAAGGTTCTGCAATTTTAGTATTTGAAGAATATGAACACGCAAAAGCTCGTGGTGCAAAAATTTATGCAGAAGTAATGGGATACGGTTCAAGTTGTGACGGTTATCACTTAACTTCACCAAATCCAGACGGAATTGAAGGTGCAAAATGTATGAAATATGCATTAAAAGACGCTGGAATGGATCCAAGTGAAATTCAATACTACAACGCACACGGAACTTCTACAAAAATTAATGACCCAAGTGAAACAAATATGATTAAAAACGCATTTGGAATTGAAAATGCAAAAAATCTTCATATTTCTTCAACAAAATCTATGCACGGTCACTGTTTAGGTGCAACTGGTGCTATTGAAGCAATGATTTGTGTAAAAGCTATTAATGATAGTTATGTTCCTGCAACAATCAACCTTGATGAACAAGATATTGAAGGCGGATGTGATTTGAACTACACACCAAACAAAGGTATTGAAGCAAACATCGATGCTGCTATGTCTGCAACATTCGGTTTTGGTGGCCACAACGGTGCTATCATCGTAAAAAAAGTAAAATAGATTTTTGTTGAAAAGATTCCCGCATCAAGTGCGGGAATGACAGTAATTTTGTCATCCTCGGGCTTGCCCCGAGGATCTTTCTAAAAACATTAAAATAGATTTGGAGTAAAAAATGGCTTTAACAACAGATATTAAATCTTTACTTCCACACAGAGAACCATTTTTGTTTGTTGATGCAATTATTAGCGCCGACGATAACGGAAGTGTAAGCGAACATACTTTTACAGAAGATGAATTCTTTTTCAAAGGACATTTTCCTGAATATCCTGTAGTTCCTGGAGTTATTTTGTGCGAAACTATGGCTCAGGCTGGTGGTGCTGCATTAAGTTTTCAGAAAAAAGTTCCAGAAGGAAGTTTGTTCTTTTTTGCGTCTTTGGATAAAGTAAAGTTTAGAAACCAAGTTCGTCCAGGTGATAAAGTTCGCATGGAAATTACAAACCTTAGAGTTTCTACACACATGATTAAACAAGCTGGAAAAACTTACGTTGGTGATACTTTGTGCGCCGAAGCAGAATGGCTTTGTTTAGTTGGAAATAAAGATCAAGCAAAATAATTAATTAGTATTGTACAAATACAGTTTTATAATTTCTAAAGAGTTGTCAAAATCATCTAATGATATTTAGAAGAGAAAAGGCAACTCTTTTTTTTATTTTTTTCTTAAGTAAAGTATTATATATTCCGTTTATAATATTAGAAACTAATATAGTAAAAAGTTGTTTTTTAGGGTAGAATTAAATAGGATAAAAAAATAAAATGCCAGGCTTAAGTCAACTTAAAAAATTCAAAGAAGACATCCTTTCTCTCGGTGACGAACTTACTCTCAGATCAATTCGTGGTGAACGCCCTGTAAATTTTGAAATTCCAAAATCAGTAGAAGATATTGATGATTCAGAAGATTTTATTCTTGGAATGCCAGAGATTGTTGCCGAAGTTGTTGATACACAAGTTGATGAAGATTTGTCTGACATTATGGGACTTTCCCAAACTTCTTCAGATTCAGATGCCAAAGAAGAAGTTCAAGCAGGACCATCTTTTGAAGCTCCAGATTTATCTAATTTATTAAATCCTGTTATGCTTGATGAATCTTCTGAAGATAATATTCCTGATCTTTCTATGTTTATGGAACAGGAAGTTGTTGAAGAAGTTGAAGAGGAAGATGCTGAACCACAAGAAGTTTCTATTGCAGATATGGGGCTAGAAGCTTTACTTGCGGGAACTGGTTTTGATGAGCCTGAACAAGAAGAAGAACCTGAAGAACAAGAAGATACAACAGATTATTTGAGCGAAATGGAAGCCGACTTACAGGCTCTTGAAGAATCTGATGCTTTAGAGTTTGATACAGGTGCTGATTCAGTTGTACCAGAAGAAATTGCAGAAGAAGTTTTAGAAGACATTCCAGAAGATTTTGCTCAAGAATTACCTGATCTTGATGAACCTACAAATTCAGAAACTCTAGAAAATTCATTTAATTCAGATTTAGATTCTTCGTTAGAACCAATTGATTTATCCCAAGTGGATGAACTTGGGCAAGAAATTCCAGATATGATGGAAATGCCTGAACTTCCAGATGATTTTGGACAAGTTTCTGAAGATGTTTTAGATGATGTTTCTAGTGAAGATGCAAATGAAGTTGAACTTGTGGAACCATCTGAAGAAAGTTTTGATCTTCCAGAAAGTTTTGATGAACCAGAAATTGGTGTAGAATCTGTTGAACAATCTGATGCCGAGGAACAATTAGAATCTTCCGAAGATTTTACAGATTCTTTGGCAGAAATGAGTTTAGATTCCTTAGAGAATGAAAATGCTTCTGATGCTTTGGAACTAGATGAAGCAGATATTTCTGCAGAAAGTGATTTACCTGATGATTTTGATTCTGTAACAACAGAAGTCTCTGAATCAGAAAGTCCAACTGGTCTTGAATCTCTTGGAGATTTTTCATCTTTTGATTTACCAGATTCTTTTGAAGAAGCTTCGGCACCACCTGAAAATCTTTTTGATTCTGCAGATGTAGAAATTCCAGATTTTGAAGAAGAAGGTTCAGATTCCTTTGGACTTTCTGAAGCATTTGATGATGAAGATATTGGTTCAGAATTTGAAGACGAAAACACCGAAATTGAAGATTTTGATACATCAGAAATGGAAGGTCTTGATTTTGACATTCCAGATACAGATTCTCAGTTAGAAAACGCTAAAAACGATTTTGATTTAGGGGCTTCTGATGATTTCCCAATGGAAGGTTTTGAAATTCCTGGATTCTCTGATGTAGAAACTGCAAAAGAAGAAAAAACAACTACAAAACTTGTAAGTTCAAAAGAGAAAACTAAAAAAGCTAAAAAAGTTGTTTTAGATGAACCAGATTTTGAAAACGCTATAGAAAGTGATGAATTGCCACCAAATACTTTAAGCGATGCACAATACAGACAGTTCTTAAAAAATCTTTCTGAATATCCTTTAAACGTAAGACTTGCTTTTGAAAACTTAATTGTTCAAGATGAATTTACAGACGATGCAGAATTTGAAGTTATTGAAAAAATATTACAAAAAGCCCCTGCAAGACAAGTTGCAAGTATGCTTGAAAGAATGCTTGATACTTCAATTCCTGTTCCTAGAGATTTTGAACACAGAACAGCCGAAGAATACGAAGCATATAAAAAATCAATTTCTTATCAATTAAGAAATAAAATAATTCCTGGAATTTTATTATTCATTGTTGTTGTTCTTGTAGGAATTGGTTTATATAATTTTGGTAATCACTGTATTTACAAGCCAATTAGGGCAAATTCATTATACAAACAAGGCTACACATTATTACAAGCAACAGAATATCCTCAATCAGAAATGAAGTTTGAAGAAGCCGCAGATATTAGAATTAATAAAAAATGGTTCTATAAATTTGCTCGGGGATACAGACAACACAAACAGTATAAACGTGCCGAAACAATGTACAAAAATATTTTGTATTGTTTTAATCATGATAAAAAAGCAGGTCTTGAATATGCTGGAATGGAATTGAATGATTTGGCAAATTACCAAAAGGCCGAAGAAATTGTAAGACGCGAAGTTTTAGATTATCACATTAATGACGCCGATGGAATCTTGTTACTTGGTGATGTTTTCCTAGAGTGGGGAACAGAAAAAGATCCTGCAAAATTAGAAAAGGCAAGGGAACAATACGCAACATTAATTCAATTATATGAACCAAATGATTTGTATCTTTCTAGAATGATGCGTTACTTTATTCGTTCTGATAATTTAAAAGAAGTATTAAAATTAAAACAAAAGTTTGAGCCAAAAGAAAAATCTTTGGGATGGGAAGATTGGACAGAATTAAGTGGATATCTTTTAGACAAATATTATGGTCCTATTGCCCCTTCTGATGAACATTTACGATATCAAATTGAAGGTTTACGTAAGTTGTTGGTGCGTGCTGTAAACGCAAATACAAACAATCCAATTGCTTTGTATAATCTTTCTAGATATTTTGTAAAAACAAATGAAAATGGTCATATTGAACCAACTTTAAAAGATTGTATTTCTAAATTTAATGCTTTAGATTCAATAAAGCGCCGTGACATTTACAAATATATTGATTCATACAGATTGTTAGGTGAACATTATATTGATACTCAAGATTATTTACAGGCGTTGGAACAATTTGCAGAAGGAATTCACTTATATACAACTGAGCGTGATAATGCAGGCTTTGAAGGAACTGTTCAAATTGGAAAACTTTACGAAGATTTTGCAAATATTAAATATTTTGTTGCAGGCGAATATGAACAAGCTCTAGAAAACTTTAAAAACTCTGTAGAATTAGGAAATGATTCTCCTAGTATCAGATATAAGATTGGTTATATTCAATATAAAAATAAAAATTATCTTGAAGCTCTTGGTTCATTTATGAAAGCCGGAGAAGGTCATACAAAAGAACGTAATTTATTGTTGGCAATGGCAAATACACTTTCTTTGCGCGGTGATGATTATGCAGCAGAAGGTTATTATGAACATTTATTAAATAATCTTGATGATGAAATTGCAAAACGTGGAATTGTATTCCCACAAGCTAGTGATAAAGAATACGAAATTGTAAATAGTTATTTGTATGCAGCAAATAACTATGGTGTTACTTTGTACAAACTTGCTAAGCGTACAGGTAATAGCAGTTTGAATGCACAAGCAATTGTTCAATTTAGTCAATCTGTTCGAGCTTGGGACGCATTAACAAGAAATCAAGAAACAATGGTTAGACTTCCTGGAAGCAATTTGGCGGAACAAAATATTAAATATATTACAAATAGAATTCCAAATTTTGAACCATCAATTTATATTGATATCAAGAAAACTTTAAATGACAAAGAGAGTTTTTAGTTTAGAATAAAAAGCTTTGAGGTTTAAATGTCAGACAGTGTAAATATTGGTATTATTCTAAAACAAAAAGCAAAAAGTCTTTATAAAGAGATTTTCAGAAAATTAATTCATTTATGTTCAGCTTTTGTTCCATTTTTTTTGTCTTTATATTACTGGCCTGTTATTTTTTTATTGTGCTTTGTATTAATTCTATATTGTATTAGTGAGTCTTTTAGATTAAAAGGAAAGTCCTTTCCTATTATTGGAAAGATTACCGAAATTGCTGCCAGAAAAAGAGATGAAAATAAATTTGTTTTAGGACCTGTTACTCTTGTTATTGGAATTATTTGTGCAGCATTATTTTTGCCTGCTGAAGCTGCTAAAGTTGGGATTTTTGCACTTTCCTTTGGTGATGGAACTGCAAGCCTTGTGGGAAAAGTAATTGGACGCATTGTTATTCCTTTTTCTGGTGGAAAAACTGTGGCAGGAAGTTTAACTTGTTTTATTGCTGTTTATATTTCTTGTTTTTGTGTTTGTCAAAATGCTTTTACAAGTTTAATTATAGCTCTTTTTGCAATGCTAATTGAAGTTCTACCATTAAAAGATTTTGATAACATAGTAATTCCAATTTTTGTTGGTTTTCTTTTTGCAATAATTTAATTCATTTTATTAATCATACAACATATATTGATTATGTAATTCTCTTAAGTAAAAATAACTTCCAAAAGCCAAAGCTAATGAAGAAAAAATCAATGAAAAATATGTTGTGGAATAAATCAAATAATAATAACCAAAAGACATTGTTGTAAAGAAAATTGTTGTGTATTGTGAAAATTCTTTGCTTTGATTTGAAAAATACATAACAATAGAATTTAAAATAATAATTATAAAAAATGTACTTTTTAATAAATTGTAATAAGCGTGACTTACTGTATAATTTGGTAAAATTGTAGTTGTGTTCAACGGAATAAAAATGCTAAAAAATAAAGCTATTACAATTATAATAATTGAACTCATATCATTATTTTGAAAAGTCCCCTCTGAAGTTTCGTAATTTACCAAAAATAAAGACAAAAGCCCCAATATCTTAGAAAAGATAGTTGCATTTCCAATTACAAATAATGGTTTATAAAAAATTCCTGCAATATTTAATAAGGGAATAAAAATTCTTGTTGAATCAATTACTACCGAAATTGTAAAAATCAAAAAGAAAAATATATTAGAGGATTGTGTTTTACCAAAGTGTTTAAAGACTGTTCTAAAAATAAAACACGCAAAAAAAATTTCAACAAAACAAGAAATAATTACCGCATAAGGGGAGTATGAAAATAAAAAAGAATTTGAATTATTTGAATCTATTTTTACCTTAGGAAAAGAAATTGAATCCAATAAATAACAATAAGAAAATAGTAATGCGTAAATTAATAGAATTACAATTGTAATAAGAAAACTAATAATAACAAATCTATTGCGGCTTTTTATAGTCATATTTAAATAATAACTTGAAGACAAATATTAGTAAAGTGTTTAAAAAAAAATCCGACAATAAAAAAAGTAATAAATTATTTTAAAACAAAAAATAGGGGAATTTGTTATGAAAAAAATAGGATTAATTTTAATTACTTTTCTTGCAGCAAGTTTTAATTTATTTGCAGGCGATGTTGCTACATTTGTAGATTGCGGATTTTCGGCAGACGGAAAGTATTATGTTTTTGGGCAATATGGAAAAACAGATAAAAAGTTTCAAGGGTGGGCAGACATTTATCAAGTTGATATTGAAAAAAACGATTATGTAGACGGTGGAGTTTTTAAAATTAAACCAAGTGCTGTAACTTCAGATAAAACAGGTTTAGAAGTATATGAATCTTTGGAAGCAAAAAATTTTTATTATTTAAGTAAATTAAAATGCGAAAAACCAAACATGGATCATGTGCTATACATTTTGGACGATGTAAATAAATCTGGAACAGATGAAATTGTATTTACAGATTTTAGAGGTTCAGATATTGAAAATCAAAATACTTACCATATTAAATTAATTCCTACTGTAAAAGGAAGTGGTAAAAATGTAAAATCATCTTTCTATATTAATCTTGAAAAGAAAGATTCTGAAGGAAACATTATTGCAAGCAAAAAAATAGGTTCACCAGATATCGTTAGAAAAGGTGTATATAATTATAAAATTGAAAGAATTATGTGTGATAAATCAGAAAAAAATCTTATATTTATTGTAGAAAAGATGATTGAAGATGACACTGGAATTTCTATTAGATATATGGTAGAAGCTACAAAATTTTAAAAAAAATTAAAAAAAACTAATTATTATTGGTTCAATATGCATAAATTTTAATATTTTTGTTTATTGTATATATAGAAACTATTTTTTATAAATTACCTCCTTAAGTTCGAACGCAGTGCTTTATGTGCTGCGTTCTTTTTTTTGGAGTAGTAAAAATCAATAATAAGGTGGCTTATGAATAAATTAAAAAAAATCATTTTTGTTAGTCTGCAAAGTATAATGATTGCTGGTATTGTATGTTTTGCTGTATGTCCTATTTCTTGCAAAATATCAGAAACTGGTATTGAAGTTATTGGGGGCGATTATGTTCCACCAGTTTTGGAAAGTGTTAATGTAATTGATGATAAAACTGTAAAAGTTAATTTTTCAGAAAGCATTAATTTAAAAGGCTATGTAATTACTGAACATATAGAAGATGAATCAGATTCTTATGAACATTCAACAGATGAAGAATTATCTTTGGCATTACGAACTGTTACAGATTTTAATAATGGAATTGTTTGTGAACTATCTTTTGAAAATGATAATTCCGTTATTGTTTTTAGATTACATGAAAGTACAAAGATTGGAAAAAAATATAATATTTTTGCAGTAGTAGAAGACAAAACAGGGAATTCTCTAACTTGTTGTGTTCCATTTGTAGGATTTAATTCAAAAGTTGCAAAAATGATTATGACGGAAGTTAGAAGTGTTTCTGATTCTAAAAATGGTTTTAGAGAGTATGTGGAAATTTTAGTTATTGAAGAAGGAAATTTAGCTGGAGTTCAAATTCAAATTGGTGGGGAAGAATCAAAAACTTATACATTTCCTGCAATTGATGTAAAAAAAGGTGATGTGATTGTTTATCATCCAGAAAAAGTTGGAGACGGAATTGCAGATGAACTTTCTGAAGATATAACTTTGTGTAAACATACAGATTCTAATGATAATGCCCGTGATTTGTGGGGAAGTGCAGAAAAAAGTGTTATTGGAAACAATGATGATATAATTATTTTGTATGATCAAGTTAATGATTTTGTAATGGATGCGGTAATGTTTAGAAAAGCCGATACCGTAGCTTGGTCAAAAAATAAGCAATTGGCTGCAGACTTTATTAACGATGCTGGAATTTATGA
The DNA here is from genome assembly GCA_017521105.1 of Treponema sp. Lineage (GTDB taxonomy): Bacteria > Spirochaetota > Spirochaetia > Treponematales > Treponemataceae > Treponema_D. The sequence goes on from JAFXDY010000123.1 coordinate 22,686, forward strand.
TTCTTCTGATATAGATAGTGCAAATTATACAAAAGGAGGAACTGCTCCAGTTTCTGCAAGTGCTAAACATACATTACAAAGATTAAACACAAGTGATATTTTACAGAAACTAAAAAGTGGTGAACAAATTGAATATCCTGTAAAAGTAGATTCTGAAAGTTGGCAAATTGTAAAAAACAGCTACTCCCCAGGAGAGATTATTAATTAAGCGAATCAAATTGTTTAAAATAAACCATGAGCGCCCGAAGAGACCTGGGCAAGATGCGAACGAACGTTCACCAAAGCGCCAGCCCCGGCTCGTCCATGGTTAAATAAACAATTTAATTTGGAGTTGAAACGCGCATTTGGTGAAAAGCGGGACATTCATAATTGAAAAGCCGTTAAGAAAAATGTGGAAACATTTTTTAGGCTTATCAATTGTGGCGAGTAGCCCCCGATAAATCGGGTCAAGCCAGTTATTCGTAAATCCTAAACAACTCTATGAGTTGTTTTTAACGGATTTTCTATCTTAGGCATTATTTTTTTTCGTCGCTGGGACCCGCGCTTTTTACAAAAGAAAATAACAAATTTTGTTTAAAATAAACCAACTTATTCAATGTTTCTTTTTATTTTTTTTTATGATATATTATGATTTATGGTAGAATTATTAGCTCCTGCGGGAAACATTGAATCACTTGAAGCGGCAATTGGTGAAGGTGCCGATGCAGTTTATTTAGGATTAAAAACATTTAATGCTCGTTTAAGAACTACAAACTTTGCTTGGAATCAATTTGAAGCAGCGGTTGAATCTTTGCATCGTCAAAACAAAAAAGTTTATGTTACTGTAAATACTGTTTGTGAAGAACGTGAAACAGAACGATTATACAGATTTTTGTCTTATTTGAATGAAGTAAAACCTGATGCGTTGATTGTGCAAGATTACGCAATTATGCGCATGGCACAAGAATTTTTTCCAGATTTGGAATTGCATGCTTCAACTCAAATGAACGTTGAATCTACAAATGCAGTTAGACTTTTGCAAAAAAATGGGGTAAAGCGGGTTGTTTTGGCTCGTGAACTTGGTTTAGACGAAATTAAAAAAATTAAAGATGAAACTGGTGCAGACTTAGAAACATTTGTTCATGGTGCTTTGTGTGTTAGTGAATCTGGACTTTGTTTGTTTTCTTCGTTTTTGGGCGGAAAATCTGCAAACCGTGGAATGTGTGCCCAAGCATGTAGACGTTTTTATTCTGCAGAAGTTCCTGGTGGAATTAAACAAGGCTATTATTTTTCTCCATGTGATTTTGAATTAATTGATCAGATTCCTGCGTTAATTGAAGCTGGCGTAAATTCATTTAAAATTGAAGGACGCATGAAAAGTGCAGAATATGTTGGAAGTGTTGTTTCTGCATATCGTTATGTTATTGATCATTATAAAGAAGATAAAAAAGGTGCAATTGCTGCTGGAAAACGTATGCTTGCTAGCGATTTTGCCCGTTCAAAGACAACTTATTGGTATGGGTTTAAGTCTTATGAAGAGGGAATGAAAAATGCTGCCGCAAAAATTTTAAATCCTGATCAAGCAGGTGGAACTGGTATTTATCTTGGAAAAATTGCGGGAACAAAACCTGCTCCAAAAGAATTGATTGACGCTATGAAAATGGCTGCCGCAGATGCAAATAAAGAACTTGTTAAAATTCAATTGGCAACTTTAAATGGCGGAAGTTATGATCCAGATCCGGGAGATTCAATTAGACTTCACAAAAAAGATGATTCTGGACGTGTGAGCCACAAAATTAAAACTGTTGAATTTGATGAAAAAACTGGAAAACGCTGGATTGATATTCCATCTGGTTTTACTGTTGGTGATGAAGTTTACCTTTTGCAAATAAAAGCTGGTTCAAAACGTTATAACAGAATTTTGCCAAATGATATTAGCAAATATCGTAAGCAGCCAAAAGATGAAATTTTACCAATTTTGGATGTAACACCTGTTGCAAAAAAAGAACTTGATTACTTCCCTGATGGTGTTTATGTTCAAGTGTCTTCTATTGCTGATGTGTTTGCAGCCCAAGGATTAAATCCTGTTAGATTGATTTTGGAATTAAATGCAGAAACAAGATACGATTTATTAAATCACAAAACCGTTTTGCCTTTTTCTAAAAAGCAAATCTACATTTCTTTAGATCCTTTCTGTTCTGCAGCACAAGAAGATCAACTTACGGCAGATTTGAATGATTTAATTGCAGATGGCTACACAAATTTTGTGGCAAACAATATTGCTCACATTCAAATGCTCAAAGGAAAAAATGTAAATGTGGTGGCTGGTCCATATTTATATACATTTAACAGATGGGCTGTTTCTTGGTTGGAAAATCAAGGAATTGGTTCTTTTGTAATGCCTTATGAAAATTCAAGACGAAATTTGGAAGCAACTTATGAACAAAATGTTCGCTCAAGAGTTTTAGTTCCAATTTTTGCTTATCCTGCGTTGTTTAGAATGCGTTTTGAACTTCCTGATGATTATGATTTTACATATTTTACAGATAAAGAACAAAAAGCTTTTATGTTGAATTCAACACCAGACGGTTCTTTTGTTTTGCCAGCAGATCCTTATTCTATTGTAGATAAATTAAAACATTTAAAAGCTGCCGGATTTAACAAAGTTTTAATTGATTTTTCTAAGGTAAAAGTTACAAGAAATCAAATTAAAGCAATTATGAGTTCAATGAATAAAGGACAACCTTTACCAAATGTTTCAAGATTCAACTGGAAAGACGGATTTTATTCTCCACAGCAAATGGAAGAGTATAAAGCTGCAAACGAAAGAGCTTTACAAAGAAAACAAGCCGGAAAGGGCAGTGCTCCACAAGGAAGATATAAGAATAAATCTTCTGGAAAGCGAAGAAAATAGTGAATGACATACAAAATATCTGTCATTGTGGTCCTCTGGCGTGACCAGAGGAGCTTGTTCGACAAACTAGTTTTTTAGAAAGCAACTGCCTCCGCAACTTTTTCTGGTTGTTTTACAGTTTCTTGAAGTGGTTTTTCGACTGGAGTAAAGTTTTGTGGTTTATATTCTATGTGTTCAGCAATTACAATAACTCTGCTATGTGATTTTCCATTTTCATCTTTCCAAGAGTTTTGTTTTAATCTTCCTACAATTCTAACGCCACGACCTTTGCTTCCTTTTTTTGCACAAACTTCTGCAAGTTTTCCGTAACATTCTGCATCAAAGAAAGAAACTTCTTCTACTCCTTCGTCTTTTTGATTTTTGTACCATCTGTTTACAGCAATTGAAAATTTGCAAACTTTAAATGTTTCTGTTGCGTCTAATAATAATGGATCTTTTGTAAGATTTCCTTCTAAAATAATTGAATTTAATTGGTTCATAGTAACCTCGCTAATAAAAGTGTTGGTGGCCAGAGATAGAGATGCAATTTTATCTTGCATATATACAATAAACAAAAATGTTAAAAAATATGCAATTAAAATTTAAAAATGTTAATTTTTTTGAAAAAAAAGCGAAATTTATTTAATTGTATTGTTTTTAGAGTTACTAATTAAACGCAAAATGTAAAGTGCTACGTATTCTTGTAAAGCCTTTTGGTCTTTGATTTTTTGCATATTTGGAGTACGACAAAGTGCTTCGGCAAGATTAAGTATTCTTTCTTTTGTAAACGATGCAGAAGAAAGGGTTTTTGCAACACGTCTTGTATAATCTCTAATTAAAGAATTTACATCTTCTGTAAGATTGTTGTAAGCTTCTTTAGAAATCATCATATTCCATTGTTTTACAAGGAAGTTTAATTCTCTGTCTATTGTAGAACCTTCTGGTACAAAGTCTTTTGTAACTTCAATTGCTTGGTCTGCAAGTGCAATTTGTTTTTTTTCAGAATTTGATTTGTGGGCTTCTGTTTTTGATTCTTCTGAAAGTTGATTAATAGTTTTCTTTTTGTTTTTGTTTATTTTTGCTCTGTTTGTAAAGAATCCAATTATCCAAGAAATAATTGGAATTGTATAAATAAACGGCAATTTTGCTTTTGCATTTGTTAAAATTTTTGAATTTTTTAACATTAACAATTCGCTATATGGTAATAATTGTCCGTTTACGAATAACTGAAAATTTGCTGTTTCTTCTGTTTGTTTTTCGTATGCTAAAAGAGTCATAAAATTGGCATTTAACAAAGAATATAAAACAGGAGAGTTTTCTTTTACCAAAGATTCAAGACATAATTCAAATTCTTTTGGATCATTCATTTCTGGTAATTTTTCATAGTTAATTAATGAATCAAACCAACGGTTTTCTAATGTTTCTGCAATTGAATCGTGGGCTTCGTTACAAAGTCTTACAACTAAAGGAATAACTTTTGATTTGTAAACGTAATATCTTGTTCCAGATTCTACTTTAAAAATTAAAAGATTTGGAAGTTCGTTTTCGGCACAATCTGTAGTTAATGTTTGAAGCAATTCTTTTAAATCTTCATCAGAATATCTGCCATATAAAAGTCTTCCATTTTGGTCTTGAAATTTTAAGATTTGATTCATTGAATAAAAATATGGTGATTTTGCCAAAGATGTTTGAAGTTCTTTTAAAGCTTCTTGTTTTTTTTGTTCTTCTTGATTTTTGTGTTTTAAATATACTGAACGATGCTCACAAATTTGAATTGCTTGCAAAATATTAATATCATCAATTGTTTTGTCTTGAATTTTTTCAAAGTCTTGTCTGATTAAATATAGCAATTGGTTCCAAAGATAGTATGTGTCGCCTTCAGAGAATGTAAATAATTTGTGTTCGTTGGCATCAACAAAATCTTTGAAGAAATTTTTAATGCTAAGTTCTTTTGTTGGATTTGAACCTCTAAGTTTTTTTAAGAAATAATCATGAAATTCATCTTTTTTAAGAATTTTTTTGATTTTTTTCTGTGCAATTTCAATTAAAACTTCAATTGGAACACAAGCTGGTAACAAAAGCGAAGGAATTTCTCTGTCAAAATCTATTATGTACAATAATGGAGATTTTGGAGTTGGGTGTTCAATTAAATTTACAATATAGTTTTGTGCATATTTGTGTTCTAATGCATTTAACGGAAACAATTTTGGTAAATCATTTACTAATGGGAATAAAACAGATTCTCTTGTTAAACATTCTTTGTATTTTTCTGCATATTTTACTGAAAAATATGAAATGCAAACAATTACTTTTTTGTTATGTTGTTGAGTTATTGCTACTAAATGTTTGTCTGCAAGACCTTGTAATTCTGCAGAAACTGTTTGTGTTGGGTCTCCCAAATATTTTACAAGTTCACTTTCTTCTTCAATATGTTTTTCTGCATATTTTTTTATGTATGCACAAAATTCTTTGAAGTCTATAAAAGGTGTTTTTGCCTTTTCCGCATAGTATCTGATTATTGAACTTAAATTTGCCGATGTTGCCATATTATTTCCTATTATATATTTTACATTATCGGACAGGATTCAACAAGGATTAATTAATTAAGTTTTAAAATTAATTGAAATATTGGCGTTAAAATCATAAAATAGAAGTATGTTAGTATCTAGTAGAATTAAAAATTTAAGTCCTTATGTTCCTGGTGAACAACCAAATGACAGAGTTTACATTAAATTAAATGCAAATGAAAATCCTTATCCTCCAAGCAAAAATGTTGCAAAGAGTGTTATTAAATTTATAAAAAAGCATCCAGAAAAGATGGGATTATATCCTGATCCAGATTCTGTAAAGTTAAACGAAGCAATTGCTAATATGCTTAACCAAAGTGGTGGTGTTCTTTGTAATGCAAAAGTGGAAGGAAAAAAAGTGAGTCCTGCAGAAAATGATAAAATTCCTTTTACTGTTACTTCTGATATGATTTACAGCGGAAACGGAAGTGACGAAGTTTTATCTTTTATTTTTTACGCTTTTTTTGATTCAAGTAAAAAATTTGTTATGCCAGAATTTACTTATAGTTTTTATCCTGTTTATGCTGGTTATTACAATATTCCAATGGATTTAGTTCCTTTAAAAGATGACTGGTCTTTGGATGTAGATAAAATGCTTGAAAATGCAAAAAATGATGATGGTGGAATTATTTTTGCAAATCCAAATGCACCAACTGCTTTGGCTTTGAGCAGAGAAGAAGTTAGACAAATGCTTGAAAAAGCAAATAAAGATGAAATTTTTATTGTTGATGAAGCTTATGTTGATTTTGGTGGAGAATCTTGTATTCCACTTTTAAAAGATTATAAAAATTTGATTATTGTTAGAACTTTTAGTAAAAGTTTGTGTGGTGCAGGGCAGCGATTAGGTTATATTGTTGCGAATCCTGAAATTATTAAAACTGTTTTTACTGTAAAAAATTGTGTGAATCACTTTCCAATTGATGCAATAAATCAAACTGCTGGAATTGCTGCTTGTAATGATGTGGCTTATTATGTGGAAACTTCTAAAAAAGTTGTGGAAGAAAGAGAAAAATTTTATAACTTTTTGGTGGAAAATGGTTTTTATGTTACAAAGAGTAAAACAAACTTTTTGTTTGCAAAGCATCCTTCAATTTCTGGTGATGTGATTTACAAAAAGATAAAAGAAGAAGGCATTTTGATTCGTCATTTTGCCACAAAAGGAATTGATGATTTTGTTCGTATTTCCATTGGAACAAAAGAACAAATGGATGCTTTGAAAAAAGCGTTTGAAAAAATTCTGAATTCAGAATTGATGTCGGTGAAGGTGTAGTCTAAAAGTGGACGTTTGTTGTCCGACATCTCCAGTTTTGCGTTGCAAAACTGATGCTGTGGGATGGGAAGTAGAAGATTTGGGATGTCGGTGAAGAATGCCTTGCTTTGTCATTGCGAGGAGCAAAGCGACGTGGCAATCTAGAAAGTGGATTGCCTCGATTTTCTGAACGAAAATCTCGCAATGACAGGCAATTCTTAATTCTGCATTAAGAATGCGGCAGGGATTGGAGCAGCGCCGAAGGCGTTCGCCAGAGTAAGCAAGCGTTCAGCTTGCGGCTGGCGAATGGAGCGAAAGCGGAACTGCGCAAAGCCCGATGGAACTGAAAGTTCCAGCCGCCCGTAAAATAAAAAAAAGAGGATTGTATGAAGTTATTGGTGATTAGCGATTTGCACGCTCATAATGATGTTTTGGATAAAATGGATGCTCAGTTTAAAGAGGCTGATGGGGTTTTGTTTGCTGGTGATTTTGCGGAATGTTTTAAGCCAGAAACTGGAGAAGAAGCATTAAAACTTTTGTGTAAAAAGCATGATGCAATTTTTGCGGTTTTGGGAAACTGTGATAATGAAGATTTTTTGGAAGATTTGGAAGCTCAGGATGTTTGTGTTGAAAAATCTTTGGCATTTTTTGATGGACTTGCTGTTGCGGGAAGTGGTGGCGGAACTGTTTTTACTGGAAAAACTGAATTTGAACGTTCGGAAGATGATATTTTAAGTGATTTTGATATTGTAAAAAATTCTATTGAGCAGTCTGGGGACAATTCTTTGTGGCAAAGTTTGATTTTGATTAGTCATAATCCTCCTCTTGCGCAAAAAGTTGATTCTTTTGATGGGGTAAATCACGCGGGAAGTACAAAATTTGCTGATTTTATTAAAGAAAATAAACCTTTGGCTGTTGTTTGCGGGCATATTCACGAAGGTCGTGGAATTGAATCTATTGGGGAAACTGTGGTAATTAATCCTGGTAGCCTTGGTGAAAATGGTTTTTATGCTTGGCTTGAAGTTGAAAAAGCTGGCGAAAATTGGAAAGTTGTAAATGCTGAATTGTGCGAAATTAAATAGATTTATTTTTTGAGGTTTTTTTATGAAAAGAAAATTGATTGCAAAAGTTTTTGTTTTTATTTTTTTGTTTTTTTCTGGAAAAGTTTTTGCTGAAGAAAAAATTGCTCATTTGAGTTTTGTTTCTTTTAGAAATAATTTGAATTTTACTTTGGGGCAAGATTCTCAGGTGAATGCTGTTGAACGAAATTTAAAACCTTTTGCAATTAATAAATTTGAAACTACTTATGGCCTTTGGTATCAGGTAAAAGTTAAAGCTGAATCTATGGGATATTATTTTGCTAATCCTGGTCAGCCTGGTTCGGAAGGGCGTCGTGGTGAAAAAATCTCGGAAGAAAATAAATATTTGCCAGTTTCTATGATTACTTGGTATGATGCTATTGTTTGGTGTAATGCTTTAAGTGAAATTCGGGGAAAAGAGCCTTGTTATAAATATGAAAATGAGGTTTTGCGTGATTCTTCGGCTTCGGCAGAATGTGATTTGGCTGTTTGTGATTTTTCTGCTAATGGATATAGGCTTCCTAGTGAAAGTGAATGGGAATTTGCGGCAAGAAAAACTAAATCTGGAATGCAAGCTGGGGACGAGGTGAGTGGTGTTGTTGCTTCTGGTTTGGAATGGAATCTTTTTGCTTGGTATAGTGAAAATTGTGCAGAAGCTAGAATTGTTGGCACTGCGGGAGTTCCATTTTTGCCTGGTGAAGAAGTGATGCCAGGTTCTGGTAATGCAAATGCAGCGGGCATTTTTGATATGAGTGGAAATCTTTTGGAATTTTGCTGGGATTGGTTTGAAGCTTATAAAAAAGATTCTGTTTATGGGCCTGCAATTGGTTTTGAACGGGTGAGCCGCGGTGGAAGTTGGTCTCCTTACACACCATTTTTGTATGCCGGTGACCGTTATTCCTACGACCCAAATGAATGCTATAATTATATGGGATTTAGAATAGCATGTAGTTTGGAAATTCAGAATTAAGAATTAAGAGACGACCGGGAGTTTCCAAAAGAAAAAATATTATTTTAATTTCTTTTCTTGTTTTTTGATTCTGCGTTTTTCGGCTTTTACAGAGCGTCTTTGTTTTTTTGTGAGTTTGCGAGCCGATTTTCTTGCGTGGATTTTTTCTTTGTTGAAGTTTAAAAGTAGTGAACACAAGAATACTGAAATCAAACATAAAACTGTGGCGATTATTACTGGAATGTAACCTGGTAAGTTTTCAAATGGTAATTTGTAGTTCATTCCAAAGAAACTTGTTACAAATGTTGGAGCCATCATTACAAGGTTGATTATTGCCAATTTCTTCATTACGTTGTTCAAGTTGTTTGAAGTAACCGAAGAAAATGCGTCCATTACGCCAAATAAAATGTTTGAGTATGTGTCTGCCATTTCAATTGCCTGGCGGTTGTCAATTTTTACACCTTCTACAAAATCTAAGTCGTCTTCATCAAACTTAATCAATTTTGTTGTACGCATTTTTTCTAAAAGCAAAGAATTACTTTTTAATGATGTTGTAAAATATACAAGGGATTTTTCTAATCCTAGCAAGAGCATAATTTCTTTGTTTTCAATTTCCATGCGCATTTCATTTTGAATGCTTGTAGAGCGGCGGTTGATTTCTTTTAAGTAGCGCAAAAAGTTTAAGTTTGCTCTGTTCATAATTTGTACAATAAATGACGGAAAATCTGTTAAGCGAATGTTTCGAACTCTGTTTGCACTAAAATCTTTTATTACTTCGCTGTCTGTCCAACAAATTGTAATAATTACTTTTCCTTTAATGATTATGCCAATTGGAACTGTAAAATATGGAGTTTCGGCAGCTGGGTCATAAACTGGAACTCTGACGATTGTTAAAATGTATCCGCCTTCACCGTCTTCAATGCGAGAAAGTTCATCTGGGTCAAGAATATCTAAAATGTGATCTTGTTCAATGTTGTATGTTTCTTGCAATTCTGTAGATTCATCACGAGTAACATTTCTTGCATCAATCCACAATGGTAGTGATGTGTCAATTTCTGATTTTTTTGTTCGGACAAAAAGTCCTTCAATTTGTTGCCAGTATGTAATCATTTTTTTCCTCTCAAACTAAAATTTTTTAGAAAAAAATGTCTCTTGAGCCTGTGAAATTTTGATGATTTTTTTTAGAAGACGAGTTTCAAGAGGCCATTTTTTGTGATTAAAAAATAACTGGGATAACTGGATCCACCTTCCATAATTGGCCTCCTAAATTAAGATTTTGTTCATTCTGAACGTTTTTTTACTAAAACTATTGGTAGTTTATCATAAATTACATAAAAAATCAAAAAAAGTGAAAAAAAAATTAAAAATTTTTAAACGAAATTGCAGTTTTTTTAACGTTTTTTTTAATTGTATATATGAACGGTTTTTAATAAAAGTTGCAAGGAGTTTGAATGAAAAAGAAGAATAGTTGCTTTTGCTTTTTCCTGTTTTTTTTGGGGATTTTGTGGGGGCAAAATCAGAAGTACAGTTGGGATTTTTCTGATTGCGATATTAAAGACATTTTGTTTGCTGTTTCTTTAGATACAGGAATTTCAATTGTGGCTGATGACACTGTTAGCGGTACTGGAAGTTTTAGATTTGTGGGAAATGATTTTGAAGTTGGCTTTGATACTTTTATGAATAGTTCCAGACTTTATGTAAACAAAAATGATGATTTTTGGGTTGTTAGTAAATGTAAAATTACAGAATCTGAAAATGGATTTTCTCTTGATGCCTATGATTTAACTCCATTTCAAATTTTAGAAAAATTATCAAAAGTGTTAAAAAATCCTATTACTTATGATTCTTTGCCTTCAAATGTTTTGAATATTCACTTTAAAGATTTATCTGAAGAAAAATTGCTAGAAAAACTTTGTATGTATTTTTCTGGATATGAAGTTTTAAAAAAGGATAATGGGTTTCATTTTGCTAAGAAAAAAAATTCTTCTAGAGATTTTGATTTTGCTTCTTCAGATATTAAGTTTGAACTTGTTGAAAATAATAAAATTTTGGTAGATATAAAAAATGCAAATTTTTCGGATGTGATAAATAGTTTTTTTGATTTTGTGAACAAAGATTGTTTTGATGATTTTGAAAAAAGAAGTTTTGTTAAAAATTTTTGTATTATGACTAGTTCCGAAAACAATATTCAAAGAACTTCTTTTGTGGCAAACAGTTATAACGATGTTCTAAATAATTTGTGTGCACAAAATGGTTTTGAATGTCTAATTGTGGATGATATTTACTATATTGTCACCAATTCTAGAACAAAGGAACAGTTGCTTTCTGAAAAACGGACTTGGAAAAAATATCAACTAAATTATTTAAAAGCCGAAAAATTTGTTTCTTATGTAAACAAAAAAGTTGGTCAGTTGGAACAGATTGTTTTACCAGATGATTTTTCTGTATTGTTTTTAGTTTCTGAAAATCAGGATTATGAAATAAAAAATCTGATTAATGATGTTGATATAAAAAATGAAACTTATCTTCTTACTTTAAAATATATTACACCTCAAGAGTTATTAAAATTTTTGCCACCCAATATTGATAAAAATTCTATTTCGGTTGCAGATGATAATTCGTGTATTTATTTTAAGGGAACCGAACAAGCGTATCAAAATGTTTGTAAAGAAATTGCGTTGTGTGATAGACCTGCTCAGCGTATAAGTTATGATTTATTAATTTTGCAATATGATGAAAGTTCAGAAAACCTTTGGAGTTCAAACATTGGTGTAAATAAACTTTCCCTAGGGGATCGGTCAAATGCTTCTGTTATGCTTGGAAGCGTAATGAACTTTAACTTAAATGTTGTTTCTGCTTTTGGATTAAATTTTGCTGCAAATCTTCAATCTTCAATTGAAGAAAATAAAACTCAGGTTTACGCAGATACAACTTTGCACGGTGTTTCTGGGAAGCAAATCAATTTTCAAAATACAAATACTTATAGATACCGAGATAACAATATTGATCCAGAAACAGGAAAACCAATTTATTCAGGTGTAACAAGAGAAATTGTTTCGGGAATAAAAATTGATATTTTGGGACGTGTTAGTGGTAACGGAATGATTACTAGTACTGTTACAGCTTCTGTTACAAGGCAGGGCTTAGATACATCTAGTTCTACAGGAAATCCTCCTCCAACTACAGAAAAAATTGTTACTACTGAAGTTTGTGGAAAAAGTGGGGAAGCAGTTGTCCTTAGTGGATTAATTCAAAATGCAGAATCTGATGATGAAAAAAGAGTGCCATTAATTTCGAAAATTCCGTTACTTGGAAAGTTATTTAAAAATAAAAACAAATTAAAACAAAATTCTCAAATGGTGATATATCTTGTTCCTCATCTTGAAAATTATGAAAAAGTTGATGAAGAAGATATTGAGTTGTGGGCTCAAAATCGGTTGGAACAGTTTTTGGAAAACTTATAGAAGGTGAATTTATGACTAATTATGAATTTCAATTGACCCCTGCTTTTTGTTTGTACAATGGTGCGGCTGTTTTGGAACAAAGGGGAGCATACTTAAAAGTTCTTATTGATAATGAAAATGAAGATATAAGAGGAAGATTGGAACGAGCCTTTGCAAATCATGTTGAATATGTTTTAAAACGAAAAGATTGTCCTGTGGAATTTAATTCTTTTCCAAAAGTTGAATTTGTATTAGGAAGTCGAAGTGATTTAAGAAAATGTGTTTCTAATCTGTATGAAAAGAAAAAAGAAGTAATTAAAAATGTTGGAAATCAAAATTTAGAAGCCAAAGTCAATTTGAAGTCTTGGGAGCTTGCTTCTGAGGTGTCTGTTGATGTGAATAAAAATGAAGATGCTGCTGCGGTTTTGCTTTTGGATAGCATTTTACTTAAGGCCAGAGAGGGGAATGCTACGGACGTGCATATTGAATGTAACAAAATTCGAATGAGAGTAAATGGTCGGCTTGAGTTTCTTATGGAGCTTGAAAAAGATCGTTGCGATGAGTTGATTCAGAGAATTAAGTTGCTAGCAGATATGAATGTTCTGGAAAAAAGAAAAAGCCAGGATGGACATTTTGTCTATGGTAGGGAGAATCCGATTTTTTTGAGAGTGTCAACGGTAGGTGTGATTGGGAATGGCGTTTTGGGGAGTCAGGAATCTGTGGTTATGAGATTGTTGGATACTACTAGAATTCCTTTGACGTTGGAGAAGCTTGGTTTTAACGAGAAACAGCTTGTGTTGTTGCGGGAGTTTTGTTGTGAAAAAAATGGGCTAATTGTGGTCTGTGGGCCAACTGGTGCTGGAAAATCAACTACGAACGCGTCTTTGTTGATGGAAATTCAACGGGATCAAATGGGCAAGTTGAAGATTGTTAGCTTGGAAGATCCGCCTGAGTATGTTATTCCGGGTGTTACGCAAATTCAGATTGATGAGAGGCAAGGCAGATCATTTGATGATGCTTTGAGGCATGTGTTTAGACAAGATCCTGATGTTTTGATGATTGGAGAAATTAGGGATAGGTTGAGTGCACAAACTGCTTTGAGAGCGTCTTTGACTGGTCATTTGGTGTTTGCTACGTTGCATGCGTCTTCTACTGAAGAGGTCATTTTTAGACTGCTTGATCTTGGAGTTGGTAAAGAAATGTTGTCTTCGGTGTTGAAGGGTGTGGTTGTACAAGATTTGAATCATTTTGAAAATCAGGTGAATTTGGTGGCGGATGTTGCTGTTTACGATGGTGAAAAAGATGAGTTTGGTCATTGTACGAATTATTCTGATGTGGTGAACAAGAGCATTAGGGAAATGTATAGATTCAGAAAAGAAAAAATGCATTTGTCTAAGGGTGTTGTTGGGTAAAGGTTCTATGGATAGTAAATCAGAATTTACGCAAAGTTTATATGAACTTGTTCAAAAACAAAAAATCTCTTTGATTGAAAGCTTAGAAATAATTTCTAGGTTTAATAGGGATGGAAAAGTGGAGAAGGCAGCTAGATATATTTTGGGATGTCTTGAAAAGGGTGTTTCGTTTTCTAGTGCTTTGAAGACTTGTGATGAAATTGAATTTGATAATGTTTATGTGACTTTTATTACTTTTGCAGAAAAAACAGGGTACTTAGGTGAAACTTGTGAATTTTTGTATAAAAGGTGTAAAAGAAAAAATGAAAATTTTGTTCAGATTGTAGAAGCGTGTACTTATCCGGTTTTTGTTGTTTTTGTGGCTTTTATGGCTGTTATTTTTCTGTTGGTTTGGGGAAAAAATGGAAATTCGATTTTTGTTTTTTCGGGAGCGACTTACGGAACTGTAATGCAAAGTTGTATGTTGGCTTGTGGATTTTTGATTTGTTTTTTTATGGGAGCTTTTTTTGTTGTGAAAAACATTTTGAGTGATAACAAAATGTTTGAGTCATTTTTGGCAGCAGATTTTTTGGTTAGTTCTGGGATTAATTTTGTTGATGCTATGGACGCTTTGATTTCTGTGGCTGGATATGATTCTGTTTTAGGGCATCAGTTTCAGAAGGTAAAATCAAAAGTGATAGAAGGTATTGATTTGATTTCTGCGTTTGATGGAATTGGTGAAAAATTAGAACGTTTTTTATACATTGCGTGTAAAACGGGTGGAGAGTGTGAGGTTTTTGGGAAAATGGCAGCATTTATTGAAGAAAAAGATAAAAAGAAGAGAAAGTTTTGTTTTTTATTAATAGAACCAATCTTTATATGTGGTACAGGGATATTCTTGATTATTCTATTATCTGGTGTCTTTTTTCCAATGCTTCATTCTCTTGGCCTTTAGTTGATTGTGAGGTTTATAAATGTGGAAGTGTTTTTTGAGAAAAATAAAAAAAGTAAAGGAGTTTTTTTGTGGCTTTGTTACAAAATGTAAAAAAAAATTGTGTTCTGAAAAATGTGAAGGATTTACCTTTGTTGAAACAATTGCGGTGTTGGCTATTGGAGCGGTTCTTACAGCGGGGAGTGCTGTTTCGGCCACGAAACTCATTAAAGTTGCAAAGGAAACGGCTGCGAGAAATCAGATATCTGAATTTTCTGCCGCGCTTCAATCCTACTTCCTTGACTGCGGAAGATTTCCAACGTCAGAGCAAGGAATTGGAGCATTATGGGAAAAACCAGTTCTATATCCAGTTCCGGAAAATTGGAACGGACCATATGTTATTCGTGAACCAGGACTCGATCCGTGGGGTTCTGAATTTGTGTATGTCAATTCGGAAAACGCCGATTTCCCTGCAGACGTACCGGAGTCCTTGCCATTCATTATCATAAGTTACGGGGCAGATAAGGAAAAAGGTGGGGAAGGAAATGGGGTGGATATTGTCTCTTGGAAATAATTCCTTTATGGCAGGTTGTTTTTCTTTGCTAATTGCTTTTGCGATGATTTTCTTTTCTGCTAGTGTAAAAAAAATTGCTGAAATTGAAATGTGGAAAAATAAAAGTGAAAAAATCTTGTATGAATTGAATCAAAAAAATGAAAAAGAGTTGGGGAAATGAAGCTGATTAATGTTGTTGTTTTTTATGTTTTGTATTTATTGATTTTAGGGTCTTTAGTTTCTGGCGGTGTAGCTTATGGCAAATTGTACAAAAAATGTGAAACTGAAAAGCAAAAATATGAGTGTATTAGATTTGTTTCTGAAAGTTTTAGAAAAACTTGTGATGGCTCTGGATTTTCTAATTTGAATGAATGGCAAAAGGTTTGTAGAGCTTTTTGGAATTTGGAATATATTGGATGGGCACCAACTACAGAGTTTTTATCTGATGTGGATAATAAAGATTCAAATGTGAATTATGAAAATGTGATGTACGGAAAATGGATTAGTGATTTTTGTGAAGGCGAAGTTTATTCAAAAGTAAATAGCAATTTATTTAGTTATTTATAGAGGAGTTTTTATGTATGGAAAAAACTGTGCAGTAAAAAAAAGTGATTATGAAAAATATTCAATCAATCTTCCTTTTAAGTTTTTGCTAGGAAAACGAAGAAAGAAATTTATTTTTAAAGAACTAGAAAAGTTGCATCCTTGTTTTTCTGATGAATATTGCTTTGATTCAAAAATCCTGTATAAAAATTGGAAGTTTTTTGCAGATGTTCTTGTTATGAACAAAATGAAACTTGCTTCGTATAGATTTGATAATCCAAGATGTAAATTGCATACAGAAGAAAATGAAAAAAAATTGATATTTGTTGAGAAAAAGAAATATATTCATATTCTTTGTAGTTTTATATTTGTGTTTTTTATTCTTGGGATTATGTTTTTGATTCATTTTAGAAATGAAAAAAAACTGGCAATGAAAAAAACAGAGATTGTAGAGAAAGAATTCGAACAAAATGAAGGTTTGCAGAATAGAGGGGATGCTTGTAAATTAATTTTTGATGCTATTGATAAATGTGATGGAAAAATAAGTAATTTTTCGTTTGAAAATTCTGGTTTTGCTGAAAATGTAATTGTAAGTGTTAATGATATTTTTGCAGAAGAAATTTTGGGGGCAGATTCAAAAATTGAAGTGTCTTCTATAAGTTATTTAAATAATGTTCCCAACTTAAGACTACATCATAGTTCCAAAACTAAAAAAAATGATTTTGCTCCTGCTGTTTATTCAGATTACTTAGCTTTTCTTTCTAAGTTTAGAAGTTTATTAATTAATAGTAAATGCAAAATTGTAGAAGAAAACAATAATCCTTTTACAATCAGATTTTCGTTTGAAATAGAGCAATTTGAAGATTTGTTTAATAAAATTGCAGCTTTATTTAATGTAGAATTATTTTTTTGCCCAACCCTTTCCATAACAAAAGGCCAAGTTTTCACCGTTTATCTAAAAATAGAAAATGCGTTGCCAATATTTTCCAATGGCAAAGAAAATAATTCTTCAATCAATTCCACCCAAAACTTCAATGTGTTCGCTTTCTTAGCCCAAAATAAAAAATTATTTTTTACAAGAGCCGAGTTATCCGCCCTATCTCAAAATGAAAAATCTTTGTTACAGAATCAAAAGCAAAAGCAACCAAGTAAGATTTATTTAAAAAATGTAAAACAGAATGCTTCAAAAAATAATGACAAAATTGTTGGAAAAATAAAAAACAAAGATGGAACATCAAATGTTTTTTATAAAAGTAATAACAAAAAGATATATATGATCAAAGAAGAGGTTGTTAATGAAAATGAATAATAAAGTAATGAAGAAAATATACATTCTTCCTTATGTTTGTTTTATGTTTTTTTTTATTTCTTGTTCATCAATTGAAAAATTAAACAATAACACAGAATTTACTTGTTTTATTGTAGATGAAAATAATAATCCTGTGTCTGAATGTAGTGTGTCCATAATAAAAAATGATAAGCAAATTGAATGTGCGAAGACAAATAAAAATGGTTTTGTTTTTTTTAATGGTATAAAAAATGATATGTATACACTTTCATTGATGAAACCTGGTGTTCCGAAGAAAAATATTAACTTTCATCTTAATAATAATTGTGACAAATATTATTGTTTTCAATTTGAATCAAAAGACTATGTTTTTGATTCTATTGAAAAGTTGTTAAAGGAAAATAAAGTATATGAAGCATTGGAATTATTGAACACAATTTTTACCAATGGGCAATCGGAATTGGAAGTTTTAATTTATCTTTACAAGTGTTACGGATTTTATTTAATGTCTGATAAAACGGCTTGTATGTCTGAAATTGAAAAAATTAAAAAAAACGAAAAGAGAGATTATTCGATTTTTGTTGATTACTCAAAATTAATTAATTTAGTGGAGTCATTATGAAGAACAAATACTTGTTTATTTTATTTTTATTTATTCTTTTTTTAATTCTTGTTCTGTTTTTGCAGCCGAAAATGTTCCTTATTTGATTCAAGGTGAATTATCAACAGAAGAGTCAGAGATTTACGATTTTATGGGATTTAACTTTCTTTTTAAAAATAAAGGGGTAAAAACAATTTCAAAATTAACAGTTGTTTTTTATGTATTTGATGAAAATGGAGAACCTCCTTTTGGTATGAAAAATCATATTGTACTCAATATAAATTGTAATATTGAGCCTAATGAAATAATTGAAGATTGTATTTCTTTGGATGAGTTTATTTTTTCTTTTGAGTCATCTGGTTATGTAATTGATTATTTGTATATTAGTCAGATTTTGTATGATGATGGTGCTGTGTGGACAGATTCATTTGGTGTTTTTGCAACTTATTAAATAAAAAAAAATGGAGCGATATATGATTTTTGTAAGAAAATATTTTATTTGTTTTTTTATTTTATTCTGTCTGGGATTATTGAGTTGTCATCAAAATATAAGTGGAAAAGAATGTTCATTAAATGATAAGAAAAAAGATATTGATACTAATTCAAAGCCATCTTTAGATGAACGAGAATGGTCAATTTTAGTGTATATGTCTGCTGATAATAATCTTGAAAGTGCAGCCATTGCAGATTTTATTGAAATGGAAAAATCAAAACTAAATACTAAAAATGTTTCTGTTTTGGTGCTTTTAGACAGAAATCCTTCTTATGATTCTTCGAATGGCAACTGGAAAAATACAAAGTTGTATAGATTAAAAACGAATAATGTTTCAGATACAAACGAAATCTTGTCAGAAGAAATTGAATGCTTGGAGTTGGGTTTGAGCAGTTCTTCTCAAAATGAGTTGGATATGTCTGCTTATATGAGTTTATCAAGAAGCATAAAATTTATGTATGAAAATTATCCTGCTAATCAATATGGGGTGATTTTGTGGGGGCATGGAGAAGGGTGGCGAGGTTTTTGTTATGATGAAACTTCTGAAAAACGAATGACTTTGACTCAATTAAACTCTGGACTCAAAAATGGATTAAACGGAAAAAAATTAGATTTTATTGGTTTTGATTCTTGTTTTGGTGCTGAATTAGAAGTTTTTTATCAAATAAGAAATTATGCAGACGTTGCTTTTGGTGTGGAAGGTTTACTTGGAATTAATGGCATGGATTATGAACTTTTGTTTAATAGTTTTACAAGCAAAAAGCAAAAATCTTTAGATGCTTTTATAGATTCTGTAGTGATGCAATTTCAGTGTAGTTATGAAAAATATTCAAAAGCGGCTATTTCTGTTGTTGATTTGAATAAAATTGAAAACTATTTTTTGAGTTTTGATTCATTTTCAGAATATGTAGCTTCAAAAATCAATACTAATGAAATAAGAGATGAAATACAAAATTGCATATTAACAAAAGTAAATCAGTTTTTTTATGAAGAAAAAGATAGTGACCTTCATATTGATATTGATTCTTTTGTGAATGAATTGTCGGCTTGCTCGGTTAAATCCGAAGAGTTAGAAATTTTAAAAGCAGAATATTTTAATTCTCGTAACGAGGCAATTATTCAATATTGGGATTCTGATGAACAAGACGGAAGCTTAGGTGTGTATTTTTCCACTTTGACTGTTGGAAATTATTTGCAAGCCAGACATGAAGACAGATACATCAAAGGGGCAGTAGATAATCAAATTGATTTTGTTTGTGACAGTAAAGGATATGTTCCTACTGTAGGAAAAAATCAGTCTTTGTTAGACAAACTTTTTTATTTTAATTGGTAAAAAATGGGAGGAATGTGCTTATGAAGAAAATTATTTTATTTTCATATTTATTATGTTGTTTTAATTTGTTTGCATTTTTTTACAATGCTAAGGGAGAACAGTGTTCAACACTAGACCAAAAAAAAGAAGATAATACGAATAATCCTGGAAATCAAATGAATAATTCTCCAAATAATCAAGAAGCGTTCAATGAAGCGAGAAAGAAAGAATCTGAAATTACAGAATTAGGGGAAAAACTGGATGATTTAGATAATGAAGCTTTGAAATTATTAGAGGAAATAGATTTATTAGATGATAAAAGTAATACTTTAGATATAAATACTATTCCGGAACTATATATTGACGATTATTTGAACTCTTTAATGAAAGAAACTAATAAAAATAAAAGGAAACAGGAGTTAACGGATAAATTACTTGCATATAAAGTAAATAGATATGAAGCTGATAAAATTCGAAAAGAGATTACAAAAAAAACAGAAGAAATTAATAAAATATTAGAACCTATTGTTACACAAATTAATTATGACAAAACCGCAGGAGATCCTGTTTTTGTGACAACTGGTGAATATGTTTATGAATTTGCTGATACTGTTTATAAAAGAGAGTATAAATATGGTCGAACAGGATTATTTGGAAAAAATTGGATATCGTTTTTCGATTCAAGAATCATTAGATGTAAATTAGGCGATCATTCTCAGTTAATTGGATATTATGAAAACCTAATAAAAATTTATAAGAATGCAAAACAAGAAATCAATAAGATAAGAGAGAAATATAGTGATGTAACACAATTTGATGATGACTTTGAAAACTATAATAATAAAATTGAAAAAAATAAAAAGTGTATTTCACTTTGTGTTGAAATAAATAATACTAATGAATATGTAGATGAATTAAATAAATATGTTAGTTATGATTTATTTGAAAATGAAGATTCATATACAATTGATTATAACTATATTATTTATGTTAATGATTCTGGCGAACCTTTGTATTTTTGTTTGAAGAATGGAATATATTTACCAATTGACGAAGAATATTCTAACTTTATTAAAATTTACGGTCGTGACAAAAATGGAAATCAAAGTTTTTCGGGAGATGATGCGGGTGGTTTTATTGTTGAATTACCTTATGGTGAGAAAAAATATTATACCAAATATGGGCAATTAGAAAAAATAATATATAAAAATGGACAATCTAAGCAATTTGAATATGAAAATGGTAGATTATCAAAAATAGTTTTGGAATCTGGTGAAAATCTTACCATCAAAACGGGTTTTGATGGTAAGATTCTTTCAATCAACGGCCCCATCTACGGTGCCACAAACTATGAATACAAAGAAGGTTATTTATCATACGCAAAAGATTCAGACCAAATACCAGTTTCTTACAAATATAATTCCCAGGGGTATTTAGACACAATTACAAAAGCCGATGGTTCTACAATTAAAATTTGGTATGAATATAATCAAAAACTTGGAACAGTTGTTTCTAAAATTACAAACGAAATTGGAGAAGAAGAATTTTTTGAATATGATTTTTCAAATGATGGACACAGAAAGACAATTTACACTTCACCTAGCGGAAAAAAGACAATTTATTATTCAGATGAAAATCAAAGAATCACATCAATAACTAATGATGAAAATCATACTGTTTATGAATACAATGATTTTGGAGTTTACAGTGCTGTTACAGAAAATGGTAAAAAAAGAACATATTATTATGATCAGCTTATGCAACTTTCTAAAATTTCTTTTGATGATGGATCTGAATACAGAGTTTTTTTTGATAATATGGGGAATTTAATTAAAGAAATTGACAGAGAGGGCAATATTTATGAATGGACTTACGATTCAAAAGGAAACCAACTTTCTTCTTTGTATAATGGAAATCTAATTTATCAATGCGAATATGATTCAAAATCTATACTCAAGAAAATTAGTGACAATCGATACCAAATAGATTTTAAGCATAATCAGTTTGGAAATATTTTAGAAAAAAAGACAAGCTT
Source organism: Treponema sp. (assembly GCA_017521105.1). GTDB lineage: Bacteria > Spirochaetota > Spirochaetia > Treponematales > Treponemataceae > Treponema_D. The sequence continues at coordinate 43,992 of JAFXDY010000123.1, forward strand.
TGATGGTAAAACTCTTGTAGAAAAATGGAATTATGATAATCAGAATAGGCCAATTAGATATGAAAACACAAATGGTGATTTTACAATAATTGAACATAAAGAAAGATATAGAAAAGAAAATCATAATAATAAAGTTACAATTGAAACTTTTTACAATGAACGAATGTGGGAAGTAAAAACAATTGTTACAGATTTAACTACTAACACAAAATATACAAAAGATTTAATATACGATAGCAGTAAAAAACTAAAAAAAATATTAATTGATGGAAAATTGTATTGTTCTTGCAATTATAATCCTGGGGGAATTTTAAAAAGTTATACAGTTTGGTCTCTTTTGGGAAACGGTTATACAACTGAATATGTATATGACTCAAAAAATCGGATTATTTCTGAAATTGTATATGAAGTTGATAAAGGTGGATTTCCTATAGGAGAAAAGTTTACACTTTATAACCGAAAAATTGAAGTATTAAATGAAAAATCAAAATATCAAAAAACAATTGTAAAAGAATTTTATGGAAATCAAAAAAATCCTCGTCAGCTTGAATACAATAGTGAAAATCGTCTTGTAAAATTAATAAATCCAGATGGTTATGTAAAAACTTTTGAATATTCTAGAACAGGAAAACTTTTGGAAACTAGTGATTCTAATAATTTGAATGTTAATTATGTTTACAACAGAGATCTTTCCTATTCTATGATTTCAAAAAGAAAAAATGAAACTCAATCAGTGCAACGTTTTAATATGTTTGGAAATCTTGTGGAATATAAAACTTCTGGAAATTATTTGTACAATTTTGATTACGATTCTGTTGGAAATTTACTTCAGATTGATTTTAATAATGGTTCAAAAAAAATTACTTATGATAAAAAAGGCCGTGTTACTAGTCAAAAAGTTTTTGATTCATCAAATAATTGTATAAGGCTTTCTGAGTTTTTATATAATGATAAGGATAATTTTGTTCAAACAATTAGTAACTCAAAAATATCAAAAACAGAAAAATATGATGCACTTGGCAGGCTCATTGAAGTTACAAATGCTTTTGGAAATCAAAAATTTGAATACGATTGTCTTGGAAATATTATCAAAATGACTGATGGTTCTGGTTGTGTAACAGAATTTGAATATAATCCCTATGGAGATGTTTCAAAAATTCAAAAAGATGGTAACCTTCAGCAATTTGAATACTATCCAACTGGCGACGTAAAAGCCATTTTTTACAATGGAAAACAAATTGCATCTTATCAATACGACAAAGCCTTTAATTTGCAAAATGTTCATAAACATTTAAAAAATGTAAGTTTTGATTATTCAAACCAAGGCTTAATTTCTTCAATAACAACATTAGATAACGGAACTACAAGTTATTTTCCATCTTCAGATAAAAAAACGTTAAGTGTAACAAACTCTATGAATCAACAAATTTTGTATACACTTAATGATATGGGAAAAATTTCTTCAATACAAAATCCAGATAAAAAAATTACAAGTTATAAATATGATTCAAAAAATCGTATTGTACAAAAAAAATGGAATTCTGGAATGCTCACAAATTATAATTATGATGATTTCAACAATTCTGTAAATGTGCAAACAAAAAATCAAAATCACTTTAGTCAAAAACAAATAGAATACAATGATCTTGGTCAAGTTATTGCAGCAAAAAATGAACATTCTGATTTTAGTTTTGAGTATGATTTATCTGGAAATCTTACAAAATATTCTGACAACAAAGCGCAAATCTCAGTTTTTTATGAATATGATAATTTTGAGCGATTATGCAGAAAAAAAAGCGATTCTTTTGACTTTGTTTACGAATATGATTTTGCGGGGCGCATTTGCAAACTTGAAGAAGAAAATAGTGGCAATTGGGTACAAATTAGTTATGATAATTGTTCAAATGAAATTTTGCGAAAATTTTCAAATGGTACTTTAATTCAAAAATATTACGATGATTTTGAACGTTTGGTATGTGTAATTTGCAAAAATTCATTGGCTCAAGTGATAAAAGCAGATTTTATTTCTTACGATAAAAATGGAAGAATTGCTGGACGTTGTGATGAAAAAGCTAATGTAACCCTTTACGAATATGATCAAAATGGAAGAGTAATTTGCGAAAAAAAATCATTTTCAAAAGAACTATTTAATTTCTATAAAAACGAAGCTATTGAAAGTGGGTTATATATTGGTGTTTCCTCTGATGATTACAATGGAAACGCAGAATCAATTGATAAAAACATTTTGAATGATTTTTATGCTTCAATGAAAAAGGCAAATTATGATGTAAATATCAGTTCTTATCAGAATTTTTGGAATCAGCAATATGAGTATAATTCAATTGGAAGTTTAACTTGTGCCACAAATGTTTTTGGAAAAATTTTGTACGAATACGATAAATTAAATCGTTTAGTTTTTAAACACGGAGCAAATTCTCAAACAGAAGGAATATATCTTTCTTGGAATGATGATGGTTTATTAACAAAAATTAATGGGTTGTATAATCAGACTGTTTTTGAATATGATGCGGAATGTAGACCTGTAAAAATCTATAATGAAGATCTATTTTCAAATAAAGCATATACAACTTATTATACTTACGATGTGTTTGGTCGTCGTTATTCTCAAACTGATGAAAATGGTGATACATCAATCTTAATTTACGATAATTTTTCTACAGATTTATTAATTAAAACACCAGTTTATGAAAATAATGAAATGTTCATTTCATCAAAAATGGTTGAATCAAATTACAATAAGCAATTGGAATATAAACTTGCAACAAACATTATTGCCGAAAGTAATGCAGATGTAAAAACAACAGGAATTCAAAACTCCACCCGTCAACTTGATTCTTCAGCCGGTGCCGATGCAAATTTTAAAATGAAATCTCAACAGCAAAGAAATGCTACCAAACAAATTCAAACAGAATATCGACCTGTAATTTACGCAAAAATGAATGGAGAATCCTATTTTAATTTATATTCTGATGCAAATTATTATTCTCAAAGAGAACTAAAAATTTCTTTGCCAGATTACAGAAAATCTGTTGTTGGAAATTCTAACATAGATTCAGATTTATCTTCTGTAATTGATTATGATTGTTGGGGAAATCCAATTTCTTTGGAAAATGGTGCATCTTTTAATAATTCAAATTTAATCTTAAACTCAACTTTACTCTTTTACGATTTAGGTTATAGAGATTATTCACCAATTTTTAAATGTTTCACAACTGAAGATCCAATGCAAGATGGAACAAACTGGTTTTCTTATTGTGCTACCGACCCAATTAATAATATTGACCTACAAGGGTTTGCAAAAAAAGAATTATCTCCAGAAGAACAATACTTTTATTCCTTGTTTATTATGAATTACGCAAAATTTGATCAAGTTGAATATAAAAAAAATGGAACCAATATGCAAATACCAAAAGGCTATGACTGTGCAGATGTAGCTACATTGTTAACAATTTTAGCAAATAAACATATTGGAAAAGATTCTTCTTCTTCTGGATTGGTAAATGCTTTTGAACAAGAGCATAATGAAAAAGTAAAAAGTAATAATTTTACACGAAATAGTGCACTTGGCACTATTGATATTTTGAATGACAAAAATGGAGATAATTTTAATCAAATTGTAGGAGGTTATAATAAAAAAGATAAAACTGATTCTAATGTAAAACGAAATGATGTATTGAAAGCTTTGAAAAATCCATCGAATATTGTTCCTGGTTCTGTAATAGCATGGGCAAATCCTAACAATATGGATGGTAAAAAATCTGGATGGATTGGTCATGTTGGTATTGTTGTATCCAGAAAATTTGATAGTGAAGGAAAAGTGATAGGTGTTCTTACATTGCAAGGTCATACAAATGGAACATCCACAGAACTTGAATATGTGAGCTTTGTAAATAATTCTGATGGTAAATATATTGAAGATTATAAAGGTGAGTTTTACGGTGTATACGAATTTGAAAGTAAAAAATCAAAAACAAGTTGTTCAAAATAAAAAAAAATTGAATATTTTTTGATATGGTTTATAGTAAAATTATATAAAAAATTATACGGAGGTTGCTTATGTGTTTTACTAAAAAGAAAGTTGTATTCTTGTTAATTGCATCAATTTGTATTAATTGTTTTGCCGCTGATAAGTTTACAAAATGGGAAATGATGAAGCCATTAGAAAAAATTGATGGCAATTTTGTTATTTCAATTGCAAATTCAGATGAAGGTAATGGTGCTTTTGTTTTGCCTATTTCTACTGATAAGTCTTTGGCATTCTTTTTTACTACCGCTAGTCACAATTATCAAGTACCTTTAGCAGATCCAACCAATGAACGTATTCTTGTAGCTACATTTGATCCTAAAACAAAAAAAGTGGGGGATGGAATTTGTTTGGAAGTGCCATCATCTTGGAAGAGTTACATTCATGTAGCTCCAAATGCCATGTGTATGTTTGCCACAGATAAAATCAATGGTAATTCTTGTGTATTTTACGAAATTGAATCAAATTCCTTTACAACTGTAAATATTGGCAATATGAATTGTATGGGGGGAAGTTTAGCTTATAAAGCAGATAATCCTCCAAGATACACATATTATTATTTTTGGGATCCATACACAAAAGAATTGTGTTCTGTTTCTCCAATTTCAGACAGTGTAAAAAAATCTGGAATAAAAATGGGTATGCCTTATTTTTATGATGAAAATGCAGCTTTTGGAAAAAAAAACGAACGAAAAGTAATTGTTGCAGATACAGAAGATACTTATGAAAAGGACGGAAAAACATATTCAAACTCTGTTTATTTATGTGTTTCTGGTCTTTTTATAAAATATGATCCAGTTTTTTAAGGTTTTATAATTCTTAAAAAAAAGTGTGTCAGGGGGCATTTTACTTAAACCCTTGGCACACCTTTTTGTAAATCCTGTTTTTTAGTCTAAACAAGCATCCAAATCTTTTTCAATTTCTTCCCGATTAAGATGGCGACCAATAATAACTAATTTTACCATTCTGTCTCCAACTTTTTCGTCCCAATCTTTTTTCATATCAGGTTCTTCTGCCAAAACTTGTTCTTGTTCTTCTTTTGGACATGCAGCAAGCCAGTTTCCTGAATATCCTGCTTGAATTTGACGGCCACTTGTTTCCAAAACGTAAGCCATATCATCTTCGTCGCTAAACCACATTACACCTTTTGAACGAATAATACTTCTTGGCCAGCGTGAAGCGTATTCATCAAGTTTAATGCGATTAAATGGACGGCGACGATAATAAACAAAACTTCCAATTCCGTATTCGTCTTCGCTTTCACCGTCGTGGCGATGTTTGTGGTGGTGATGGCAACAACATTTTTCGTCGTGGTCGTGACCTTCGTGTTCATGATCGTGATGATGGTCGCAATGTTCTTTGTGTTCTTCGCAAGATTCATCTTGTCCGTGGTGATGTCCGCATTTTTCGCAAACTTCTTCGTCATCGTGGTGATGATGTTCGTGGTCATGGTCGTCATCGTGAAGATGTTCTTCGTGTTCTTCAAGGGCTTTTACCCAACCAGCACTTGCATAAACAGTTTCAAAATCAAATCTGTTTGTTCCAATAATTTCATCTACAGAAACTTCACATTTTGTTGTTTCAATTACTTTTACAGTTGGCTGAATTTTATTTACAACAGCACGAACCATCTTCATCTGCTCATCCGAAACTAAATCACGTTTATTAATAATCAAAGTAGAACAGAATTCAATTTGCTGAATTAACAATGATTCAATGTCTTCTTCTTCAATATCATCTTTTAATAAAGATTTTCCTTCGTCAAATTCATCAACAAGTCGGCTAGCATCAACAACCCCAACAACATTATCAAGCTGACCAACTTCAATTTGTTCAATAGCTTGTGCAATAGGCATAGGTTCACAAACCCCAGACGCTTCAATCAAAATGTAATCAAATTTTCCAGTTTTCATCAATTCTTCAATTTGTGTAACCATATCAGACTTCAAATTACAACAAATACATCCGTTTGTTAAAGGAACAATACTACTTGTATCAGTAATTTTTGCTTCTCTAGAAATCAACGCTTCGTCAACATTAACTTCACCAATATCATTTACAATTACCGCAACTTTATATCCCTTCTGATTTGTAAGCACGCGATTTAATAAAGTTGTTTTTCCAGCTCCTAAATATCCACAAAGTAAAGTAATAGGAATTTTTTTGCTCATTTGAATCCTCTAAAATTAATTTATTTCTATATAATATACAAAAAAAACAAAAAAAAGTATACGACATAAAAAAACTAAAATCTTGCACAATTAAATAAAAAAAAGTATATTCAAA